>DASXHQ010000086.1:0-3779 GCA_036488415.1 Rhizomicrobium sp.
GCGCGTTTCATCGCCGGCATCGGGGCCAGCGCCGTGCTGCGGTTCTCGCCCGCATCGGTTTGCAGCACGGCACCGGTGACCGCATTGGGCCGGTAGGTGGTGCAGCCTTTGCAGCCTTCCTGATAGGCGATGCGGTAGACCTCCTTGAATTCGGGAAAGGAAATCTGCGGCGGGCAATTGATGGTCTTGGAGATCGAGCTGTCGATATATTTCTGCGCCGCCGCCTGCACCGCCAGATGCTCGCCCGGCGAAAGCTCCTGCGCATTGACGAAATAATCCGGCAGCGCCGTTTCCTCGCCGAACGTCGCGCGGAATTTGCGGTAGGCGTAATCGCTCACCTCTTCCTCGATGCGCGTGCCGTCCGCCTTCAAAATCTTACGCGTATAGGTGTAGGCGAACACCGGCTCGATGCCGCTCGATACATTGCCGGCAAACAGAGAGATCGTCCCGGTCGGCGCAATGGAGGTGAGCAGCCCATTGCGGATGCCATGCGCCGCGATCTGCACGCGAATGTCCTCCGGCAGCGCCATGATGTGTGGGCGCTTGAGGAACTCGTGCGCGTCGAACAGCGGGAACGCGCCTTTCTCCTTCGCCAACTCCGCACTGGCGCGATAGGCCGCGTGACTCAGAACCGCCAGCCAGCGCTCGATCAGCGCAATGCTTTCCGCCGAGCCGTAGCGCGCGCGGCAGAAGATCAGCGCATCGGCCAGACCTGTGACGCCAAGCCCAATCCGGCGCTTGGCTTTCGCTTCCAGCTTCTGCTCGGGCAATGGAAAGCGCGATACGTCGATGATGTCGTCCAGGAAGCGGATTGCTGTCGCCGTCAGCCGCGCCAACTCCTCTTCATCCAGCTCGGCGTCCGCGCCGAACGGATTCTTCACCAACTGCGCAAGATTGATCGAGCCCAGAAGGCATGCGCCGTAAGGCGGTAAAGGTTGTTCGCCGCAAGGATTGGTCGCGTGGATCGTCTCGCAATAGGCGAGATTGTTCTGCGCATTGATGCGGTCGATGAAGATCACGCCGGGTTCGGCATAATCGTAGGTCGCGCGGGTGATGCGGTCCCACAATTCGCGCGCGTGGACAGTGCGATAAACCTTGCCACCGAATTTCAGGTCCCAGTCCGCGTCGCGCTTCACCGCATCCATGAAGGCGTCGGTCACGAGCATCGACAGGTTGAACATCGTCAGCCGTCCGCTTTCGCGCTTGGCGTCGATGAAGTTTTCGATGTCGGGATGATCGCAGGAAAGCGTCGCCATCATCGCGCCGCGCCGCGAACCGGCCGACATGATGGTGCGGCACATCGCGTCCCACACCTCCATGAAGGAGACAGGACCGGAGGCATCCGCCCCCACGCCCTTCACCAGGGCACCCTTGGGGCGCAAGGTCGAGAAGTCATAGCCGATGCCGCCACCTTGCTGCAGCGTCAGCGCCGCTTCGCGCAGGCCCGAGAATATCCCGTCCATCGAATCCGGAATCGTGCCCATGACGAAACAGTTGAAGAGTGTGACGGAGCGGTCCGCGCCGGCGCCGGCGAGAATGCGACCCGCAGGAAGGAATTTGTGGCCAGCCAGCGCACCCGCGAATTGCAGCGCCGCGTCGTGTTGATGTTCGGAAGCCTCCGCCCGCGCCGCCGCAAGCGCCACGCGCGCCCAGGTGGAGGGAATGTCGCCGTCCACGGGCGTGCCGTCCGGCTGCTTCAGCCGGTACTTCATGTCCCAGATCTGGCGGGAAATTTCGCTCATCGCCTCGTTTTCCGACCGTCGGCAAAGCATCCGAGCGGCCCAAGGATGTAACGCGCAAGCGTCCGAAAGTCAAGAAATGTTCTCTATGTGTTCTGTGTCGCCGCAGTTTGAGGTTATGCGCTTTTCCCGTTAGCGGCGGTTTAACCCTGAGGGTCTAGTTTCGGCCCCCAGCTTCTGGGGAAATTGCGGATGTCTCCCTCCGAACAGCTCATGAAGTCCGTGCTTGAGGCATGGGGCGAGGCCGACATGGGGCCGGTGCGCGCCGCGCTTGCTGAAGACGTCGTCTGGAAATGCGCCTCCTCTTTCGAGGGCGGAGAATTTTGTTTCGGCGGCGTGTACCGCGGCCGAAACAACGTCCTGGCACTTCTCTCCAAAATATCCACCAGCTACTATTTTCAACGCTATGTCACGAAGGAGATCGTCTCGAAGGGCGAGATCGTCTGGGGCCTTTTCGACGTCAGCGCCAGTTACGTTTCTCCCAGAGGTACCGAACGAGACCGCGAACTGCTGAACTTCGAGGCCGCATATCGTTGGCGGATTCGCGACGGGAAGATTCTCGAGGCGCAAACCTTTTTCGACACAGCGGCATTTCTTGTTCAGCAAGGCGCGCTTCTCGCAAAGCAGTCTGCTCGCGCTAGTTCCTTATCCCCCTAGTTGGACGGCTAGCGCCACGTCCGCCCGGGTGGAGACATTCCGTCCAGCCATGTGGGTTATGAAATCCCTTTTGCAGCGAGGTCTTGCTTGCCTTCGGCCAAGAGCTTGGCGGTGGCGGTTTCGATGCGGTTCTGCAGCGTTTCCATGAATGTCGCGCGCTTTAGGCCGGACGGAATCGGCGGCAGGAATTCTAAGACCACCTTGCCAGGCTTTTTTAGAAAGCCCGCAGGCCCCGTCCAGAACAGGCCGGAATTCAGTGCGACGGGCACGCAAGCCACGCCCAGCTGCGTGTAAAGCGCCGCGACGCCCGGCTTGTAGTCCGGCGGTGCATATGGCTGCATCCGGTGGCCTTCGGGGAAGATGAAGATCGGGCGCTGCCCGGCGATCACCGTTTTCGCCTCCGCCACCATCTGTTTCAGCGCGCTCGCCTTGCCTTCGCGGTCGATGGCGATGACGCCGGCCTTCCAGAGATACCAGCCATAGAACGGAACGTTGAGCAACGAACGCTTCACCACCGCGCAGGCATCGTCGAGCAGCAGATAAAGCATCACCGTATCCCACATGCTCATATGCTTGGACGCGATCAGCACACCGCCTTTGGGATTCGTGCCGCGCACTTCGTATTCCAGGCCCGCAATCCATTTGAGGCCGAACAGAACCGCGCGGCTCCATGTCTTGGAGAGAATTTCCGTCATGCGGCGTGGCAAAACCAAAACCCACACACCGCCCACCGCGATCACCACCGAGACAAACGCGAACCACAGGAAGAACAGGCAGGAGCGCAGAAAGACCATTCGCGTCTCAGCCGTTATGAGTGAAACGGGTGATGACGAGGCTGGCGAGATATTTGGCGTATTCGCTGTGCAGCAGACGCAGCGCATGCGGATCGCGCCACCAGCCATCCAGATCGATGCCCTGCGGATCGACCGGGTAAGCTACCAGCCGCACGCCCGGCATGTCGGCCGAAAATTCGTTGAGGCTGCGGCGCATGTGATAATTCGCCGTCACCACGATGATGCTGTTGTAGCCGTGGCGGCGCACCCAGCCCGTCGCCTCATCGGCGTTGCCATGTGTGTCTGCGGCGGCAAAGCCCAGATCGGCGCAGCAATCGAAACGCCGTCCGCCATGCGCGATGGCTTTCAGTTCCGCTTTCGTCGTGCCGGGATTGACGCCACTGATGAGAAGCCGCTGTGCCGCATCGTTCTCCAGAAGCTTGTCGGCGGCATCCAGGCGCGCACCGCCCCCGGTCAGCGCCACGATGCCATCCGCATGTGGAAGTTCTGCGGGCGCACGCGGCAAGGTCACGGCGAACAGAATGAAGCCGAGCGTGTAAGCGACCAGAAGGCCAACGCCCAGTCTCACCAGCCAGTGTGTCGAACCTTC
>DASXHQ010000136.1:0-25698 GCA_036488415.1 Rhizomicrobium sp.
TGGTGAACGCCTCGCGTAAAGGCGCTTTCGCCAGCCGGCCTTCCTCGCGGATTTTCTTGAACAGGGGGGATTCATCGAGCTTCAAGCGAATCCACAATGAAATCACCAGCAGCACGGCGGACAGGAGGAACGGCACGCGCCAGCCCCAATCCGCAAACGCGCTTTCGCCCACCGCATTCTGCACGACGACAATAATGCCCAACGCGAGGATCAATCCGATAGAGGCGGAAAGCTGTATCCATCCAGTCAATGCGCCGCGCTTGTTGGGCGGCGCGTGCTCGGCCACATAGATCGCCGCGCCGCCATATTCACCGCCGATGGCAAAGCCCTGCAGCACACGCAGTCCGACAAGCAGCCAGGGCGCGGCGAGACCGATCGCGTTCGCATCGGGAAGAAGGCCAGCAACGAATGTGGCAAGCCCCATGAGCGTGATGGTGACGAGGAAGGTGCGCTTGCGGCCGGTGCGATCGCCCAACCGCCCGAAGAAGATCGCGCCGAAGGGGCGTGCAAAAAATCCGGCGGCGAATGTCAGCAGCGTGAGAATGTAGCCCTGCGTCTCGCCCGCGCTGGCGAAGAAGTGCTTGGCGATGATCGGCGCGACGGAGCCGTAGATGAAGAAGTCGTACCATTCGAACACGGTGCCCGCCGACGATGCGACGACGACGAGACTCATGCGGCTGTTTTGCGCCGCAGCATTCGATGCATCGGACATACATATTCTCCCCGCGCAAAGTGCTAGCGGAGGAACGGGCAAAGCCGCAAGGCCTGTGGAAAATCAGGCCACGGGTTTGGGAACTTCCGGAAGTCTGCCGCCATTGTGGCGCGCTACTTCGCGGGAGAGCAGCACGCTCGATTTGTCGAAAACAAAAGCATGCAGGATCATGTTCACGCTCTCGCCGTCGTCCGAAAGCGGCAGCGACAGACAGTCGAATTCTTCAAAGCCCCGGCCGAGCCAGCCGGCATTTCCGAACGAACGCACGATGCAACGGTCGCGGGCGCATTTGCGGAACATCGCCGCGACTCCTTTTCCCGAACCGTTTTTCTCTTTGCTGAAAGCTTCGGTGACGGTGAGCCCGGTGGAATCGCCGAGGAAGTATTGCGTGACCAGCGTGCCGATGAGTTTGTAGCGGAAGTCCACGAAGCCCGGCAGCACTTCCATAAGCATGATCCAGCCCAGATGCTCTTTCAGCTCCGAGGCCTTGATGTCGGCGCGTGACGGCATGGCGCGACCGCCGCGCTTTTCGTTCCAATAGCGCAGCAGGAATGCGAGCGTTTCGTTTTCGAGCGCCGTCGGATTTATCTCCGTTCCGACGTTCTGAAGCCGTTCGGTCATAGGCGTCCTTCCCGGCGATAACCTTATGCCCCGGAGGTTTAACCGCAGGTTAGGACGCAGCCGCACAACGCCCGTGTGCAAACTTGACTTGCGCGTCACTTCGAAAAGAACGAGGCTTTAGGCCGCTTTTGCAAGCTTGCTGGCACGCATGCTGTAGGCAAAATAGACCAGCAATCCGGCGCTATTCCACAGCAGGAACCACCATTGGGTGAAGGTCGGCAGCCCATTGAAGAAAAGATAAACGCAGCCGATCACGCACACGGGTCCGACGATCCAGGCCAATGGCACCTTGAACAGGCGCACCCGATCCGGCTCGCGGCGGCGCATCACCAGCATGGAGACCGCCACGGCCATGAAGGCGAACAGCGTGCCTGCGTTGGCGAGTAGCGCGATCCTGTCCAGGGAGAGCGTGGCGGACATCGCGGCCACAACGATGCCGGAAACGATCGTCATTAACACCGGCGTGCCGCGTGTGCGATGAACGGTGGCGAGGCTGGGTGGCAGCAGGCCATCGCGCGCCATGACGAAGAAGATACGGCTTTGCCCATACATGAGGACGAGGATCACGGTCGGCAGCGCGACGATCGCCGCGCCGGCGACAAGCTGTGCGGCAAAGCCACGGCCCAGGCTGCTCAGAACGAAGACGAGCGGCGCGCCGTTTTTCGAGAAGGCATAGAAAGGTGAAGCGCCCAGCGCGCTGGCGGCGACCAGAATGTAGATCACCGTACAGATCGCCATCGACCCGATGATGCCGATCTTCAGATCGCGTCCGGGATTTTTGGTCTCTTCCGAAGCGGTCGAAACCGCATCGAAGCCGTAGAACGCGAAGAACACCAACGCCGCGGCAGCGAGTACGCCGCGCTTAGTGCCATCGGCATCGGCATGTGCCGCGAAGCCGTAAGGCATGAAGGGATGGAAATTTGCAGGATTGAATGCCTGGCTTGCCAGAACCACAAACAACAGCAGCGCCGCCATCTTTATGAGCACAAGAAAGAAATTCACCGTGGCGCTTTCGCGCGTTCCAATGATGAGAAGGATCGCGACCACCGCCGCGATGATGATTGCCGGCACATCCACGAGGCCGCCCGCAAACGTGCCGCGCAAGAGCGACTCCGGCACCGACCATCCCGCAGCCTGGATAAATTCGGCGACATGCGCGGACCAGCCGACGGCCACGGCCGCGGAACCCACGGTGTATTCGAGGATCAGGCTCCAGCCCACGATCCATGCGAGCAATTCGCCCAGCACGGCATAGCTGTAGGTATAAGCGCTCCCCGATGCCGGAATCATCGTCGCCATTTCGGCGTAGCACAGCGCCGCGCAGGCGCAGATTACACCGCAAAGCAGAAAGGAAAGAATGACCGCGGGGCCCGCCAAACCTGCGCCAATGCCGGTGAGGGTATAGATGCCCGTGCCGACGATGGCGCCGACGCCCATCGCGATCAGGTGCCACCAGCTCAAGGTCGGCCGCAGCCGGTGCGCGCTTTCGACCGCGGCGAGCGCGTCCACGGATTTGCGGCGGTTCCAAAACGACATGCGAATCTCCCCCTGACGGGCCGATACTAGCCGCCTTTGCACGGATGCCCATGGCGCGAAAGCTGCGTTTTTACGCGGTAAAGCCGCCCGGATTTACCGTCCGTAAACCCCAAAGCAAAGTCTCCGGTAAGGATTGTTCTTTAGTCTAAGGGCATGACCCGCGCCGCACTTGTCCTCGCATTTGCCTTAGCTGCGTCGCCCGCGCTTGCCGGCGGCGTGTATGTCACTGTCGAGGACGCCGATGGAAAGCCGGTTGCGGACGCGGTGGTGGAGCTTGTTTCGGACACGCATGCGGAGCTGCCCGCCAGCCACGTCCCCGGTGAAGCGATCATCGACCAGCGGCACGAAACCTTCATTCCGCTCGTCAGCCTCATCCGCAGGGGCGGTCACGTCGTGTTCACCAACAACGACACCACCAAGCATCAGGTCTATTCGTTCTCCGCGATCAAGCAGTTCGAGTTCGAGATCGATCAGGGCGAGCATTCTGCGCCGGTTACGTTCGACACGCCGGGCGTCTCGGCGATCGGATGCAACATCCACGATCAGATGATCACCTATGTCTATGTCGCGGATTCGCCATTTGCCGCGGCGACGGATGCGAAAGGCCGCGTGCAATTCGATAGTGTCCCAGCCGGCGCTTATCACGCCCATGTCTGGCACTCACAATTGGCCCCGGGAAAACCCGCGCCGTCGCGAGCCGTCGCTGTTTCCACCGCGCCAGTGACCCTCGCGATTCCGGTATCGCTCATGGCCGTGTCGATGTCCGGCATGAAGCACATGCACATGGGAAAGTATTGAGGCGGGGCCGACGATGAGCTTCCGCCATCGCCTTGCTCTGTTTCTTGTGGTCACGCTCGTCGCCGTGCAGAGCGTGACAGCGTTCCTTGCTTATTCCTATCTCCGCCACGATCTGGTCGAGCGGGGAAAGCGCGAGCTCACTGCCGCGATGGGTATCTTCACCCGCCAGCTTGATTTTCTATCGGAGCGCGTGGCCGATGGCGTGCAAGTCTTGTCGCTGGATTTTGCGCTTCGCTCCGCCATCGCACAGCACGATTCCGGCACCGAGCTTTCGGCCTTGCGCAATCATGGCCACCGCATTGGCGCCACACGGATGATGATCGTCGGCCTCGACGGCCTGACGACGGCCGACACGGGCGCGGCGGAAACAGGGCGCGCTTTCCCCTATCCGGCTCTGTTGCAAGGGGCCGCCGCCACGGACAAAAGCGCGGCGCTGGTGACGATGGCCGGCGAAATCTATTGGATCGTCGTCGTTCCGGTTCGCGCCCCGGTTCCTATCGCGTTCATCGCGGCCTGCATCCCGGTCAACGACGTGCTTCTGGAGAAGTTGCGCGCGATTTCTTCGGCGCCGCGGGCGATCGTTTTGTCGACGCTGGGGCCGAACGGCCACTGGATGATCGCGGCGGAAACCGCGACACATCTGCGCCATGTCGATCTGCCGTCGGCGAGTTACATTACCGCTTCATCCGCGGTAATCACGGAAGACGGCAAGGAATATCTGGCGGTCACCGCGCCGCTGAAGCGGGCCCAAGGCAGCGTGCCCATCGCGGCGATGCTCGATTATCCGCTGGACGAGGCGTTGGCTGCTTATCGCGGCGTGATCGCGCCGATGCTGGGCGTGATGTTACTGGGGCTTCTCGGCATGCTTGTCGGCGTCACGTTCATCGTGCGCGGCGTGTCCCGTCCGCTCGAGATGTTGTCCATAGCTGCGCGGCGCATCGCGACGGGAGATTATACGCCGCCACCGCACATAGCCCGCCGCGACGAAGTGGGGCAACTCGGCGACGCGCTCGCCACCATGACGGCCGCGATCTCCGAACGTGAGCGGGCCTTGCGCGAAGCGGTCGCCGCGATGGAGACGGCCATGAACGAAGCCGTTCGGGCCAATGAGGCGAAATGGCAATTCCTCTCCAACATGAGCCACGAACTTCGCACGCCTCTGAACGCCATCGTCGGTTTCAGCGAGATGATTGGCGAGCAGGTGATGGGACCGGTTGGCGTGCCGCGCTATGCCGACTATGCGCGTGATATTCATGGCGCCGGGCAACATCTTCTGACGCTGGTCGAACGCATGCTCGACCTTTCGGAAGCCGAAGCCAACCGGCTAGTCATCAAGCGCGAGAAAGTTTCGCCCGGCGCTCAGATGGCGAGCGTCATGGAAAGCCTGCGCCCATTCGCCGCCAAATCCGGCGTGCAGATCGCATGCATGGGCGATCCCGCGCTTTGGCCGAAAGTGGAAGGCGATGCCACGAAGCTTGGGCAGGCATTCCACAATGTGCTGCACAACGCGATTCGCTTCACGCCGTCACATGGCAGCGTGACCGTTTCTGCGCACGACGAACGAGGCCGACTCGTTATACAGATTAGGGACAGCGGTATCGGCATGGAGCCTGAACTGCTTGCCTGCGTGGTGCGCCCCTTTCACCGTTTGCGATTGGCCTTTGATGGGAAAAATCAAGGCGCCGGTCTCGGCTTGCCGTTCGCGAAAGCTGTCGTCGAACTGCATGGCGGCGCGCTCTCGCTCGAAAGCCATGTCGGACACGGCACGACCGTCACCATCGCGCTCCCGATTGCAGGCGCAGTGAGCGAGGCGGCATGACGCGCAAGCTGCTCGGTGTGCTCGCTTTCTTTGCCGCGATTGCGCCCGCGCATGCGGACGATTTCTCGTTCGGCGGCTACGCGGATATGCGTGTGGTTGCGCCGCCGGACGGCGACAGGACGTGGCTCGATGGCGGGCTGGGTAAGCTCCGCTACGGCAAAGGCGATTCAAACTTCCAGTTTGCCGGCGTTGTCGGCGAGGCCGCTTGGACGCCGACACCGGAACTCCTTGTGGTCGCCGTCGGGCGCGTCGAGCCGCAACAGAAGACATTTTTCGATCTTCTGGAAGGCTATGTGCGCTATCGCCCAGTTTCGACGACGCCGTGGCGCTGGTCGGTGAAGGCGGGCGCATTCTTCGCGCCGTTCTCCCTGGAGAACACGGAGATCGGGTGGTCGCCTTACTGGACGATCACGCCGTCGGCGATCAATTCCTGGTTCGGCGACGAGCTTCGCACCGTGGGCGCAGAGTTCACGCTGGAATGGCGGGGTGAGCCGGGCACGCTTACTCTCATGGCATCCGGCTTCGGCGTGAACGATCCGGCGGGTGTGATCATGGCAGATCGCGGTTGGTCGCTGGACGACCGCCCGACAGGGTTGTTCGATCATCTCCGCGAGCCCGACGCGACACTCGTGTTGTTTGGCGCCAGGCCGCCGGACCGCACGCCGATCTTCAAGGAATTCGACAATCGCGTGGGATGGTATGCGGGTGCATCATGGGACGACGCGCGCCAGTGGCATCTGGAACTGATCCACTACGACAACGAGGCCAATCCCAGCGCGCATGAGGACGATTACTTCGCGTGGCGCACAAAGTTCTGGGATGCTGGATTTTCCCATCACATCGACGCATTCACGATCATCGCGCAGGCACTGACGGGCTCGACCGTTATCGCGCCTGCGCCGAGTTTCTCCGCTACCACGGATTACAACTCAGCCTTTGCGCTACTCGGATGGGAGCGCGGCGATTGGCGCGTCGCCGGCCGCGCGGAGGTTTTCCACACCAGGTCCTACAACAGCTTCGGCGGGTCTCCGGCCACCGGCGAGAACGGTTATGCCTTAACCGCCGCTGTGAGTTGGCTGCCAGAGAACTGGCTGAAGCTGAGCGGCGAAATCATTTCGCTGACAAGCAAGCGCGGCGAACGGGCGGTAATAGGCATCGATCCGCGGCAGACCGAAACGCAGTTCCAGCTGTCGGCGCGATTCTTTCTGGAGTGATCACCGTCCGGCGATCACGCTCTTCGCTTCGTCTTTGGTGATCGGCGGATATTTGTTGCGCCAGAACTCTTCCGGGTCCTTCACGGTGAGAACGACGGTGCGGAGGTTCTGGATGTCTGCCAGCGGGTCTTTCGCAACGAACAGGATGTTCGCGCGTTTGCCCGCTTCGAGCGAACCCAGGTTCTTCTCCTGGCCTACCGTCTTTGCACCGACCAATGTCGCGGCGCGGATGGCTTCCATCGGCGTAAAGCCCGCGTCGTTCACCAGCAAGGCGATCTCATCGAACACCGACGGCAGCGGCTTGTCCCAATCGGTATCGGCGTCGGTACCGGTGGAGACGTCGATGCCTGCCGCGTGCGCGGCTTTGGTGATGCGTTCCGCCAATTCGGTCTTGCAATAAGGTGGCGGCGATTTGGAGCCGGTTTCATCCCACATCGCTTTGTAGACATAGATCGTTGCGTCGAGAATCGTGTGATGCGCCTTCATGTCGGCGAACAGCGGCGCGAGCAACTGCGTGCCATTGGCGAATTTGACGTCATCGACCGGCGCGCGGTGGTGATATTCCGGCGGCATCGTGGCGCTCGCCTGATAAGCCAGCATGCAGGCGTGGCTGACGACGTCTTCGCCCGCGTCGACGACCTCCATGGGGGAAGCGGGAAAGGTCGCCGCATGTCCCCACACCAGCATATGCTGGCGATGCGCTTCCGCGGTGATTTTCGCGTCCAGTTCTCCCGTCATGTCGGCATAAAGCTTGAGTGCCGTTGCCCCGGTGCCTTTTGCCCGCGCGACAGCGAGCGGAATGTCCACGCCATCCGTCATCGCCTGCATCCATGGCACATCGCCCGGCATTGCGCCTTGCGCAGACGCGACGGTGCGTGGATCATGGAAGAACTGCGTCCCGGCCATCAGCGCGGCGTAGTAGATGTCCGGCCCTTCCATTTTGTGCAGCATGGTTTGGCGCGAAAGAAAACTCAGCACGCGCGTGTCGCCTGCCATGTCGCGCACCGTGGTTACGCCGCTATAGATGAAGCGGCGAAGCTGCGCCTGCTCGAACACCGGATCGGGATCGGTTGCGAGATGAACGTGAGAGTCGATCAGGCCCGGCAGCGCATAGTCGCCGTGCAGATCGACGACCTGCGCCGTTGCCGCAAGCTTTGTTCCCAACCTCGCTTTCCATTGCGATGACGGCACGATGGAATCGATGCGGCCGTCGCGTGCGATGATCGCCATGCCGGGCCTGGCTGCTGCGCCGGTTCCGTCGATCACGGTCACGCCGTCATAGACAACCGGCGGCTTTGTGGCAGGCGTCTCGGCGACTGCCGGAGCGGCAAGCAGCAGGCAGGACGAAAGCGCGATGCGGCGCAGCATGAATCCCCTCATTGGCACGACACGGCCCCATGCTACACTTCCTTTAGCCAATCGGGAGAAGCGTCCATGTCGCGGCCGAAGAACAGCGAATTCAAATTTTGCGGCATCAACCATCTCGCACTGGTCTGCAAGGACATGGCGCGGACGGTGGAGTTCTATTCCGGCGTGCTGGGCATGCCGCTCATCAAGACCATCGAGCTGCCGCGCGAGATGGGGCAGCATTTCTTCTTCGATGTCGGCAATGGCGACTGCATAGCTTTCTTCTGGTTCGCGAACGCGCCCGATGCCGCGCCGGGCGTCGCCTCGGCGCAGAAAGGTCCGCTGCCGGGACCGTCCGCGCATGGATCGATGAACCATGTCGCGATCAATGTGCCCGCCGACAAGATCGACGAATATCACGCCAAGCTGGTTGCGAAGGGCATCGAATGCACGCGCGTGGTGAGCCATGACGACTCGCCGATGCAAGCGAGTCTGGAAATCACGCCGACGACCTTCGTGCGCTCGATCTATTTCTACGATCCCGACGGCATCGCATTGGAATTCGCGGCGTGGACGCGCGATCTGCCGCAAGATGGCGACGTGAAACATATCGGTCGAAAGACGCCGGAGCTCGAAAGCGCGAAATAGCGTGTGCTTCGCCGACATGGAACCTCATGTTCCCAATGAACGCGCTTGTAATTCGATTTTTCGGAACGCATTGTGGCGATGCTGCGTTTTAATCGCGTCTCAAAGAAGGAGCACGCGATGGGTCAACAGCACAACCCGAACCAGAATTCCAAGGACAATCTGCGGGATAAACGCGCCAAGAAGGCGCAGCAGAGTTCCGATCAGGAACAGCGTCACGGCATGCCGGGCACGTTCAAGAACGATCCCGACGGCACGCCGCAAAAATCCAAATCGCCAAACGAGAACCATCGCTGAGTATTGATGGCGTCGCATGGGAGGCCGCTGTGGAAACACAGCGGTCTGGCGGTCATTTGCCCAAGGTGGCGCGCCATGTATCCGCCAGCGCGAACAAGGTGCGTGAGTTCGCATTGAAGAGAGTCTTTGCCGCATCGCGCACGGCAGTTTTGTCTTTTCCTGCGGTGAGATATTCGACCGGCGATTTTCCGGCGATCCGCGCAAGCAGCAAAGCAGGCAACAACGCCGACGCCCGCTCTTCAATGTCGTTTGGCTCTTCCCATGTCACGTTTTCAAGATAGGAATCCGCCAGCGCCTGGAAGCATTCCAGATAAGCGTTCTGGAATTTCTTATGCCACACGCATTTCAAGAGCAGATGATTGAGGCAGAAGGCGAGATCAAACGCCGGGTCGCCATAACAAGCCGTCTCGGCATCCAGGAATACCGGACCGTCCGGGCCTATGAGAATGTTCTTGGGACTGATGTCACCCTGCATCAACGCAATACGCGCCTTGGCCAGGCCGTCCACCAGAGCGCGAATGCGCGGGGCCAGATCGGGATGTTTCTTCGCAGTGTGCAGCAGATAAGGCTCCAGCCGCAGCGCATAGAATTGGGTGTCATGCGCAAAATCGTGCATCACGTCTTCGCGGTTGGCGGACGCGGCATGAATATGCGCCAGCGTCTCGCCCACGCGCGCGGCGAACGTGGCGTCGGCGCGTCCTGCCGCAAGCTCCGCCTTCCAAAGCTTGTGACTCTCGGGCGGCAGATATTCCATCGCGAAAATATGATGCGGGCGATCCTCGCCCAGCACCTCCGGCACAAGGCGCGGATCGAATTCGGCGACGAAACGAAACCAGTCGGCCTCGGTTGAGGCGCGTTCGGCAGGCGCCTTCCACTCGTCCTCGACGCGCAGGCGCGGCAATGCGCGCTTGACCACCACCTCGCGGCCATCCGCCGTTTTCACGTGCCACACATCGCAGGAGACGCCGCCGGCCAATACGTCCGCCGCAAAAGCCTCTCCTTCCGCCAGCAGATCCATGCGGCGAAGCGAGGCGGCAATCGTTTCTTCGTCTTCGGCGTTAGGCTTGACGCTCATCTGGCGTGATCATCGGCGGTGCGCCAATATGCGACGCATCGCGCGAGTCATCAATGCCGCAAATCTTCGACGATCCCAAAAGTCTGGCCGCCGCGCTTTTGGGGGAGCTGAGCCCGCGCGTTGTCCTGGCGCTGCCGCTGGGACTGGGCAAGGCCAACCACATCGCCAACGAGATATTCGCGCAGACCGCTGCGGACAGGCGGATCGATCTCAAAATATTCACCGCCCTGACGCTGGAAAAGCCACGCTACGGAAACGAACTGGAAAAGCGATTCCTGGCGCCGGTGATCGAGCGGCTGTTCGGCGGTTATCCGGAGCTTGTCTATGCGCAGGCGCTGCGGGCAGGGAAGTTGCCGCCGAACGTCGAGGTCAATGAGTTCTTCTTTCTGGCGGGACGCTGGCTGAACAATCCGGTGGCGCAGCAGAATTACATCTCGGCGAATTACACCCATGCGCTGCGCTACATTCTCGGCATGAATGTGAATGTCGTGGCGCAACTGGTGGCGAAGCGCGGCGACCGTTACAGCCTGTCATGCAACACCGACATCATGGTCGATCTTTTGAAAGCGCGCCGCGAAGGTCGCGCGAATTTCCTGTTCGTGGGGCAGGTGAGTTCCGAGCTTCCGTTCATGCCGGGTGATGGCGATATTGCCGCCGACGAATTTCATTCCATCCTTGATGCACCGGCTTATGACTTCCCGTTGTTCGCGCCGCCGAAGGAGCCGATCGATCTTCTGGAATATGCCGCCGGCTTTCATGTCGCACGGCTGCTGCCTGATGGCGGCACCTTGCAGATCGGCATCGGCCAGGAAGGCGACGCCGCCGCGCATGCGCTGATCCTGCGTCAGCGGGAGAATGCGGTGTTTGGCGAAGCCATCCGCGCGCTGGCGCCGGATGAGATCAATGCCGTCTTTATGGAGTGGGCGCCATTCTCCAAAGGACTTTACGCCTCCACCGAAATGCTCGTGGACTCGTTTCTCGCGTTGATAGATGCCGGGGTCCTCAAGCGCGAGGTGGATGGCGTTCTCATCAATGGCGGTTTCTTTCTCGGTCCCAAAAGCTTCTACCGCCGTTTGCGTGAGATGCCGCCGGAACAGCTGGCGAAAATCCAGATGACGGCGGTGTCCTTCACCAACCAGCTTTATGGCGACGAGGAGAAAAAGCGCGGGGACCGCGTCGGCGCACGCTTCGTCAACAGCGCGATGATGGCGACCTTGATGGGCGCGGTGGTTTCCGACGGGTTGGAAGATGGCCGCGTGGTCAGCGGCGTCGGTGGGCAGTATAATTTTGTCGAACAGGCCTTCGCGCTGCCCGATGCGCGCTCGGTCATCACACTGGGGGCGACGCGCACAGCAGGCGGAAAAACGACGTCGAATATCCGCTGGACTTACGGCCATGAGACGATCCCGCGTCACCTGCGCGACATCATCGTCACCGAATATGGCGTGGCCGATTTGCGCGGCAAATCGGATCAGGACGTGATCGCCGCCATGCTTTCGATTGCTGACTCGCGTTTCCAGCCGGAACTGATGCAGGCCGCCAAGGATGCGGGCAAGCTTCCACGCGGCTATGAAATCCCGGCTGCGCATCGTGACAACACGCCGGAGAAGATTATCCGATTGCTCAAGCCGCTGGCGGATCGCGGCTTGTTACCGCCGTTTCCATTCGGCACCGATTTCACACCAACGGAGCAGCGTTTGCTGCCCGCGCTCGATGTCCTGAAAGAGGCGTCCGGTTCGCAGTTGGCAGGGTTTGCTCTGTCGGGCCTCTTCGCCACAGACGTCCCGGGCGGCACGGAAGCCCTGCAGCGCATGGGTCTCGATAACCCCACGACAATTGCGGATAGGGTTTATCGTCTTCTCCTCCGCGCGGCGCTGGCGCAGACTGCCTCATAACCGAAATCGCCATGAGGAAATCGCCATGAAAGCCGCCGTCTATCACGAGAATGGTCCGCCGAGCGTTTTGAAATATGAAGACGTGCCGGATGCAAAAGTATTTCCCGGCGGCATCCTGATCCGCGTCGAAGCCATCGCGATCGAAGGCGGCGACACGCTCAACCGTCTGCAGGGCGCGTTGATGAGCAAGCCGCATGTCGTCGGCTATCAGGCCGCAGGCGAGATCATCGAAGTGGGCGAGGGCGTCACCGGCCTGAAGGTCGGGCAGAAAGTCGTGACGACGAACGCCTATGGCTCGCATGCCGAATTGCGCGCGGTGCCGGCGCGCGTGACATGGCCGCTGCCGCCCGGCATGGATGTGAAGGAAGGCGCGGTGGTGCCGGTGCCGTTCGGCACGGCGGACGATTGTTTGTTCGAATTCGGACGCCTGAAGAAAGGCGAGACGGTTCTTATTCAGGCGGGCGCCAGCGGTGTCGGCGTGGCGGCGATCCAGCTTGCCAAACGTGCCGGCGCGCGCGTGCTGGCCACGGCGTCGAGCAACGAGCGACTGGAAAAACTGAAGCCGCTCGGCCTCGATCACGGGATCAACTATGCGACCGAAGATGTCGCGCAGGCGGTGATGAAGATCACCAACAGCGGCGTGGACGTTGTGGTCGATCCCGTCGGCTCGACGTTGCAGACTTCCATCGCCTGCCTCGGCTATCGCGGGCGTATCTCGCTGGTGGGGCAGGCGGGGCGCAATCCGATGAAGGTCGACGTGTCATCGCTGATGGCGGGCAATCGCTCGCTCACCGGAGTATTCCTCGGCGCGGAGATCATGAACGATCGCGCGCACAACAACATCCAGCGCCTCATCAACGAGGTGGCGAAGGGCGAATTGAAGGTCCTCATCGACAAAACCTTCCCGCTCTCCGAAGCTGCGGCAGCACACGAATATATCGAAAGCCGCAAGGCCGTCGGCCGGGTTCTGCTTATTCCCTGAAGGAGAATTCATGCGTTTCACGGCACTGGCATTTGCGGCAGCGCTGCTCGCCGCGCCCGCATCGGCGCAGGATCGCGACAATGTCGCGGCCTGGGTGCAATATGTTCCCGGCGGCGGCGTGGAAGCGCGGGTGGTCACCAAATGGAGCGAATGTCCGCGGCTCTCCATCGACGGCAGCCAGACGACGATGCGCGAGCGCGCCGCGCCTACCGGAGATTTTCCGCGCGTCTGTGCGTTGGAAATCCCGTCAGGTGCAAAGAAAGTCTCAGTATTAGAACCGCTCGACCGCATGACGGGCGCCAATGCGCAGCGCGTTGAAGACCTGCCGCTGCCCGTCACCAATCCACGCCGCATCATGGTGTTCGGCGATACGGGATGCCGCATCAAGGGTGAGGTGATTCAGGACTGCAATGATCCCAAGAAATGGCCCTTCCCGGAAATCGCGGCAACGGCGGCGAAGCTGAAGCCGGATCTTGTCATCCATGTCGGCGACTATCTCTATCGCGAATCCGCCTGCCCGGATAACGACAAGCGCTGTGCCGGAACGCCTCACGGCGACAACTGGCCGACATGGGATGCCGATTTCTTCACGCCCGCTGCACCGCTGCTGGCGGCGGCGCCATGGGTGATCGTGCGCGGCAATCACGAAGACTGTCAGCGCGCCGGCGCCGGCTGGTTGCGGCTGCTCGGTCCTAATCCGTTCAATTCTGTTGCCGGATGCACTGGACATCTGCCGCTTTACACCGTGCCGCTGGGCGATGTGAATCTGGCCGTGATGGATGACGCCGATGCGCCGGACACGACCATCGATAGCGACCTGCGCACCGAATACGAAGACGATTTCCATGTTTTGGCCGAAGCGAAAGCTCCCCTCTGGCTTGTCAGTCACCGGCCAATCTGGGGCGCGGTGACGCTCTACGGCACAGGCGTCGGCGGCAACCGCACACTGATCGCGGCGATACCCAACAACGCCTTGCTCGCTACCACTTCGCTTATGCTATCCGGACACATCCACACATTCGAAGCACTGAACTACGACGACAAGCAGCTTCCGCCGCAACTGATCGCCGGTTTCGGCGGCGATGCGCTGGATGCGACACCGGCTGATTTGTCCGGTCTTAATCTCAGCGGCACGCAGGTGAAGGACGGCCTTTCGCTCGGCGGCTTCGGGTTTCTGATCATGACGCGCGAACGCGGCGGCTGGCGAATCGATGTCCACAAGATGGATGGGATCATCGAGCGTGTTTGCCACTTCGCCAATCGCAGGCTCGATTGTCCCAAGCCTTGATGCAATACTGACCGCATGGCGGGGTCTTCCGGCGAAATCTTCGATGCGGCATCGAGCAACAGCGCGGTCTGGGCCGTGGTGCTGGGTGCCGTGTTGGCCACGATGGGCGGCTTCGTCGCCACACAGATGGAGCGTTATGTCGAGCACCGCCGGCGCGAGCGCAATGCGGCGCTGTTCTTCGGCGAATTGTTGACGACACTTCAGATCATTCTCTATCACGCGCACAGCACGCATGGCCGCGGCGATCCGTTCGGGCCGATAACGATCCGCATGCTCAAATCCGCGCGCAAGGAGATCGAGATTTACGACCGCAACCGCGAGTCGCTGTTCGATCTGCACCATGGCGATTTGCGCGCGCGAATCCAGAATCTTCTCATTCGCATCACCATGCCGCTCGAAGGAATTTTCGACGCGACCGATGAGATACTCCGCTGTCAGGATGCCTTGCGCGATGGCGGCGCCATTCCGCGTCCCGATCTTGAGGCGCGCATCGCATCGCTAAAGCAGCAACGCGACAGCGGCTATGAATTCGTTGTGGAAACGGTGCAAGCCCTGCCGGGGATTATCCGCGATCTGGAACCTTTGGCGCGTCACAGCTTCAGCAGGCTCGACGAAATCGGCCGAAATATCTGATCAGCGATCTTTCAGGATGATCCCGAACAGGCCCTTGCCGTTGAACCGGCGCGGATCGGGGCGGATAGGTTCGGCTTCGCAAACGACCGTCTGAAAACCGGAACGGTTCTGCGTGAAGGTGTGAAATCCCCAGTTGGAGTCGATGTCGTCCACGACGATCACGCCGCCCGGCTTTACCGCCTTCCACGCGCACTCCAGCTCGAAGCAAACGTTTTTCTCGGTGTGAAGGCTGTCGTGAATGAAGATGTCGATCTGGCCGATGCTGGTGAGCAGGCCCGGCAGGCAGCGGCGGCTGGTTCCCGCGATCAGCTTCCAGCGAAAGGGATGCGGCGTGCTCACGGCAATTCCGACCTGTGCCTGCATCGCCGGATCCAGCGGCGGACGATCGATGCTCCATAGACGGCCAGCGCCATTGCGTTCCATCGCTTCGAGGATGAAGCGCGACGTCATGCCGTGGCCGACGCCGGTCTCCACCACATGGGCGGGCCGCATGCCGCGTACCAGCCGCCACACTGCGCGCACGAAACCGCGATCGCCGTCATTGTAGCCGGCGAAGCTCATCGGTCCGATGGGAATGTGCCGGCCTTCCATATCGGCGATGACCGTGGGCCACAGCCGGTCGAAATCCTCGCGCACATCATAGGGCTCGGTGCCGAGCCTAAGGGCCAGCTTCTGCTCCCATTGGCCGTCGGATGGTGGCGTGTAAGGTCCCCGCTCCAATTCCCGCTTTTGCACAAGCCGGTCGCGAAACTTATCCCAGACCGAGACGGGGTTGCGGGTGAGCGCGCCAAAAGCGCGGCCCGGGTGCTCGGCCACATAGCGCAAAGCGGCGGAAATCATGCGGAATCCTCTCGTACCGAAATCGTCCGGTCATGCTCCTGGCCGATTTGCAGCAACATCCGCGCCAAGCCTTGCCCTTGCCGGATGAGATGCTAGACACCCCGCGATGCCCGCGCCGCTTTTAACTCTGCAGAACATCAAGCTCCGCTTCGGCAACACGCAGTTGCTGGACGGCGCGGAGCTTTCCGTCAGTGCGGGCGAACGGCTGTGTCTGGTGGGCCGCAACGGCTCGGGCAAATCCACCTTGCTCAAGATTGCCGCCGGCCTGATCGAGCCCGATGAGGGGACGCGCTTTGCGCAGCCCGGTGCCGTCGTCCGTTATCTGCCGCAGGAGCCGAACCTCGCGGGCTTCGCCACCACGCGCGATTATGTCGAGGCTGGATTGGGGGAAGGCTACGATGGCAATCGCACCTACTATCTTCTCGGAAAGCTGGGGCTGACCGGCGCGGAAGACCCCGCGACATTGTCTGGCGGCGAAGCGCGGCGCACCGCGCTGGCCCGCGCGCTGGCACCGGAACCGGATATTCTTCTGCTGGACGAGCCGACCAATCATCTCGATCTGCCGGCCATCGAATGGCTGGAAGGCGAGCTGCAATCGCAGCGCGGCGCGCTGGTGCTCATCAGCCACGACCGGCGTTTCCTCGAAGACCTGTCGCGCGCAACCGTGTGGCTGGACCGCGGCGAGACGCGGCGGCTGGAGCAAAGCTTCATGCATTTCGAGAACTGGCGCGACGAGGTTTTGGAACAAGAAGAGATCGAACGCCACAAGCTCGACCGCAAGATCGCGATGGAAGAGGATTGGGTGCGCTATGGCGTCAGCGGGCGGCGCAAGCGCAACGTCAAGCGCATGGCCGATCTGCGCGCGCTCAGGCAGGGCCGCCGTGAACAATTGCGCGTGGCCGGGCAGGTCAATCTCACGGTCAGCGAAGCCGAAGGCGGGGGCACGCGGGTGATCGATGCCAAGGGCATTTCCAAATCCTTCGGCGAACGGTTGATCGTGGGCAATTTCTCGGTGCGCATCCATCGCGGCAATCGCGTGGGCGTGGTCGGCGCGAATGGCGCCGGGAAAACGACATTGCTCAACATGCTCACCGGCAAGCTGAAGCCGGACACCGGCAATGTGAAGATCGGAACCAATGTGGTAATGGCGGCGCTGGACCAGAACCGCGTGACCTTGGAACCGGAGACGATGGTGAGCGCGGTTCTCACCGGCGGCAGCGGCGACATCGTGCATGTCGGCGGCGAGGCGCGCCATGTGACGAGCTATCTGAAAGACTTTCTGTTCACGCCCGCGCAGGCGCGTTCGCCGGTGAAAGTGTTGTCCGGCGGCGAGCGCGCGCGGCTCTTGCTGGCGAAGGTTCTGGCCGCGCCGTCCAACCTCTTGGTGCTGGACGAGCCGACCAACGATCTTGATCTGGAGACGCTCGATCTTCTGGAAGAAATGATCGCCAACTATCCCGGCACCGTGCTGGTGGTGAGCCACGACCGCGATTTCCTCGACCGTGTGGCGACGAGCGTTCTGATGGCCGAAGGCGAAGGCCGCTTCACCGAATATGCCGGCGGCTACAGCGACATGGTCGCCCAGCGCGGCGAAGGCGTGGAAGCGCGGCAGGGGGCCAAGCCGAAAACGGAGAAGAGTGCGCCGAAGCCGCGCGTGAAATCCGACGTACCGGTGACGAAACTCTCCTTCAAGGACAAGCACGCATTGGAAACGTTGCCCGCACGCATGACGACACTGGAAAAGGAAATCGCACTTCTCCACGAAACGCTGGCGGATTCGGCGCTCTATACCCGCGATCCGAAGAAATTCACCGCGGCTTCCGAGAAGCTGGAAAAGGCCCAAACTGAATTATCAGCGTCGGAAGAACGCTGGCTGGAACTGGAAATGCTGCGGGAGGAGCTGGCGCAGCGCTAAAAAACTCTGTCATTGCCCGGCTTGTCCGGGCAACCCCTTTCGTTTTTGAAAGAAGGATGGGTCGCCCGCATAAAGCGGGCGATGACAATTTTGGTTTAGGCGGCGAGTTTCAGCGCGTCGCGCGACCACAGTTCGATCAACGCGCGTTCGACATCTTTTGCAGAATCCATCCGGCACAGGCGCGAACGGGCGGCGCGGCGGTCTTCGGCGCTTTCGGGGAAGTGTGCGTTCTCGACGTACCAGCCCAGATGCTTGCGGAAGATCTTGAGACCGTGTTTCTCGCCATAGAAATTCAAGCTGTCGCGCAGATGTTCCAGCGCGATGACGAGGCGTTCTTCCATGTCTGGCTCGACCATCTCGTGGCCGGTCGCTAGCGCGCGTTCGATGGCCGATGCGATCCACGGTCTACCATAAGCACCGCGCCCGATCATCACCGCGTCGGCGCGTGATTGCGCCAGCGCATCTCGTGCGGTTGGAGCATCGATGATGTCGCCGTTGACAATGACCGGAATGGATACGGCGGCCTTAACATCCGCCACGGCACCCCAGTCGGCGACGCCTTTGTAGAACTGACAGCGCGTGCGGCCATGCACGGTGATGGCTTTCACGCCCGCGCGTTCCGCCGCCGCCGCAAGCTCCGGTGCGTTGCGGCTTTGATCGTCCCAGCCGAGGCGCATCTTTAACGTCACCGGCCGCGAAGTGGCGTTCACCGCCGCTTCGATGAGGCGCAATGCCAGTTCCGGCTCGCGCATCAAAGCGGAGCCTGACAATGCCCCGGTCACTTCCTTGGCCGGGCACCCCATGTTGAAGTCGATAATGTCCGCGCCGGCTTGTTCGGCCAGCTTCGCACCGGCGGCGACCCAGTGCGGTTCACGGCCGACAAGCTGGATCACCATCAGCGGCAAGCCGTCTCCCACCGCGGCGCGGCGCACAACGTCCGGCCGTCCGCGCGCGAAGGCATCGCAGGCCACCATCTCCGTCGCGACATAGGCCGCGCCCAGTCGCGAGGCGGCGCGGCGGAACGGCAGATCGGAGACGCCCGTCATCGGCGCGGTCAGAACGCGACCGGGTATCGAAACGCCGCCGATGTCGAGCGTTTGCTTCATTGTCCCGGTGGGGGCGTCGGCTGAACGGAGACCAGCGTCATGTCGAACACCAGTGTCTGGTTCGGACCAATCGCGTTGCCCGCGCCGCTTGCGCCGTAAGCGAGGTCGGCCGGGATTACCAGCTGCCACTCGTCGCCTTCATGCATCATGCGCAGCGCTTCGACCCAGCCGGGGATCAGGCGGCCGGCGGGGAAGGTCGCGGTCTGGCCCGGCGGCGTCTGGTCGAAGACTTTGCCGTCGATGGTCCAGCCTTTGTAGGTGACGGTCACCTGGTCCGCGCCGCTGGTCACGCCCTTGCCGCTGCCCGATTTGATCACGCGATATTGCAAACCATCGGCGGTCGTCTTCACGCCGTCCTTGGCTTTGTTGTCGGCGAGGAATTTCGCGTTGGACGCGGCGCTCTGGTCGTAAGTCATGGTGGTCTGTTCTTTCTTCTGGCCGCAGCCCGCAAGGCTGAGCGTGGCGGCGAGGGCGAGGACGAAAATCGGAAAGCCGAGTCGCATGGAGGAACCCCAAATTGTGCAGCCCAGCCATGAACCGGCGCGAGGCGAAAATCCAGCCAATCCTTGGCAAGCCGGAATTCTAGAACTGACAACTTGTCAGTGATAGCCGGTTATGGCACGCTCTCGAAAAATCAGGGCGGATTTCGAACATGGACCATTTTGACGTCGTGATCGTCGGCGCGGGACTTTCGGGCATCGGCGCGGCTTATCATCTGCAGACCGAAGCGCCGAAGAAGAGCTACGCCATCCTCGAAGGCCGCGAGGCTATCGGCGGAACGTGGGATTTGTTTCGCTACCCCGGCATCCGCTCCGACAGCGACATGTACACGCTGGGTTACAACTTCAAACCGTGGCGTGAGCAGAAAGCCATCGCGGACGGCCCGTCGATCCTGAAATATGTCCGCACCACGGCGTCGGAAAACGGCATCGACAAACACATCCGCTACAATCACCTAGTCAAGCACGCCTCATGGTCGAGCGAGACCGCGCGCTGGACCGTCGAAGCCGAGACGGGCGCGCAGAAGCAGATCGCGCGTTTCACCTGCAATTTCCTTTTCATGTGCAGCGGCTATTACGCCTATTCCGGCGGATACGATCCGGAATTTGCGGGCCGCGACGCGTTCAAGGGCCGCATCGTCCATCCACAGAAATGGCCGAGCGATCTCGACTACAAGAACAAGAAGGTCGTTGTCATCGGCAGCGGCGCCACCGCCGTCACCATCGTCCCGGAAATGGCGAAAGACGCAGCAAGTGTCACCATGCTGCAGCGCTCGCCGACCTACATGGTTTCGCGCCCGGCCGAAGACAAAGCCGCGAACTGGCTGCGCGATCATCTTCCGGCAATGCTGGCCTACCAACTCATCCGCTGGCGCAATGTCCTGATGGGCATGTATTTCTTCAACCTCGCGCGCAAAAAGCCCGCGCAAGTGAAGACCTATCTGATCGATATGCTGAAGAAGGAGCTTCCGCCGGATTACGACGTGCAGACCCACTTCACGCCCTATTACAATCCGTGGGACCAGCGCCTGTGCCTGGTGCCGGACAGCGATTTTTTCCAGTCCATCAAGGATGAAAAGACGTCCATCGTCACCGACCACATCGAGACCTTCACGCCCACCGGCATCAAGCTCAAATCCGGCAAGGAGCTGGACGCGGACATCGTTGTCACCGCCACGGGCCTCAAGCTCGAATTGCTGGGCGGCATGCAGGTGACCGTGGATGGCGAGGCACGCGATCTCTCCAAAGCCATGAGCTACAAGGGCATGATGTACAGCGACGTGCCAAACCTGGCCTCATGCTTCGGCTACACCAACGCGTCGTGGACGCTCAAATGCGACCTCACCTGCGAATATGTGACGCGCATGCTGAACTATATGGATCGCAAGGGCATGCAGATCGCGATGCCGAAAAGCGATCCGTCGGTCGCGGAAGCACCGTGGCTGGATTTCTCATCCGGTTATGTCCAACGCGCGCTGGAAGTCCTGCCCAAGCAGGGCATGAAGAAACCGTGGAAGCTCTATCAGAACTATGCACTTGATCTCATCACCCTGCGCTACGGCAAGGTGGATGACGGCACGCTGACATTCTCCAAGGCGTATGCCGCGAAACCCGCCAACACCGATCACGCCGCCATCGCGGCAGAGTAGCGACTTAGATTTTTTTTACCGAGAAGGTGGCCTGCCAGCCGAAGCTGCGACCGGGTGTCCGCCTACGCTAAAGCTTCGGCGGATGCGCCTTCGCCGCTGCGCAGCGAAGGCTGGCGGACAGGGAGGGATTCGAACCCTCGAACGGCTATTAACCGTTACACACTTTCCAGGCGTGCGCCTTCAACCACTCGGCCACCTGTCCATCTGGGCCAGCGGGAATATAGCCTTGGACGCCGCCGGGCAAGCGCTGTCACGAGAACGCCAAAAAACAAGCGGGCGAGGCTCGCGCCCCGCCCGCCAGAAGCCTGAATGGCTGCTGCGGCTCAGTCCGTACCGGCGCGGCCCAGGCCGAGGTCGTGTTCGGCGGCGACGATCGAAATCGTGTAGCCGGCAATCACATCGAACAGTGTCATCGCCATGATGAAGAAGAACGGCGAAGTCGCGAAGCCCTTGAGTGTGATAAACTCGACCAGTGCCACCACGAAAGTCAGCATCGACAGGCCATGATTGATGATCTCGTTCGCGGTCGTCCGCGTCGCCTTGATGACTTCGACGAAGAGAAGCATCAGCGAAACCAGAATCAGAAGATCGCCGAAACTGAATTTCCACGCATCGCCGGAGAACATCCGGATCGTGACCGAGTGGTTCAGGCTCAGCAGATCCTGAATGTCGTAATGGCCGATGACGCCGCCACCGAGCGCGAACAGGTTGTAGACAATCAGCGGAATAACGAGCAGCGGAAATAGACGAAACATCGGTAATCTCCCCGGGTGAGCCCAATCCTGTTTACCCTTGTATCATATTGGGGCGGAAAAGGGGCGTGGGGACGACGTCTGTGTGACGGTATGGTAAAGGTGCGCGCGGGAGTGGGTGCGGAACCGTGCAGTCTCAGATTTCTTTCGGCTCGACGGCGCCTTTGAAGCGGTGCTGCAACCAGCGGACGCCGAAGGTATCGGAGAAACCAACCAGTGCGCGGCTGAAGTTCTTGTATTTGGACGTGCCGTGCACGCGCGGGCGATGTTCGACCGGCTGATATTCCACCACGTACCCCTCGCGCTGCATCAAAGCGATCAGGAAGCGGTGCATGTTGTCGAAATAGGGAAGGGCGAGGAACGCATCGCGCCGGAAAACCTTCAGCCCGCACCCGGAATCCGTCGCGCCATCGTGCAGCATGGCGTTGCGAAACCAGTTGGCGAACCCGGAGGCGTAACGCTTGTTCGCTGTGTCCTTGCGATGCTGGCGCACGCCGGAGACCATGCCCACGCGCGCGGCTGCCGGCGCATTCTGAAGAGCATGAACAAGCCGTGGAACATCCGCCGGATCGTTCTGCCCGTCGCCGTCCAAGGTTGCGATGATTTCGCCGTGCGCAGCGCGAACGCCGGTGCGAATGGCGCGGCTTTGTCCGATATTGCGGCCATGCGCGATGGCGCGCAGCGACGGGATTTCGGACTTAAGCGCTTTGAGGACTTCGGTGGTGTTATCCTGCGAGCCATCATCAACGAAGATAATCTCGGCCTCGGTGCCGACGGCGCGCAGAATCTCCAGCGCCAGTTGCGCGACGTTCTCGGCCTCGTCCTTGACCGGCACGACAACGGAAAGCGTGACCGTCATGGCGAAGTTCCGTTCAATCCCTTGGTACAATAAAGTGGTTTGCGCAGAGTCCGCTTCCCGGTGAATCAGGCTGAACGAAAACATGCAGCCGCGCGCGGCGCGGGCCTTATACAGGCTCGCAGGTTGGAGAAACAGGCCTGTGCCAATGCGGCGCACCCCGGTATCTATACCGGGCATGGGCACAATCAGGTTCCAGAGCCGGAAGCGGGCTAATATCCACGCAATCCGGCTCGGCAAGCGAAGCGCCATCCGTTAACAATCCCCGCCATTCGGCGGGTTTCCTTCAAGAGGCATTCCACATGAGCGAGGCGGCAGCGGAGAAGAACGCGGACTCGCCGGTTCTGGCGTTGCTGGCGCGCTGGCCGGTGGCGACGCTGTTTCTTCTCTGCGTAATCGCCTGGGTGCCGGGCTTCTTTACCTTGCCGCCGCTCGATCGCGACGAGAGCCGCTTCGCGCAAGCCTCCAAGCAGATGGTCGAAACGGGCAACTATGTCGACATCCGCTACAGCGTTGGCCCCCGCTATAAGAAACCGGTCGGCATCTACTGGATGCAGGCCGCCTCCACGCTTGCGTTCGGCAAGCCGCCCTACAACCAGATTTGGACCTATCGCCTTCCATCGCTGATCGGGGGTTTTATTGCGGTGTTGCTGGCCTACTGGTGCGCGCGAGCTTTGGCGCCTCCCGAAACGGCGCTCATCGCCGCTGCGCTCATCGGATTTACGGTCGGTCTCACGGCGGAAACACGCATTGCGAAAACCGATGCGGTGCTCCTCGCCACGGTGCTGGGATCGCAAGCCTTGCTCTTGCGCGCCTATCTCGCCGCGCGCTTGCAGCAGACGCCGCCGAGTTTCTGGGTGGCGATGGGCGGGTGGGCGGCATTCGCCGTTGGCGTTCTCATCAAGGGACCTATTATCGTCGCAGTGCTGGCTGTCACCGTGATCGCGATCTCGCTGTGGGATCGCGACTGGAAATGGATCAAGACGATCCATTGGGTGTGGGGTCTGCTGCTCACCGCCCTGATTGTCTTGCCCTGGGGCCTCGCCATCGAATTTGCGACGCGGGGCGAATTTTATGAACAGGCGCTCGGGCACGACTTCGCGGCGAAGATTCTGGGCGGACAGGAGACGCATGGCGCGCCGCCGGGCTACTACCTGTTGCTTGCCAGCTTGACGCTGTGGCCGGCAACCTTGTTCGCCTTGCCCGGTGTCGGCGCGGGGATCGCTCATCGCGATGATCCGGCGGTGCGTTATCTGCTGGCATGGGCAGGCGCCGCATGGCTGATGTTCGAGATCGTGCCGACGAAGCTGCCGCACTACATCCTGCCGGCCTATCCCGCCGTTGCCTTCCTGGGCGCGTTATGGGCTACCCGTGCAGCGTCATCGGAAGAACCCACATGGCAGAAAGTGCTGCGCTATCTGGCGGCGCTGCAATTTGCGCTCGGCGTGGCGGCCTTCACTGTCGTGCCGATCCTGGCGCCCAAATATTTCGGCGATGGGATCGATCCGTGGCTGGTCGCGGGCGCCTGCATTGGCGCCGCGTTAGGGCTTTCGGCTGTCGTGCTTTTCGTCAGCCGCCGGACGATGCTTGCATCCCTGTTCGCGGTGGTCGCAGCCGTGACCTTCTATCCGCTCATTGGATGGGGCGTGGCGCCCAAGGTCGATCAGATCTGGATGAGCCCCAAGGCCGCCGCGCTGGTCGCCAAGTACAAAGAACAGGACGATCCGCCGGTGGTACTCGGCGGTTATGTCGAGCCCAGCCTCGTCTTTCTGCTCGGCACCAACACCCAGATCCAGAATGGCGCCGGGGCAGCCGATGTCGCGGCGCAACAGGGCGGATTGGCGCTGATCGAGGATCATGAGAAGGAGAAGTTCCTGACGCGGCTCGGCCAGCGGGATGCTATCGCCAAGCCGCTTGATGGGTTGTCTGGCTTCAATTATTCGCGCGGCCGTCGCGAGCACATCACCGTCTACCGCGTGACGCCGACGCAACAGATCATGGAGCCGCCGTCGGAATGAGCGCTGAAGACCGCCATTATCTCAACATTGCCCTCATCGCTATTGGCGTGATCACGGCCATCCGGGTGGCTGTCCTGATCCTGTCGCCGCTCGACCTATACCCCGATGAGGCGCAGTACTGGTGGTGGTCGCAGAACCCGGACTGGGGCTACTTCTCCAAGCCGCCGATGATCGGCTGGATTATCTGGCTGACGACCGCCCTCTTCGGCGATGCCGAATGGGCCATCCGCATCGGCTCGCCCCTGCTTCATGCCCTCACGGCATTGTTCGTGTTCGGGATCGCGCGACGCTGCTTCGACGCCCGCACCGGCATGTTGAGTGCGCTTGCTTATGTGACCACACCCGGCGCCTCTTATTCTTCGGGGCTTATATCCACTGACGTTCCATTGCTCTTTTTTTGGGCAGTTGCGCTTTATGGTTTCGTCCGCGCGATGGACGATCCGCGTTGGCGATGGGCGATCTTGGCGGGCATCGCCTTCGGTCTCGGTCTCGAAGCCAAATATGCGATGTTTTACTTTCTACTTTGCGCCGGGATCACTGCGATCTTCTCGTCCGATGCTCGCAAGGTGGTGTTGAGCGGCCATGGCATCGCCATCCTGGTCATCGGATTGCTACTGCTGCTTCCCAACATCTTGTGGAATGCCGCGCATCACTTCCCGACGGTTGCCCATACGGAACACAACGCCGATTGGAGCCATGCCCATTATAATATCGGTGAGATGGCGGAGTTCATCGGCGGGCAGTTCGGCGTCTTCGGTCCGCTCCTGATGGTTGGTCTCCTGTTGTCCTTCTGGAAGCTGGCGCGCGGGCCGGCGCGGGCGCCAAAAAGCCTTGTGCTGGCTGCTTTTTGCGCGCCGCCACTGGTGTTGATCGTCATCCAGTCCTTTATCTCCGAAGCGAACGCCAATTGGGCTGCGACCGCCTACGTGGCAGCCACGCCGCTTGCCGTCGCGGCGCTCACCGGTCTGTGGAAGTCCCGCGTGTTGTGGCTGTCTTTCGCTTTCGATGGCGTGGTGATGGTGGTCCTGTGGATGATCCTGGTCTCTCCGTCCATCGCCAATAGCATTGGCCTGGGCAATGCGTTCAAGCGCATGGAGGGCTGGCAGCCGCTGGGCAATGCGGTGGCCGATGAGGCGCGGGATGGCCACTACGCCATTATTGCCGCCGCAAATCGCAGCATCATGGCCGAATTGCTCTATT
>DASXHQ010000001.1:0-33582 GCA_036488415.1 Rhizomicrobium sp.
CATGCCTTTGTTCATCATCCAGATCGCGCTGATGGATCGCGAAGGAAGGTCCGTGGAAGCTGCGGGCGATATAGCGTCCGGCTGGGGCGGCACACAGGTGATCGGCGGCCCGATGCTTTTCATCCCCTATGAGGTCACGGACAATTCGACCGTGGATGCGAATGGAAGGTCTGTTAGCCTAACCAAAAGAATGACGGCGGTATTGCTGCCGACCGCTCTGAAACTCGATGTGGACGCGCAATCGGGCCAGCGCTGGCGCGGCATTTTCCCGGTGCCGGTTTATCGCGCGAAGGTGAAAATGGATGCGCGCTTCGACCGTTCCGCGCTTGCGGGCGTGACGCCGCCGGGTGCGCGCGTGTTGTGGAATGAAGCGAGCGCGGTGACATCGATATCCGATGTGCGGGGCCTTGCGGACAACATCCCGATGCAGGTGAACGGCCATTCCACGGCTTTCGAGCCGGGCCTCGGTCAGGAGGGTTCGTTTGCGGGAGGAATACATGCGCCGTTGCATTTGACGGCGATTCCGGATGGGCTGACCCTAGACACAAGTTTCACTTTGCGCGGCTCTCGCGAGTTGAGTTTTGCGCCGCTCGGTCAGCGGACAACGAGCAGCTTGCGATCCAATTGGGCCGATCCAAGCTTCTTCGGAGCGTTCCTGCCTGGGGATCGCACCGTTCGCGATGGCGGATTCGAAGCGAGTTGGACGATTCCCGATCTGGCGAGGGGTTTCGGGCAAAGATTCGAATCGCCCGCGGCGGCCATGCGGTCCGTGCTGGATTCGACGTTCGGCGTGCGCTTTTATCAGCCGGTCGATTTCTATCAGCTGGTGCAGCGTTCGTTGAAATATGCAGTGCTGTTTGTCGGGCTCGCGTTCCTGGTGTTTTTCGTGACCGAACTCGTGGTCGACCGCCGGCTTCATGCCGCGCAATACACGCTGATCGGTGCGGCACAGGTCCTGTTCTATCTTCTTCTGCTGTCCTTCGCGGAGCATATCGGGTTCGGCGCGGCTTATTTTCTGGCCGCCGCCGCCACGGTTGTTCTCACCGCCCTCTATGCGCTCAGCGCATTCGCGAGCCGGATGCGGGCGCTCAGTCTGTTTGGAATTTTATCGGGCCTCTATGCACTGCTCTATGTGATCCTCATCCAAGAAGACTATGCGCTTCTAATCGGGGCTCTGGTTCTCTTCTTTGCACTCGGTGCCACGATGTTTGTCACCCGCCGGATCGACTGGTCGCGCGTCGCCCCTGCTGGGGCCGGTTGACCGTGTCACGTTGCCAGTCAGGCGGCGGTTTGCTAAGCAAAATCAGCGCTATATCAGTGGCAGGGATTCGATGGTCCAATTCAGATTGCTCAAGGACAGCCGCGTTCAGAAGGGCAAGGTTTGGCCCGCGCCGACAACCGCCAACGGCAAGAAGCCCAAGCGCACCAAAGATTTCCGCGTCTATCGTTACGACCCCGATATGGACGCCAATCCACGGGTCGACACCTACCGCGTCGATCTCGACAATTGCGGTCCGATGGTTCTGGACGCGCTCATCAAGATCAAGAACGAGATCGATCCCACGCTGACCTTCCGCCGTTCCTGCCGCGAGGGCGTGTGCGGTTCCTGCGCCATGAACATCGCGGGCGGCAACACATTGGCCTGCACCAAGGCGATTTCGGACGTGTCCGGCTCGGTCAGCATTTATCCCTTGCCACACATGAAGGTCGTCAAAGACCTCGTGCCGGACATGAACAATTTTTATGCCCAATACGCTTCGATCCAGCCTTACCTCCAGACCAAGACGCCGACGCCGGAGAAAGAGCATCCGCAATCGCCGCAGGACCGCACCAAGCTGGATGGCCTTTATGAATGCATCCTGTGTGCCTGCTGCTCGACGTCGTGCCCGAGCTATTGGTGGAATCCGGAACGCTATCTGGGACCGGCGGCGTTGCTCCAATCCTATCGCTGGCTGGCCGACAGCCGCGACGAAGCGACCGGTGAGCGGCTCGACAATCTGGAAGATCCGTTCCGGCTTTATCGCTGCCACACCATCATGAACTGCGCCAACACCTGCCCGAAGGGTTTGAACCCGGCGGAAGCGATCGGCGAGATCAAGCAGATGATGGTGAAGCGTGGGGTTTGACGCTATAATGCGGCTATGACCCGCGTTGCCGCAGTTTTAGTCGCTTTTCTCATCACCGGCGTGATGGTGTTCGCCGTCATCGAAGGCGTGTCGTCGCTGATGACCAGTCGCGCAGTTTGGGCTGTCGTCCGGTCGCCGTGGTTCCAGCCCTCGATATTTGTGTTCAACGGCCTTTGGGTCAGCATCTGGCTGCCGTTCTACATTTCCTATGCCAACAGGAAGAAAGCCGAAACTCCGAAGGCTTTCCGGCTTCACTAAACCGCTTGCGCTGTAGCGCGTGCCGCCACAGCAGCGTTGACCCCGGCCTTCATGCGCAGCGCGCGCCAGGCGACGGCGCCGGCGGCTTGCGTCAGGCGGCCATTGGGATCGGCGCCAACGGCCTTGGCGATCATCTGCACCAGCTTGCGGACGTGATGGCGCTGATAGAGCGTCAGCGACTTGGCGTAATAGGCGCGGGCATATTCCTCGCGCTTGTAAGGCTCGCTAGGCGGAACGTTGGCGGCGTAAAACGCGTATGCCAATTCGTCGTCGTCGGACTCGTTCACGCGGGATAGTGCGACGATCAATTTGCGCCAGAAGGGCAGGTCCGGCTCGTCCAACGCCTGAAGAGTCTCGTAGAAAAGTTTGTAATGACGGAATTCATCGGCGGCGATGCGGCCAGCGACTTCCTTCAGTACCGGTTCTTCGGCCGCTTCCCGGATGGCACTGTAGAAGGAGGAGGTACCGGTTTCCACCACGCAGCGAGCGACCATTTCTCCCCGGCGGCTGCCGCGCACGGACGTTGCCTCGTCATTGAAGAAATGCGGCGCTTTGAATCCTTCACGGAAGCGCGCGAAGGCGGCTTTGAAATTGAAAGAGGGATCGGCCATTTCCGCCCAGCGCCCCAGCGCCAGCCCGTGCTGCGTTTCCTCGATGCCCCAGTGATCGATGCTGGCCAGGATGTCCGGACCGGATTCCTTAAAGACCTTCTTGAGGTAGGTGACGTAGTCAGGCGCGTTGTACTCAACCAGCGAGGCGGCCTTGACGGCCTGCAGCAGACCAGGATCGACCTTGGAGGCGTCGAACTTCGACCACTGGACATCGTCCAGTGTCCAACCCGCCGAAAAGACCACGCCGTCTGACATTCCACGCCCTTCCGTCCGTCGCGCCCCCGGCCACGGATTCAACGCCCTTATACCAAAGGCTGTTGCCGCCTTGGAACCCGGAAAGACGACACAAAATGCCGCCTTTCTTGGATTTAAGCCATGCGCGGGCTGGGAATACGTCTCAGAACGCCGATTTTATCAGGCGCAGGTCGTCCAGCGATTCCGAGATGCGGGCGCGCTCGGCATCCGATTTGGCTGCGATAAGGTCTTCTTCGGTGTCCTTGATGCGCTGGTCGAGGACGCTGATGTCGAACTCCTCCATCGGGATCGCTTCCTCCGCGAGGACGACGATCTTTTCCGGATTGATCTCGGTGAAGCCGCCACGGATGAAGAAGCGGCGGTCTTGGCCATCCTTGTTCACGTCGATCAACCCGGCGCGCAGGGTGGAAACAAGCGGCATGTGCCCCGCCATCACGCCCATATAGCCTTCCGCGCCCGGCACGGTGACCATGTCAGCTTCTTCGGAAAGAAGAAGCCGTTCCGGCGAGACGAGGTCGAAAGCGATTTTATCAGCCATGTTTACGCCGCTTCCGCCGCCATCTTCTGGGCTTTCGCAACGGCATCTTCGATGGTGCCGACCATGTAGAACGCCTGCTCGGGCAGATGATCGTATTCGCCGGCGACGAGACCTTTGAAGCTCTTGATGGTGTCTTCGAGCTTCACGGTAATGCCGGGCACGTTGGTGAACACTTCGGCGGCGAAGAACGGCTGGCTCAGGAAGCGCTCGATCTTGCGGGCGCGCGCGACCGTGATTTTGTCGTCTTCCGAAAGCTCGTCCATGCCGAGAATGGCGATGATGTCCTGCAGCGACTTGTACTTCTGCAGGATCGACTGCACCTGACGCGCCACCGTGTAGTGTTCTTCGCCGACGACGCGCGGATCGAGCAGGCGTGAGTTGGAGTCGAGCGGGTCCACCGCCGGGAAGATCGCCTTTTCGAATACGGCACGAGAAAGAACGGTCTGCGCGTCCAAATGCGCGAAGGACGTCGCGGGTGCCGGGTCGGTCAAATCGTCAGCAGGGACGTAAATGGCCTGCACCGAGGTGATCGAGCCCTTGGTCGTCGTGGTGATGCGTTCCTGCAACTGGCCCATGTCGGTCGCCAAGGTCGGCTGGTAACCCACCGCCGAAGGAATACGACCGAGCAGTGCGGACACTTCCGAGCCCGCCTGTGTAAAGCGGAAGATATTGTCCACGAAGAAGAGCACGTCCTGGCCTTGGTCGCGGAAATATTCGGCGACGGTGAGGCCCGACAGCGCCACGCGGGCGCGGGCACCCGGCGGCTCGTTCATCTGGCCATACACGAGAGCGCACTTGCTGCCTTCGGTCGAACCGGATTTCGGGTCCGCGTTCACGCCGGATTCGATCATCTCGTGATAGAGGTCGTTGCCTTCGCGCGTGCGCTCGCCGACGCCAGCGAATACCGAATAGCCGCCGTGGTTCTTGGCGATGGAGTTGATGAGCTCCTGAATGAGCACGGTCTTGCCCACGCCCGCACCACCAAACAGGCCGATCTTGCCGCCGCGCGCATAAGGCGCGAGCAGGTCGATGACCTTAATGCCGGTGACGAGGATCTGCGCTTCGGTCGATTGCTCGGCGAAGGAGGGGGCTTCCGCGTGGATCGGGCGGCGCTCGGTGAACTTCACCGGGCCTGCTTCGTCCACTGGCTCACCGATGACATTGATGATGCGGCCGAGCGTGCCAAGGCCGACCGGAACGCTGATCGGCGCGCCGGTGTCGCTCACCTTCTGGCCACGAACCAGGCCTTCGGTCGCGTCCATCGCGATGGTGCGCACGGTGCTTTCGCCCAGATGCTGCGCCACTTCGAGCACGAGGCGGTTGCCGTTGTTGTCGGTTTCCAGCGCGTTCTGAATGGCCGGCAGATGGCCTTCGAACTGCACGTCCACCACGGCACCCGTGACCTGGGTCACGCGGCCGAGTCTGTTGGTATCTGTCATCGCGTTCATGGCGGAGTCCTTTACTTTCATCACCGGCGCCGCCGGATCTTTCGTTTCAGTCACGATCTCGACGGCAACCGCCTCGATCACATCCGGCGCGAGCAATGCCTCCTGCATTGGCCTCCCGCCGAACAATCTCATCACCAGCGCAATCAGGTATTTCAGACTTCGCCACATTGCCGCCCCCGCGACCAAAACCGGCCGAAGGTAGAGGCGGGGAATGACACTGTGTTGAAAGCCCTATTGCGCCGTATTTTCTCCCTTAAAGCGCTTCCGCGCCCGAAATGATTTCGATCAGTTCTTTGGTGATCATGGCCTGACGTGTGCGGTTGTAGACCAAGGTCAGCTTGTCGATCACGTCGCCCGCATTGCGGGTCGCGTTGTCCATGGCGCTCATTTTTGCGCCCATCTCGCCCGCAGCATTTTCCAAGAGCGCGCGAAACACCTGCACGCTCACATTGCGCGGCAGAAGGTCTGCGAGGATCTCGCCTTCGTCGGGTTCGTAGTCATAGACGGTGTTGGTCGTGGGCGCGACGCCGGCTTCGATCGTCGCCGGGATGAGCTGCTTGGCCGTCGGCACCTGGCTGATGACCGACTTGAAGTTGGAATAGAAGATCGTCGCCACGTCGAATTCGCCGCGGTCAAAGCGGGCCAGGATGTCGCGGCCGATGTTCAGCGCGTTGCTGAACGCGATCTGCTTGATGCCCATGAAGTCGAACGACTCCACGATGCGGTCGCTATATTGGCGGCGGAGCTGGTCGCGGCCCTTGCGGCCCACGGTGACGATCTTCACGTCCTTGCCGTCGCGCAGCAGCTTTTCGATGTGCTGGCGCGCGAGGCGCACGATGTTGGTGTTGAAGGCGCCGCAAAGGCCGCGATCGGCGGTGGCCACGATCAGCAGATGGCGGCGGTCGCTGCCGGTGCCGACGAGAAGCGGCGATGCGCCCGGATTGTCCTTCATGCCGCTGGCGAGATTGCCGATGGCGGCGCTCATCTTCTGCGCATAAGGACGCGCGGCTTCGGCCGCTTCCTGCGCCCGGCGAAGCTTGGCGGCGGCGACCATCTGCTGCGCCTTGGTGATCTTGCGAATCGCCTTGACGCTCGCGATGCGGTTACGGAAGGACTTTAAGCTGGGCATCTAGGCGTTCCCGGCAAGGCTCTGAAGGTTCGCCCGCAGCACCATGTGCGGATAAACCTGTTCGAGCGAAATGTTGCGCTTGGAGATCATTTCCTCCACGGCGCGCGTGGCGCCGGGGCAGGTGGGTTCGGTCGCGTCGTCATAGACGAGGTATCCGCCCGGCGCGAGAACGCCCCACACCGTGTTCTGCGCGTAGAGCACCGCTTCGTAGAGAACAACGTCGATATGCGCGAGGCCGAAACTTCCGGCCTTCTTGTAGACGCCCTGCGCCGTGTTCTGAATCAGGCCCTTTACGAACTCGACATTGTCGAGGCCATGCTGCTCGGCGGTGAAACGAATGATGTTGAGATTGGTGTCGGCGAAATCGTCCGGCGGTGGCAGGTCGAGGCCGAACTTTCCTTCCGGCATGCCTTCGAAGGTATCGAGCGCCCAGATATGCGCGTTTGGATACAGCTCTTTCAGCAATGTCGCCATGAACAGCGCGCAGCCGCCGCGATAGGTGCCGTATTCGATGATGTTCTGGGACTCCAGATGCGGCAGGAAGAACTTGATGAGCAGGAACAGGTTCATCAGCCGCTCCTCCGTCACCATCGTGCGCACCGCATGCGTGCGCGCGACGGCAAAGGCCTTGCGGAACAACGGATCGTTCCAGACCTGCTCGGCCAGCGTGCCATGGGCGAGACCCGCACCGCGCTGATAACCGTCATAGGGGCAGCAGCCGCGATCCACCACACGCGCCATGTCGAGCGCCGGCAACGCAGCAATCGGCGTCGTCGGCGGGATCAACCGCCGCTTGAGGTGATGCACGACTCTGTCAGCGAGACCGGCCACGTAGCGTTCCTTACGCGAAGCTTGCCGAGAAGCTGTCGAGTGCCGACTTCAGCTTGGCTTCGGTGTCTGGCGTGATCTGCTTCTCCTTACGGAGCGAGTCCAAGATTTCCGGGTTCTTTGAGCGGATGCTTCGCAGCATTTCCTGTTCGAATTTGCCAACCTGGGCGACGGTGATCTTGTCGAGATAGCCGCGCACGCCCGCATAGATCGAGATCACCTGTTCCTCGACCGGCATCGGCGAGAACTGCGGCTGCTTCAGAAGCTCTGTCAGACGCGCACCGCGATTGAGCAAACGCTGTGTCGAGGCATCGAGGTCCGAACCGAACTGCGCGAAGGCCGCCATTTCGCGGTACTGCGCGAGTTCGAGCTTGATCGAACCGGCGACCTGCTTCATCGCCTTGATCTGCGCCGAAGAACCCACGCGCGACACCGACACGCCGACGTTCACCGCCGGGCGAATGCCTTGGTAGAACAGATCGGATTCCAGAAAGATCTGGCCGTCGGTGATCGAGATCACGTTGGTTGGAATATAGGCCGACACGTCATTGGCCTGGGTTTCGATGACCGGCAGCGCGGTGAGCGATCCGCCGCCGAAATCCTTGTTCATTTTTGCCGCGCGCTCGAGCAGGCGAGAGTGGAGGTAAAATACGTCGCCCGGATAGGCTTCGCGGCCCGGCGGACGGCGGAGCAACAAGGACATCTGACGATAGGCAACGGCCTGCTTGGAAAGATCGTCATAGACGATCAGCGCGTGCATGCCATTGTCGCGGAAATATTCGCCGAGTGTGCAGCCTGCGAACGGCGCGAGATATTGCAGCGGCGCCGGATCAGATGCGGTGGCGGCGACGACGGTGGTGTATTCCATCGCGCCGGCGTCTTCGAGCGTCTTGACGATCTGCGCAACGGTCGAACGCTTCTGACCGATGGCGACGTAAATGCAATAGAGCTTCTGGCTCTCATCCGTCGATTTGTTGACGTTCTTCTGATTGATGATCGTGTCGACGGCGACAGCGGTCTTGCCGGTCTGGCGGTCGCCGATGATGAGTTCGCGCTGGCCGCGGCCCACCGGGATCAGGGAGTCGATAGCTTTGAGGCCTGTCTGCATCGGCTCGTTCACGCTCTTGCGCGGAATGATACCTGGCGCCTTCACGTCCACGCGGCGGCGTTCGGCGACGCTCGACAGTGCGCCCTTACCGTCGATCGGATTGCCCAGCGGATCGATGACGCGGCCGAGCAGGCCTTTGCCAACGGGCACGTCCACGATTGCGCTGGTGCGCTTGACTGTGTCGCCTTCCTTGATGGTGCTGTCGCTGCCGAAGATAACGACGCCGACGTTGTCGTTCTCGAGGTTGAGCGCCATGCCCTTAATGCCGCCCGGAAACTCGACCATTTCGCCGGCCTGCACATTGTCGAGGCCATAAACGCGGGCGATGCCGTCGCCGACGGACAGGACCTGTCCGACTTCGCTGACCTGCGCTTCGGCGCCGAAGTTCTGGATTTCGCGCTTCAGGATTGCGCTGATTTCGGCCGGTTGAATCTTCATTTTCAGTTACCTCTCATGGCCGCACGGATGCCGTTCAGCTTCGTGCGCAAGGACGAATCGATCATGCGCGAACCCACCTTCACGACGAGACCGCCGAGAAGAGAAGGATCGACCTTGGCTTCGAGACGCGCATCGCGCCCGAGCTTGGATTTCAGAATCTGTTTCAGCGACGTGACTTCCGCATCGTTGAGCGGGCGCGCGCTGGTGACGGAGGCGCTAACTTCGCCGCGTAGCTTGGCGACCATCTGTCCGAAAACGCGGATCACGTCCGACAGCACGAAGAGGCGGCGCTTGCTTGCCAGCATCAGCACGAAGCGGCGCGTCAGCGGCGCGGCTTCCATGAGATGGAGCACACCATTGAGGCCCTTGGCCTGTTCTTCACGGCTGAAAACCGGTGCGCGAACGAGACGCGCAAGCTCCGGGCTTTCTTCCATCATCGCCTGCAACGCGGCGAAATCCCTTTCCAGCGCTTCGACGGATTTCTCCTCCTGCGCCAGTTCGAAAACAGCGGTCGCATAGCGCGCCGCAATTCCGGAATTGTGAGCCTCGTGAGCCACTCGCACCCCGTTTGCGCCCGGTCCGCCGGAAGCCGCCGCGGGGGCGTCTTTTCAACCGACTCAGGCGATCCATAACCTGTTGAAAGAGCGAAGAAATTCACCCGCGTGGACGAATCTTAACGCCCGCGCGCGCTGCAATTAGCATGGGGGCAGAGGCGGCGCAACAATATGTCAGGCGCATCGGTGTCGCGGGGATTTCACAGGGGGCGCCGCCGCTTCGGAAATGTTTCGATTTTTACGCAATTTGGTCCCGCTGGCTAACCATCCTTCTCAGCCTGGAATTAAGACGCGGCGCGCACACTCGCTTGTGGTGATGAAGGAGGGTGTGCCAATGCGAGAAGAACTTGCAGCACGCAGTTATGTTCAGCCCAATGCCAGTCTTGGCGTGGCGCTGAAGGAAGTTTGGCGTCTGCTCAAGCAGGGCATCGAGTTTTCGTCGTCCATCGAACCCAAGCTGCAAAGCGAAGTCCGCGAGCTGGCCGCGCCGCATTTGGCGGTGCTCGTCCACAAGCGCGCCAAGGTTGGCGCGGCGCCCGGCACGATCCAGGACGAGCAGTGGTTGGGCGAACTTAACGATTTCGTGTCGCGGATGCTCTGGCCTTATGTCCAGGAGAGCCAGGTCTTGGATGGACGCAGTAAAAACTGCGTCGCCGAGTTGCTGGATGAGGTCGTCGCCGCAGAGCAGCGCAACATCCACGAACTGGCGATGGCCGACATCATCCCGCGCACCTCGCGTTTCGATACGAGCTGGGCGACGTAGGCACTGGCGTCGGGCTTTCTCTCTGTTAGGCTGCTTGCAGCTTAGAGAGGAACGACCATGAAAAGAATTCTTGGCGCGATCGCGCTTTTCGGGCTGTGTCTAATCACGAGCGCAGCGAATGCGGCGCTGGCCGTGGGCGACAAAGCGCCAGATTTCTCCCTCAAGGCGGCGCTGGGCGGCAAGGAATTCGATTTCTCGCTTGATAAAGCGCTGAAGAAGGGCCCGGTCGTCCTCTATTTCTTCCCAGCAGCTTTCACCAAGGGATGCACCATCGAGGCGCATGACTTTGCCGAAGCGACGGATCGCTTCAACAAGCTCGGAGCAACGCTCATCGGCGTCACCGCCGGAAACCCGGACAGGGTGACGGAATTCTCATCGGTCGAATGCCGCAACAAATTCGCCGTCGCAGCGGACGCGGACCAGAAAGTCATCAAGGCTTATGACGTCGTGCTGCCCAAACATCCGGAATATTCTAACAGGACGTCCTACGTTATCGCGCCGGATCACAAGATCGCGTTCGTCTACACGGACATGGAGCCCGACAATCATGTCGCACTAACGATGCAAGCCGTCGAGGACTGGCGCGACACGCACAAGCACAGATAACCTTGGCGACTTTCAGCGGACGCTCTTGAAGAACCGCGCGACGCGCAGTTCGACGGGCCATGCCCAGACGCCAGACGCATTGAGATAATCCACGGAGCCCAGGATCACTTCGCTGCGGCCGACAAGGTTCTCCATCGGGATGAACCCAATGCCGCCCTCATCGACCGGCACGCGGCTATCCAGCGAGTTGTCGCGATTGTCGCCCATCATGAAGAGATGACCCTTCGGCACGACATAGATAGCGGTGTTGTCCATGAAGCCGTTGTCGCGCCATTTCAGAATTGCGTGTTTCACGCCATTGGGCAGCGTTTCGATGAATTTCGGAACGGCGATATAGCTGCCGTCGGCGTTCTGCATTTGCGCGGTGCCGGCAGGGTGCAGCGGCAGTTCTTTGCCGTTTATCCAGAGGCGGCCATTGATCATCTGGATGTGGTCGCCCGGCAGGCCGATGACGCGCTTGATGAGATTGCGGTCGAGCTCGCTCGGTGGAATGAACACGGCGATATCGCCGCGCGCGGGCAACCGCTCCATCAGCCGATGATTGGACGCCGGACCGAGCGCGAAGGCAGCGAGTAGCGGCTGTAGCCATAGGCATATTTCGCTGTGACCACGTCGTCGCCGATCTGCAGCGTCGGCTCCATCGAGCCGGAGGGGATGTAATAAGGCCGGGCGATCGCCGTGGTCGCCACCAGCACAAAGCCAAACGCCAGCAGGGGTTCCTTGATGTACTGCCAAAACCGCACAATTTCCTCGCGGCTTGGCATGGTTAGTTTCGGCATGGTCCCTCTGCGGAATCTAGGCCTCGATTAGATATAGGTTCACCCTTCCGCGTTCCACCCTTGACGGCCGGGGCTGCCGCCTGTCATGGCCCCGCCATGATCGAGTTGACGCAGGAATTCGGCTTCGATGCCGCGCATTATCTGGGGCAGGGCGCCCCGGAAAATTCGCGCCTGCACGGCCATTCTTTCTATTGTGAGGTGACGCTGCGCGGCGAGCCGGATGCGGCGACGGGCTTCCTGCGCGATCTCGGCGAAGTGAAAACGGCGCTGGATGAAATTCGCGCAATGCTGGATCATCGGCTTTTGAACGAAGTCGAAGGGCTGGGAAACCCCACGTTGGAGAATCTCGCGCGGTTCATTTTTGAGCGCGCCAAGAAAACGCTGCCGGAGGTTTCGCGCGTGAAGCTGCGGCGCCCGTCCTACGGCCAATCCTGCGTTTACGAGAAACCGGCCGGGCAGGCGCGCGCCAATGACGGCCGGCGGATGGAGCGTGGCTGATGGCGAAGAAGCTGCAACTCGGTCGCGACGTGACCTTCGCGCAATCGCCAGACGAGGCGGTGTTGGATGCCGTGCCAAACCCGCACAAGGACACTGATTATGTCGCGCGTTTTACCGCGCCGGAATTCACCTCGCTGTGTCCGGTGACGGGCCAGCCTGATTTTGCGCATTTTGTGTTCGACTACTGCCCGGCGAAATCGCTTCTGGAATCAAAATCGCTGAAGCTTTTTCTCTTCAGCTTCCGCAATCACGCGGCGTTCCATGAGGACTGCACGGTGACGATCGGCAAGCGCATCGTGGACGCGATCAAACCGAAATATCTGCGCGTCGCCGCGTTCTGGTATCCGCGGGGCGGCATTCCCATCGACGTGTTCTGGCAGACGGGAAAGTTGCCCAAGGATGTGTGGCTACCCGATCCCGGCGTCTCGCCGTATCGCGGACGCGGCTGATGCCGCCCGAAATCGTTGCCGTGCCGTTGTCCGAGAAGTCCGATCTCTGGGCGATGTTCCAGACATATGCGGCAGAGCTTGCGTCGATGGTGAATATGACGCCAGTTGATGGCGTCTACCCCTACGAGCCGTACGACAATTATTGGCGCGAAGAGAGGCACTGGCCGTTCTGGGCCGTGAGAGACGGTACGCGCATCGGATTTGCACTGGTACGTTTCGCGCCGGAGCTCAACGCCATGCAGATGGCGGAATTCTTTGTTCTCCCCGCGCATCGCAAGGGCGGCAACGGACTGCTTTTCGCGCGTGGCTTGCTGGCGCGATTTCCGGGGCTGTGGAAAATCCGCCAGATCGTCGCCAACAAGGGCGCGACGACGTTCTGGCGCCGCGTCGTCGAGCCGTACGGCTATACGGAAGAGATGTTTCCACACAAAGGTATCGACCGGATCGAGCAGATGCTCACAGTGCGCTAGCGCCGCTTCGCCAGTTTCGCGCATTCGGCATGACGGAAACATTTGGTCGTGTGGTCGTTGACCATGCCGACGGCCTGCGCGAAGGCATAGACGATCACCGGTCCCACGAAGTTGAAGCCGCGCTGCTTCAGGTCCTTCGATATCCCTTCGCTCATCGCCGTCTTAGCCGGAATGTCACCTATGCCCTTGAAACGGTTCTGCATCGGCTTGCCGCCGACGTGCCTCCAGATCAATTCGGTAAAGCCGCCCGGTTCCTTCTCCTCGATGTCGAGCCAGATCCGCGCGCCCTTGATCGCGGCATCGATCTTCGCCTTGGAGCGGATAATGCCTTCGTTCTTCAGAAGGCGCTCGCGGTCGCGCTTGCCATAACGCGCGATCTTCTCCGGATCGAAATTGTGGAAGGCTTTGCGGAAATTCTCGCGCTTGCGCAGGATTGTGATCCACGAAAGCCCGGCCTGGAAACCATCCAGGACGAGCTTCTCGTAGAGCGCGCGCGCATCGTATTCCGGAACGCCCCATTCCTTGTCGTGATAGTCGATGTAGAGTGGGTCCGTGCCGGGCCAGGCGCAGCGAACGCGTTCTTTCACCGGCGTTTCTTTTTCTTCGCCGGGGACTTCTTTGCCTTCTTAGCTTTCTTGGCGGGCTTCTTCGCGGCTTTGGCATTCGCCTTCGGCTTGGCAGCGGGCGGCATCAGCGTCGCCTCGATTTTGTTACCGTCGAGGTCGTAGATGAACGCGCCATAATACGCGAAGCCGTAATCGGGGCGCGGACCTGGCTCGCCGCCGTTGCTGCCGCCGGCTTTTAATGCCGCGGCGTGAAATGCGTCCACCGCGGCTTTCGATTTCGCGATAAAGCCGACATGGGTTCCGTTGCCGGCGCTGGGAATACCCTGATCGTGCGGCTTGCCGACCCAAAATTCCGGACGGTCCTTGCTTTCGCCATAGGCGATTGCGCCAGGCGAGAAATCCATCACGCGCTTGTAGCCGAGTGCCTTGAGAACCGGATCGTAGAACATCGCGGCGCGGCCAACGTCGCGCACGCCGATGGATACATGATGCAGCATGTTCGTCTCCTCAATGAAGGAGACGGACTCTCACCCGATAGAAGTTCACGTCAAGCGAAAAGCCAATCCGGTTTCGTCATGCGTATCATGACGCCCGCGGCTTCAATGGACGCGCCGCTCGCGCCCTCCCAACGGTCGAGACGCACCAATGCGAACCCCCTGTTACCGTAAACTGACACGATCTCACCGAGGCTATGACCATCTGTGCGAAGGTCCGCTCCGATGGTCAGCGCGGATTTATCCGCGCTTTCAACGGGAAGGATACGCTTGCGTGCCGTGCCGCGATGTTTCATGCGTGCCGTCAGTTCCTGACCGACATAGCAGCCCTTGTCGAAGGCGATGCCATGAAGCTCGTCCAGCCCGCCATCGAGAGCGAACGTCTTTTCCGATCCGAAGTCCGGGCCTTCCGGTACGCCCAGCGACAAGCGATGGGCCAGATAGCCGCTGGACCCTTCGCCGATGGAGGCGATAGATCGTTTACCGAGGGCAGGTACGCGCGGGTCATCGAAAGCAAGGCCGGTAAGTGGCGACGTTCCCCATGATGCGAACACCGCCAGATCGTCACGCTGCCTGATCTCCACCTTCGCACGCAGACGATACAGCGTGAGGCGCTTGATCAGCGCGTCCCGCGCCGGCGCCCAGCAATCGATCAGCAATGTGCCGGTGCCATCATCCACAATAAGGAAGTCGAAAAGGATTTTTCCCTGAGGTGTCAGCAAGGCGGCGTAAAGCGGTTTGCCGGGCGCCACAGCATCAATGTCGTTGGTGATGAGCCCCTGCAGGAACGCGCGCGCATCGGGGCCGAAAAGGGCAATGATCGCGCGGTCATCGATGCGGGTGGCCATGTCATCATATATGTGGGGGAGGAACCCACGGGCGTCAATTGTCAGCATGAAAGGTACGGCCTAAGAAGGCGGCATGACGGATAGTTTCGATCTTCTCATCAAGAGCGGCATAGCCGCGACGCCGAACGGGATCGCCGAGGCCGATGTCGGCGTGTCCGGCGGGCGCATCGTCGCCATCGGCTCGCTGGCGGACGCGAAAGCCGTCGAAATTTTCGACGCCAGAGGACTCCATGTGCTCCCGGGCGTGATCGACACGCAGGTTCATTTCCGCGAGCCGGGCAACGAGCACAAGGAAGATCTGGAGACGGGAAGCCGCGCAGCGGTGCTAGGCGGCGTCACGGGCGTGTTCGAAATGCCGAACACGGCACCGCCGACGACCACACGAGCCGCGATCGAAGACAAGCTGGCGCGCGCAAAAAACCGGATGCATTGCGACTACGCCTTCTACGCCGGTGCGACGCCGCAGAATATCGGCGCGCTGGCCGACCTGGAACGCATGCCCGGCGTATGTGGCGTCAAAGCGTTTCTTGGCTCCTCCACCGGCACGCTGCTGCTCAGTCATCCCGACGACATTCTGGCTGCACTGAAATCTGGCAAACGCCGCGTGGCAGTTCACTCAGAGGACGAGGATCGCCTCGAAGCGCGCAAGAATTTGCGAGTGAAGGGCGATGTGCGCTCGCATCCCGTGTGGCGCGACGAGGAAACTGCGCGTGGATCGACGGAACGCGTGCTGCGTCTGGCACGCGAAGCGGGCCGACGCCTGCACGTGCTGCACGTCACCACCGCGGAAGAGTTGCCCTTGCTCGCCGCGTCGCGCGATCTGGCGACGGTCGAAACGACGCCGCAGCATCTCACGTTGGCAGCCCCGGAGTGTTATGAGCGCCTTGGCGCCTATGCGCAGATGAACCCACCTATCCGCGATTCGCGTCATCGCGATGCGTTGTGGCAGGCGGTGTGCGAGGGGCTGATCGACGTCATCGGCTCAGATCATGCGCCGCACACGCGCGAGGAGAAGGACAAGATCTATCCCGATACACCAAGCGGCATGCCCGGTGTGCAGACGCTCGCCACCATCTTGCTCGACCATGTGAACGCCGGACGGATGACGCTGGAGCGCTTCGTCGATCTGACGAGTGCTGGCGCGGCCCGCATCTTCGGCATCGCGGGCAAGGGGCGCATCGCGCGCGGCTTCGACGCGGATTTCACGATCGTCGATCTCAAGAAAAAACGGAAGATCGAGAATTCGTGGATCGCCTCGCGTTGCGGCTGGACGCCATTCGACGGGATGACGACGACCGGCTGGCCTGTCGCCACAATCATTCGCGGCAAGACCGTGATGCGCGATCATGCGCTGACCCTTCCATCGCAGGGCGCGCCGTTGCGGTTCGTGGAAACCCTTGAGCCGGCCTGAACGTCCGCTTCTTCTTGACGGGCAGGGTAAATTCCTGTGCTTTGCCCGCCTGATTTCACGAGAGTTCCCGCATGAAAGACCGCTTCCGGGCCTTCCTGATCACCAAGGGCGACTCCGGCCAGAAGGCCGAAATGGTCGAACTCGGCCTGAACGACCTGATGGAGGGCGACGTCGTCGTCGCCGTGTCGCACTCGACGGTCAACTACAAGGACGGGCTGGCAATCACAGGGCGCTCGCCGGTGGTCCGCAAATTCCCAATGATCTCCGGTATCGATCTTGCGGGCACGGTTGAGACATCGAGCAATCCGAATTTCAAACCCGGCGACAAGGTGGTGCTCAATGGCTACGGCCTGAGCGAAACGCATTTCGGCGGCTGCAGCGAATATGCCCGAGTGAAGGGCGAGTGGTTGGTGCCACTACCGAAGGAATTCACACCGGCGGAAGCGATGGCGATCGGTACGGCGGGCTATACAGCCATGTTGTGTGTGCTTGCGCTGGAAGATGCGGGCGTCACACCTGCAAAGGGACCGGTGGTCGTGACGGGCGCTGCAGGGGGCGTCGGTTCCGTTGCCGTCGCCGTTCTCGCAAAGCTCGGTTATCGCGTGATCGCATCGACCGGCCGTCCCGAGGAAGAGGCTTATTTGAAATCGCTCGGCGCGTCGGAGATCATCCCACGCAGCGAACTCAACGGCGATCCGAAGCTGCTGGCGAAAGAGCGCTGGGCCGGCGCAGTTGACAGCGTGGGCTCCAAGACTCTCGCGAACGTCATCGCGGCGACACAATATGGCGGCGCTGTTGCCGCGTGCGGGTTGGCAGGCGGCATGGATTTACCGACAAGCGTTGCGCCCTTCATCCTTCGCGGCATTTCGCTTTTGGGCATCGACTCGGTTCATATGAACCACAAGCGCCGTCTTCAGGCATGGGAGCGGCTGGCGCGGGACCTGGACGTGAAGAAACTGGCTTCGATGACATCGACCATCCGGCTTGCGGACGTGAAGCAGGCCGCGAATGACATTCTCGCCGGCAAGGTCCGCGGCCGCATCGTGGTCGAGATCGCGTGAATCTGCTCGTTCTCATAACCTCCGGCGTTTTGATCGGTCTGATCGCGGCCGCGCCCATCGGGCCGGTGAATCTCATCTGCATCCGCCGCACGCTCGCGTTCGGTCCGCTCAACGGTTTCATGGCCGGATTGGGCGCGGCGGTCGGCGATGGTTTGTTCGCCGCCGTGATTGGTTTCGGCGTTACAGCCGTCTCGCACTGGATCGAGGGATATTCCCTCTATCTGCAGATCGTCGGTGGGATTCTGCTGTTGTCCTTCGGTGTTCACACCTATCTCACGCTTCCCGACCCTTCGCTGAAAGAGCAGATGAAGGAGAAAGCACGAGAGCCGTCATCCCTTCTGCGTATCGGCGTCTCGACATTCGCGCTGACCATGACCAATCCGGCGACGCTGTTTGGCTTCGCTGCAATGTTTGCCGGCCTCACCGGATTGGCCGGCGGTCAGCCGACCCTGTTTCAGGCCAGTATCGTCGTCGCCGGTGTGTTCGCGGGCTCCGCGCTGTGGTGGTTTATTCTGACCGAAACCGTCGGCCATCTGCACACAAGGATCGACGCGCGGGTTATGCGCATCATCAATCATTCGTCGGGTGTGGCAATCGCGCTGTTCGGTCTCGCCGTGCTAGCGCATGTCGTCCTGAAATTTCTCTGACGCTCAGGCGCGCGCGAGTTTCGCCATCCGCGCGATAACATCTTCAGCTTCGGCCACGATCTCTTGAATGATCTCGCGGGAGGATTTCACGTCGTGGATCGCACCTGCGCCTTGTCCCATCGCAAAGGCGGAGCGCTCGCGTGTCAGACCCTCGATTTGGCCGCCAATGCCGCCCATCACGCCGGCTTGCGATGACAGCATCGCCTGCGCGGGGAACTTCTGAATGTCCTGCGGGCGGCTCTCCCAATCTTTCGTCCATTCGTTCTGGAAGACGCGCATCGGCTTTCCGGAATAGGAGCGAGTAATGACGGTGTCCTCGTCACCAGCGTCTATGATCACCTGCTTGTACAGACCGCCCGCATGCGCTTCGGTGGCTGCGATAAAACGCGTGCCCATCCACACGCCCTGCGCGCCCAGCGCGAGCGCCGCCGCCAGCCCCCGCCCATCGACGATCGAACCGGCGGCAATCACCGGAATCTTCACGGCATCCACAATCTGCGGAATTAGCGCCATGCCGGCGATGCGTCCTGTATGCCCACCGGCCTCGGTGCCTTGCGCGATGACAGCGTCCAGCTTTCCGGCTTCAGCGGATTTGGCGTGCTTCACCGCGCCATTGACGTTCATCACCTTCAGTCCGGCGTCGTGGAATTTCTTGACCAGATGCGGCGGCGGAACGCCGAGGCCGGAGATGAACGCTTTGGCGCCGCCCTCAATGATGACATCCGCCGTGCGCTCCAGCGACTCTGGAACGGCAGCGAGAAGATCGACACCGAACGGCTTGTCGGTAAGGTCGCGGATCTTTCGGATCTCTTCCTTGATCTCGCTTTGCGAGCGGCCGGCCATGCCGAGCGTGCCGAAGCCGCCGGCATTGGATACGGCTGCCGCCAATTCGGCATAGGACACGCCGCCCATGCCCGCCAGCATGATCGGATATTGGATGCCGAGCATGTCGCAAAGCGGTGTGCGAAGGGTCATAGCGTTCCTCGATCTGTTTTCGTTTGCATACGGAAGAAGCGGTCCTCCTACGGAGGATCAGAACTTCGTATATCCGCCGTCGATGATGAAGGTCTCGCCGGTGTGATAGCTGGACGCGTCGCTGGCGAGATAGACGGCGATGCCGCCGAAATCTTCCGGCTTTCCCCAACGCCGCGCCGGGACGCGTGGAATGACTTTCTCGTTGAACACCGGATTATCCTGCGCGCCTTGCGTCATGTCGGTGGCGATCCAGCCCGGCGCGATGGAATTGGCGCGGATGCCATAGCGCGCGAGCTCCACAGCCAATGCACGGGTCATGGACATCACCGCGCCTTTCGACGCGCCGTAAGCGGAGTTGCGCGCAGCGCCTTCAATACCTGCCGTGCTCGCGACGACTACCAGCGATCCGTTCGCATCGCCGGCCTTGGCGCGGTCGATCATGTGCTTGGCGGCTTCGCGGAAGGTCCAGAACACGCCTTCCTCGTTCACCGCATGGACTTTGCGGAAGAGTTCCGTCGTCATTTCAACGAGTGGCGATCCGCCGCCGACGCCGGCATTGGCCACCACGCAATCCAGACGGCCCATTTCCTTCACCGCCGCGGCCATCCCTTCAACGACATCCGTTTCGTTCGCGACGTTCACCGTGCGGCTGACCACGCGTTTGCCGTGGGCTTTCAGCTTCTTCTCAGCGGCTGCATTTTTGGTTTCGTTGGTGCCCCAGATCACGACGTCGGCGCCAGAGGCGGCCATCGCTTCAGCCATACCTAGGCCGATGCCGCCATTGCCGCCGGTGACCAGCGCGACTTTCCCGGTGAGATCGAATGGCTTGTACATGATGTCCTCCCAATGGCGTTTTGGGACAGGCTAGACGCCCGGAAAACCGATGCAAGTGCCGCAACGTAACCATCTTTTCCGGCCCGTCTCCCAAACTTCGCGGGGCTATGACATTCTGGCACCAAGGCCTTGGGTAATGGCCGGGGTGTGAGGGGTTAGATGACGTCCGAAATCGCGGTGATGAACCAGCGCGCGGTGGTGCTTGCGGCGGATTCTGCCGTCACGCTCATCGGTGGCGGCACGGTTGCTGTCCGCAACGACCATCGCAAGCTGTTCAATCTGGTCGGCGGCCGGCCCGTCGGGCTCATGTTCTTCGGCGTGGCGGACCTGATGGGCCATCCCTGGGAACACCTGATCGAGCATTATCAGAAGAGAATCCGGCCCAAGCCGTTCGCGCATGTGCGGGACTATGCGGTTAGCTTCACCGCGATGATGGACAATCTGGAAGAGTTCTTTCCCCGCGCCAAACAGCGCGATGAATATCGCCGTCTTCTGGCATCGGTGTTCCGCTACGTGTTCCACCTGGCGCAGTTCATGAGCGACAACGCTGATGGCGAACGCCAGAGCGACGGCGCGATCCTCGAAGCGGCCATCGAGCGGGTGTGGCGCGATTACCAGTTCCGCGAGGACGGTTCTCCACGCGCCGATCTTTCGTGCTTTCCGCCCAACTTCGGCGCAGCGGTGTTGCGCGAGTACACGCAGCAGATCGAGGAGATCGTCGCTTACGGTTTCGGTCGGTTCCAACTCTCGCAAGGCGCGATGCAACGCCTGCGCGAGATCGCCGTGTATGCCGTTGTGAAGGACTTGTTCCTGGAGGACGTGACGGGTCTGGTGTTCGCGGGCTTCGGCGAGGACGAACGCTATCCCAATCTCGTGACCTATTTTGCCTCGGCCATCATTGGCGGCTATTTGAAGCGCGCGGAAGCCTCGGCTGATGCCATCGACACCGACACCAAGTCGAAGATCCGCGTTTTCGCCGACAGCGAAGTCACCAATGCCTTCATCCGCGGCATCGATTTCAATCTGGAGCGCCGGCTCTATGGCGGCTTCCGCATGATCATGGGCGGGTTGGTGGACCAGGTAATCGCGGCGTTTCCGCAGGCCGATCCGGCGCAACGCAATGAGATCCGCGCGCGGTTTCAGGGCAGTTTCGTGCCGCGCTATTTCGACGCCTTCCGCAACATGATCGCGGACTACCAGCAGCAGACCTTCATCAATCCGATCTTGCGGGTGTTGGAAATCGCCTCCCGCACTGAACTTGCAGAAACGGCGAAGGAACTCGTTGGGCTCAACATCTTCAAGAAACGGATCATGGCGCAGAAAGAAACTGTCGGCGGGGCCATAGACGTGGCGATGATCAGCCGCGAAAATGGATTCCAGTGGTTCTCCAGACAGGACGGGGGCTGATATGGCCGAAACACGCAGCCGTTTCATGGAAAGCGCCGAGCGCCTGGAAGGCGTGGTGCGTGCGCTCAAGACGCGTCAGATCGAGGAGTGGCAGGGCCCGGTGCAACTTGTGTCCGGCCGCATGACAGCCGCAAGCCCGGACGAACTCTGGGCCAAGCAATTTGCCACGCAATGCATCGGGCCGGTCTGCTTCAAGGTCGCGCCGGGATCCGACATGGCGCTGCCGCCGCTAACGCAATCGCTGCAAAGCCTGCCACCGGCACGGCAGAGCGCTTATGCGCCACCACCGGCCGCCGTCCGCCCAGCCATCGTGGCTATTCCCCACAAAATCGAGACCGACTCTCATATCGGGGCCGCGCTGGGCAAACCGATGCGCCGCAGCCTCTTTGCAAAAATATTTGGACGTTAATCGCCCCAGACGTCTCGGGCGCTCTGCGTGATGATGCGTTTGGTCTCGTTCCAAAGGGGCAGGGCGTCGATGGCCGCCCGATCGAACCAGGTGGCATCGGCGGCATCGGATGCTGCTTTCGCCTCGCCGGAGACTACCCGCGCCGAATAGTCGATCAGCACGAAATGGGCATTGCCCGCATCGGCACTCGCATCCAAAACCGTCTCGGCGACGCCGGCCAGACCGAGCAATGCGACCTCCAGCCCTGTCTCCTCGCGCACCTCACGGCGGAGGGCATCCTCCAAGCTCTCCCCGAACTCGACCTTGCCCCCGGGCAGGCTCCATTGTCCTTTGCGCGGCTCCTTGGTGCGGCGGATCAGGAGAACCTCCTGCCGGTCGTTCCAGATCACGGCGGCCACGCCGAGTACGGGTTTTAGGGAGGGGGTATCTGGCATACCCCTTGGTTAAGCCCAAAATCTCTTGAATCCAACTCGTTACACGGTATTGCTCTTATAGGACTTCAAGCTTGAGTCCGATGTGGGTCAAAGTTTCGCCACGTCCGGCGGGTACTCGCGCGGCGCTTCAACGGGAGAATGGGATGTTTCGAGTCGGATTGCTGATCGCCGGTGCGCTGGCTTTGTTCACCGTTGCGGCGCAAGCGGCCGACCCCGCGCTGAGTCCCGAGGCCAATGCAGAGTTCCTCAAAAAATTCGCCGCCCAAAAGGGCGTCGTCGTCGAGCCGAGCGGGATTGAGTACCGCATTGTCAAAAATGGCTATGGAATGCGCCCCACGGCCCTCGACAGCGTCACGGTTTACTATTCCGGCACGTTGATCAACGGCGCGCGTTTCGACGCCACCGAGCCCGGCTTCCCGGCCCAGTTCACCGTGAACAAGCTAATCCCCGGCTGGACCGAGGCCCTTCAACTGATGCGCGAGGGCGATCACTGGCAGCTCGTCATTCCCGCGAACCTCGCCTATGGCCCGCGGGGCGCCGGCAGCGCAATTCCGCCCAATCAGGCACTGATATTCGATCTGCAACTCGTGAAGGTGACGCCGGCGCCGCCGTCCCAGCCAAGCAAGGATGACGACAGTTCCGCGGGCCCCGGAGCCAGCAGCTATTAAAGGTCACAAAAAGAACCGGTCCCGCGCCGCCGCTGCTATGCTAGGTGCGGTAGCGCGCGTGCGTATTAAGAAGTTTCGGCCCGGCGGCTGATGAGGGTGGGAAGTCGATGTTTCTGAAGTGGGTCCGCAGCGTTCCGGGCGGCACATGGAAGATTGCCGCCGCGCTGACGCTCGTGCTGGGCGCCACGCTGCTGTTCTGGGCCAGCCGCGACTACGAAGTCATCGCACCCAACTGGGACGGGTTGGTGCGCGGCATCGCCTACAATCCCAGCCACATGTTCTCGCAGCGCGACCACGACAAAGACGTGTCGCCTGAACGTATCGATCACGACATGGCGCAGCTCTCCCGGCTCACCGCCCATGTGCGCACCTACACTGTCGACAATGGCATGGACCGCGTGCCGGAAATCGCGCGCCGCTATGGCATGACCGTCTCGCTCGGAATCTGGATCGGTCCCGACTTGGAGGAGAACGAGAAGCAAATTGAACTTGGTATCAAGACGGCGCTGGCCAACCGCCGCACCGTCGACCGCGTGTTTGTCGGCAACGAAGTGATTTGGCGCGGCGACCTCTCGACCGATCAGCTTGGCGCCTACATCAAGCGCGTGCGCGAGGCTTTGCCCAACCGCATCAAGGTCACGACGGCCGAGCCATGGTCGACCTGGTTGCTGGCCCCGGAGCTCGGAAAATATGTGGACGTCATTGCCATCCACCTTCTTCCCTATTGGGAGGGCGTGCCGATATCGGGCTCGCTGGGAAGCCTGCAGCGCTGGTTCGACGATGTCGCCAACCAGATCCCCGGAAAGCCCATCATCATCGGCGAGGTAGGCTGGCCGTCCGAAGGGCCGGCGCGCCGCGCCGCCGAACCCTCGCTTGCCAACGAAGCCTATTTCGACCGCGCCTTCGTGCAGCTCGCGATGGAGAAGGGCTACGACTATTATCTGATCGAAGGTTACGACCAGCCTTGGAAGGGCGGACTGGAAGGATCGGTCGGTGCCTATTGGGGCGTCTTCGATGCCCATGGCGATCCAAAATTCCCCTTCACCGGGCTGTTCCGTTCGTTCCCCGAATGGCGGACTTACGCCGCGCTCGCGGCGTTGATGACGTTCCTGCTGGGCCTTTTGATCCTCAACCGTATGCCGCGCGTGCATCAACTTGGCTATGTGGTCATGGGCGGGGTGGTGGCGCTGGTCGCGACGGGGCTGCTTTCGCTGATCGACGCTGTAGCGCTGCAATATATCGATGTGCTTGACGTCGCGATCCTTGCCGCGATGGTTCCGCTGGTATTGCTGGCTTCGACCATCGTCATCACCGAAGGCATAGAGATGGCGGCGAGCCTTTGGCGCGTGGAGCGCCGCGCGGTGCGCGCCGAGATTCCGGCCGGAGCGCCGACAGTCTCCATCCATGTTCCCTGCTACAACGAGCCGCCGGCGATGGTGATCGAGACGCTCAATGCGCTGGCGGCGCTCGACTACGAGAACTTCGAAGTCATCGTGCTCGACAACAACACGCCAGATGAGGCGACGTGGCGTCCGGTCGAGGCGCATTGCGCCACGCTGGGCCCGCGCTTCCGCTTCTTCCATATGGACAACGTCAAAGGCTTCAAGGCCGGCGCGCTGAACGAAGCGCTGAAGCTTACCGATGCCAAGGCGCAATACGTCGCCGTCATCGATAGCGACTATCAGGTCGAGCCGTTCTGGCTGCGCCGCACCTTGCCGTTTTTTGCATCACCCGAAATCGCGTTGGTGCAGGGGCCGCAGGACTATCGCGATGCCCGCGAAAATCTGTTCAAGGCCATGTGCTACGAGGAATATCGCGGCTTCTTCCATATCGGCATGGTGGAGCGCAACGAACACGACGCCATCATCCAGCACGGCACCATGACGATTGTGCGGCGCAACGCGCTGGAAGAGGTGGGGGGCTGGGCCGAATGGTGCATCACCGAAGACACCGAGCTTGGCCTTCGCCTGTTCGAAGCCGGCTACAGCGCGGCCTATATCTCGCAGAGTATGGGCAAGGGGCTGATCCCTGACACGCTCGGCGCCTTCATGATCCAACGTTATCGCTGGGCCTATGGGGCGATGCAGATCCTGAAGCGCCACGCCGGAGCGTTCTTCTTCGGCCAGACGAAACTCACCTGGGGCCAGCGCTATCAGTTCATCTCTGGCTGGCTGCCGTGGATTTCCGATGCATTGGGACTGACGGTCACTGCCATCGCGCTCATCTGGACGGCGCTGATGTTCATCGCGCCCAGGACGTTCGACGTGCCCATGGCGGCGCTTTCGGGGACCGCGCTGGCGCTGTTCGGCGTCAAGCTTATCAAGACGATGCTGCTTTACCCGCAGAAAGTGCGCTCCGGATTCTTGGGCGCGCTTGCCGCCTCGGTGGCGGGCCTGGCGCTGACGCATACGGTGGCAAAGGCGGTTTGGACGGGCCTCTTCACGTCCGGCAAACCCTTCATGCGGACCCCCAAATGCGAGGATCCGGCGCAGCTCAGCCAGGTGTTGCGCGTGGCGTGGCAGGAGACAGCGCTGTTTCTGGCTTGCGTGCTCGCCTTCGTCTCGATGTTCGGCGACCGCTGGTATGAAAGCCCCGCGGTCATATTGTGGATGACGATGCTCGCCATCCAGGCGACGCCTTATGCCGCGACGGTGGTAACGGCGATCCTGAGCGCGTTCTCCCACGCGCGCATCAGCCCGATGCCTGCAATCGCAACGCCGGCGGCCGAGCCGAAACCTGTCTTGCCGCGAGCCGCATAGCAGCGGCTTTTGCGTCCTTCTGCGCACATTCCAATTTGGCCATCGCGAGCGCGCGTTTTGCTTTGACGATGGCGTCTCGGACGGTCCGCCGCATGGCCAGCATCTCTGCGCCGTAAAAGCCGTCTTTGCGCGCGTTGCGATTGCCTTTCGGTGCGCCGCCCTTGTTTTTCCTCATCAATTTCGGCGGCTTTCGCTTAAGTCTTTGAGGTGGCTTGGAATCCGCTCGAAGGTTGATCCCAAGTTTTTGGCCCTCATTTTGTGTTTTCGAGAAAACTTGTGGTGAATATTCCTTGTGACCCAATATCTTGTAGGTGTTTAGAAACATGAGGTTAGCCTTTTATAGTTCTTATTATGTTCTATATTAGGCTTTTCCTCCGCGCTGTCAAGGGGCATCCTTCCAATCACCTCCCCCTTGTGAGGAGGTCGGAGAGCGAAGCGATCCGGGTGGGGGGCGAACGTTTGCCACCGTCCCCCCACCCGAAAAATTCTTCGTGTCCTTTCGCTATCGCTCTCGGACCTCAGAATTTTGTCGACCTCCCCACAAGGGGGAGGTGATCAGCCCGCCTGATTCTTTCCGATTGCCTCAAGTTGCGCGAGCGCATCGCTTGGCAAGGTAAGCGAAGCTGCCGCCAGGTTCTCGCGCAGATGCGCGACCGAGGATGTGCCGGGGATCAGCAGGACGTTCGGCGCGCGACGCAGCAGCCAGGCGAGGGCGACCTGCATCGGAGTCTTTCCAAGTTTTTTCGCGACATCCGACAGCGCCGACGATTGCAGCGGCGTGAAACCGCCAAGCGGGAAGAACGGAACATAGGCGATGTTCATGCCCGCAAGCTCATCGATCAGGGCATCGTCGGCGCGATGCACCAGATTGTAGTGGTTCTGCACGCACACCACCGGCGCGATGCTGCGCGCCTGCGCGACCTGTTTGGAGGTGGCGTTGCTCACGCCAAGGTGCCGGATGAGCCCTTTGCGTTGCAGTTCCGCAAGCACGGTGAAGGGTTCTTCGAGCGAGCCTTCGGCGGGTTCGTGAACCGCGCCCATGACCCGCAGATTGACGACGTGCAGCGTATCGAGTTTCAGGTTGCGCAGATTGTCCTGCACGGCTTTTTCGAGATCGGCGGGCTTCATCGCCGGATTCCACGACGCATCGGACCCGCGTACCGCGCCGACCTTGGTCACGATGACTAGATTGTCCGGATAGGGATGCAGCGCTTCGCGGATGATCTGATTGGTGACATGCGGTCCGTAGAAGTCGCTGGTGTCGATGTGGTTGACGCCGCTTGCGATGGCCTCACGCAGAACGGCGATGGCTTGGTCGCGATCTTTCGGCGGGCCGAACACGCCGGGCCCGGCGAGCTGCATCGCGCCATAGCCCATGCGGTTCACTTTGCGGTCGCCGAGATGGAAATCGCCTGCGGCGGTGATGTCGGTCTTAGTCATTTGGGCCTCCTATTTTCATGGGCTGGATATGGGCCCGTTGGGATTGCGCGATAACCCGGTATAATCGGCACGGGTTGTACGAAATATCGAACAATGGCAACGGATCTGAATGAGCTTTCCGCTTTTATGACCGTAGTCCGCGCGGGCGGGTTTCGCGATGGCGCGCGGATCAGTGGGGTGTCTGCCTCAGGCCTGAGCGAAGCGGTGCGGCGCCTCGAAACGCGGCTGGGCGTGCGGCTGGTCAACCGCACGACGCGCAGCGTCGCGCCGACGGAAGCGGGCGCGCGCCTGCTCGAACGTCTTGGCCCGGCGCTGGGCGAAATTGAAAACGCGATGGATGTCGTCAATGCGTTTCGGGACCGGCCCACGGGAACGCTGAAGCTCAATGTGCCGGGAAGCGCGGCGCGGCTGGTGTTGCCCGCCATCGTTCCGCCGTTCCTCGAAGCCTATCCGGACATCCGCATGGAAGTGGTGGTGGATGAGAGTTTCGTGGATGTCATCGCGGCGGGCTGCGATGCCGGCATTCGCTATGACGAGCGGCTGGAGCAGGACATGATTGCGGTGCCTATTGGCCCGCGCACGCAGCGTTTCGCGACCTGCGCGTCGCCCGCTTATCTCGACCGGCGCGGACGTCCGATGCATCCGCGCGATCTGCTGGAGCATGCTTGTCTGCTGGCCCGGTTTCCCAGCGGTGCGCTCACCACTCCGTGGGAGTTCGAACGCGACGGCGAGATTGTGAAGGTGGAGGTGAGCGGCCCGCTGATCGTGCGCGCCGGCGGCGCGGTCGATCTTATCGCCGAGGCGGCCATCGCCGGCACGGGCATCATTCATATGTTCGAGGATTGGCTGCGGCCTCATCTGGACAGCGGTGCATTGGAGCCGGTGCTGGAGCCATGGTGGCAGGAGTTCTCCGGCCCATTTCTCTACTATCCCGGCCGCCGCCATCTCCCCGCACCGCTGCGCGCGTTCGTGGATTTCATCAAGGGTAGGATCTGAATGCTCGAAGCCCGCCGATCGCTCGGCGGGCTCCAGAGTTTGCCTTATCGCAAGGTTCAGTGCGGCAGGAGGCCGAAATACCAGCTCGTCATCGCAGAGGCGGCGATAACCGCCGTCAGCAGCCACAGGAGCGGATGACCGTGCTCCTGCCGATGGCCGGGTTCGATGTCGAGGATGGTAGGAAGGTGCTCGCGAGGCGGAAACTTGTCGCGCACAAAAGGTCCATACATCTTGGTTCTCCCTGGCGGCATTCCTTGGTGCCGCATCGAGGTAGGAGCCGTCGTCGCCCAAGGCGATGTACTCTGAAGCCTTATTTGGGAACTTTCACAAAAATGTCAAGAAAGAATCTCGCGCGAGCCACGAGGCTTTCGATCATTGATCCGTTGCAGGCGAGCAGCAACGATGGGTTTATGGGTTCTGCCATCTGGTTCTAGTGATTGAAAATGATACTCCTGCAATACAGATTTTCAGCGGACGACATTGATGAATCCTCATACGTTGGGCGCGAGATAAGTTCGTTTTTCCGCGGAGCGAACGAACAGAATATGATTGTTGTTTTCGCTGCCACTCCTTCGCGCGGTGGGGCTGAGCGAAAGCGCTTGCACATTCCTGATTTGTCCTCGATCGCCGCGCAATCGTTTCAGGAGTCGTACAGGCTTGCCAATATCGATTGGAGTAAGCGCGCTTCTATAAAATCTTTGGAGTCGTGCAGGTTTGTCGTTTTTGAAGACGAAGGCTTGGTTCGCATATGCTATTCGAACGATGACGATGCGATCCGGTTTGAGAAATTGTCCCCTCAAGTCGCAGATGTATCCAATTTGTTGGTCGAAACCGATTTATTTGACTTTCTATAATATGGAAACAACTTTCCCCGGATTGAGGATGTTGTTGGGGTCGAGCGTGCGTTTCAGGGCGCGCATCACGTCGAGTTCGGCGGCGCTTTTGTAGCGCTCGATCTCGTGGACCTTCATGATGCCGAGGCCGTGTTCGGCGCTGATGGAGCCATGATAGCGGTTCACGATGTCGTGCACCGCGTTCTGGATTTCGTTCCAGCGCGCGAGATAAGCGGCGTTGTCGCCGCCTTTCGGCACACTGAAATTGAAATGGATGTTGCCGTCGCCGATATGGCCGAACGGCACGGGCCGCACGCCGGGAACGAGTTTCGTCACAGCCGCGATGCCATCTTTCAGGAAGGCGGGAATGTCTTTGATCGGCACCGAGACGTCGTGCTTGATCGAACCGCCTTCCGGCTTCTGCGCTTCCGACATGCTTTCGCGCAGCTTCCACAGCGCCGCGCGTTGCGTTTCGCTTTTGGCGATCACAGCATCAGTGACGAGATCGGAAGAGGACAGGGCGTTCTCCATCGCCTCTTCCAGATGGCTGTTGGCGCCGCCGCTGGCTTCCGCCAGCACATACCAGGGCGAGGGTTGCGCCAGTGGATCGGTCGTCTGCGGAATATGCGCCAGCACGAAATCGATCCCGATGCGCGGCATCAGCTCGAACGCCGACATCATGCCGCCGGTCGCGTCCTGCAAGCGCGAGAGAAGATCAATGGCGGCTTGCGGATCGCGGATGGCGACCAGCGCGGTGATGCGCTCGGCGGGCTTGGGAAAGAGCTTCAGCGCCACGGCGGCGACGATGCCGAGCGTCCCTTCCGCGCCGATGAAAAGCTGCTTGAGATCGTAACCGGTATTGTCCTTGCGCAGGGTGCGCAGCATGTTCAACACGCGGCCATCCGCGAGAACAGCCTCGACGCCCAGCACCAGATCGCGTGTGTTGCCATAGTGGAGAACATGCACACCGCCGGCATTGGTGGAGACATTGCCGCCGATGGTGGCGGAACCTTCTGACGCAATACTCAGAGGAAAGAGACGATCCACTTTGTTCGCGGCATCCTGAACCGCCGCCAGCGTGCAGCCAGCCTCCGCGATCATGTTCATGCCCGATGCGTCCACATCACGGATGCGGTTCATACGCGCGAGGCTGAGGATGATTTCGTTGTGAAATGGAATCTGTCCGCCCACCAATCCGGTGTTGCCGCCCTGCGGCACGACGGCGGTGCGCGTTTCGTTGCAGATGGCGAGGATTTTGGAGACCGCTTCGGTGCTGTCGGGTTTCAACAGAAGCGATGACACACCCTGATATTTACCGCGCCATTCTTCGAGGTGCGGCGCGATCTCGGATGGATCGTCGCTCCAGCCCTTGGGACCGGCGGCGTCTTTCAAACGTGCGATGGTGTCGCTCATGCGCGCGGCGCCGCGGCCCGGCGCAAGCGATCGTTGATCGCTTCGCCCAGGCCTTTTTCCGGTATCGGCATCACGGCGATGGCGTCGGCGCCGCTCGCGTCGAGCTCGCGCAGCATGGCGAACAGGTTCGCCGCCGCTTCCTTCACATCGCCGGTCGCGCTGAGGTTGCTGGTCACGCGCGCACCTTCGGGAACAGGCGCGCCGAAGGCAAGCAGCGCCTCGCCGGGTTTCACTTCGCGCGCATTCAAGCGCAACGCAGCGCGTGGGGCATAGTGATTGATGAGCTGGCCGGGGGAAGAGATTTTCGCACCAGGCATGGCGAGAGGACCGGCGATTTTCTCTATATCTTCCCGTGCAATGGCGCCGAGGCGCAGCAATACAGGCTTGCCGTCATCAAATCCGATGACGGTGGATTCCAGACCCAATGCTGCGGCGCCGTCATCCAGAATCAGATCGACACTCTCGCCGAATTCTTCGGCGACATGTGCGGCCAAGGTCGGGCTGATGCGGCCGGAGACATTGGCGCTCGGCGCGGCGATGGGAATGCCGGCCGCCCGCAGAAGTTTCTGCGCTACGCTGCCGGACGGCGCGCGCACCGCGACCGTGTCGAGACCGGCGCTTACCAGCAACGATAGCTTTGTCTGTTTGCGCAGCAGCACCAAGGTCAGCGCGCCGGGCCAAAAGGCTTCAGCGAGTTTGCGGGCGAGCGGCGAGAATTCCACGATCGCTTCCGCCGCCGCGATGTCCGGAATATGCACGATCAGCGGATTGAATTGCGGCCGGCCCTTCGCCGCAAAGATCGAAGCTACCGCGCGATCATTGGTGGCGTCCGCGCCGAGGCCGTAAACGGTCTCCGTGGGAAACGCCACGAGCCCGCCCGCGCGGATGATCTCCCCGGCACGCGCAATGGCGGCAGCATCGGCGGTGCGCAGATTGGGGAGGCTGGTGTTCATTGGCAGATACTAGCGCGTCGCTTCGATTTCAGCGCGTCAGTTCTGCATCGCGGCGATATCAATGTTCACCTTGACGTCCCAAGCAACGGTGTCGGGAACCGCCCATTCGCCGCTGCCGACGCCGAACTGGTTGCGCATGACCATGGTGCTTCCAACCATGTGCGCCTTCTTGCCGTCGATGGTGAGCGTGAAGGGCAGGGTGACGGGCTTGCTCACGCCTTTCAGCGTCAGCGTTCCCTGCGCGGCATAATCGTTGCCGGATTTGTGCGTGAAGCCGGTGGTGACGAAATGCGCGGTGGGGAATTTCGCCGCGTCGAAACCGATGCCGCCTTTCACATCGCTATCGGTATCGTCATCGCCCGATGTTTCGCTGGCGATGGCGATGGTGACGTCGGCCTTCGACGCGGCGAGATTCACCGGATCGAAATCGATATCGGCTTTCCAGTTCTGGAAGCTGGCGGTGTAAGGCTGCTTGGCCCAGCTCACCGTGAAACCCAGCTTGCTGTGCGCTCGATCCACCGTCCAATGCGCGGCCTGCGCCGGTGAAATGAAAAGCGTCAACGCCAACGCGAACAAATATCTCATGCCTGCTCCGCAACCTTCGTTCCCGGCAACATGCGTTTCAGAACATCGTCGCGGCGGAAGAACTGGTGCCACAGCGCGGCGCTGACATGGATGACGATCAGCACAATCGCCGACCACGCGAGATACATATGGATCGCGCCGAAATCATGTCGCAGGGGGTTTTTCTGATCGAGCGGCATGTTGGCGATAAAGCCGATACTGGGCCAGTTGAACAAACCAAAATATTTCGTCGCAAATCCCAGACGCGAAGTCGAAGCCAATGCCCAACCCGATAGCGGAATTGCGATGATGAGAAAGTAGAGAAGAAAATGGCTCGCATGGGCCGCGAATTTGAGCACCGGGTTCATGCCGGCCGGCAGCGGCGGCACCGGGTTCACCAGCCGCCACACCAGGCGCAGAACGCTCAACATCAGAACCGTCAGCCCGATGGATTTGTGAATCTGCAGAACCTGGAACAGGGCCGGATCGCCTTTGGGATAATCGTCGAAGGACAGGCCCAGATAGAGATTGGTGAGAATGAGCGCGGCGATCAGCCAGTGCAGGGTCATCGCCACGGTGCCGTAGCGGATGCGGGTGTTGGAAGCGACGGCCATTGTGGGGGTTTCTCCGGGGCGAGCGATGATTCCTCTATACCGCAGCCATAACGGTCTCGCGACCCGCATCGGGTCATGTTGGGGCGTTACAATGTAGAGGGTTTCGCTTGACCCCTTCGGCGGGCCGTTCATAGTCGAACAAAGAGCGGTTTTACAAAGGAAATTGTGTTGAGCGAGGTGGAAGCCAGAACCCGGCCGGACAGCTATCTGGATTATCCGTTTGGTGACACGCGCCCGGAACTCGGCAAAACCATCGAGATCGCGCCGGGCATCCACTGGATCCGCATGCGCCTGCCAATGCAGCTCAACCATATCAATCTGTGGCTGCTTGAAGACGGTGACGGCTGGACCATCGTCGATACCGGTATCCGCGATGAGACGACGGCGAATGCCTGGAAGGAATTGTTCGACGGGTCGATGCAGGGCCGCCCGGTCAAGCGCGTGATCGTCACTCATCTGCATCCCGATCATGTGGGGCTGGCAGGCTGGCTTGTGCGCCGGTTCAATGTCGAACTCTGGATGACGCGCACCGATTACCTGATGTGCCGCAATCTTTGCGCCGACACCGGACAGGAAGCGCCGGAAGAAGGCTTGCGCTTCTATCGCGCGGCGGGATTTCCGGAAGAGCAGATGGAGCTTTACCGCACGCGCTTCGGCGGCTTCGGCAAAGGTGTCTATCGCCTGCCCAATGCCTATCGCCGCATCGAGGAAGGCGAGCGCATTCCCATTGGCAATCGCGTATGGGAAATCGTCATCGGCCGCGGTCATGCGCCGGAGCACGCCTGCCTGTGGTCGCGCGAGGACAATATCCTGATCTCCGGCGACCAGTTGCTGCCGCGCATCTCCTCCAATGTGAGCGTGTTTCCCACCGAGCCGGAGGGCAATCCGTTGCAGGACTGGCTCGACAGTTGCGCCAAGCTGAAGACGCTGCTGCCCGCCGATATCTTTGTGTTGCCGGCGCATAACCGTCCGTTCCGCGGCGCGCAGGAGCGGCTGCAGGAGCTGATCGACGGCCATGAAGACGGGATGCAGAAGCTTCTGGCGCTTTGCGCCGAGCCAAAGCGCGCGGTGGACGTGTTTCCCGCCCTGTTCCGCGCCAAGATCACGTCGGGCAATTACGGCATGGCGACGGGCGAAAGCATCGCGCATCTGAATTGCCTCATGAGGCGTGGGAAGATGTCGCGCACGCCGGACAAAAACGGCGTCGACTGGTATCAATCGATCTGATGTTTGCGTTCGGGGGAGCGCTATCATGTCCGTGAAAGTCAACGATCAAAGCCTGAGCAACTGGCTCGTCAGCGGCGGGGTTCTGCTGGCGCTGCTCATCGTAGGGCGCGACTTCTTCGTGCCACTGGTGTTCGCACTACTGTTATGGGCGGTCATCAATGCGATGGTGAG
>DASXHQ010000020.1:0-25413 GCA_036488415.1 Rhizomicrobium sp.
CAATCAGGCCAACACCGTCTCGGTGGGCTCGGCGGGCAACGAACGGCGCATCACCAATGTCGCTGCCGGCACCGCCAGCACCGATGCCGTCAATGTCGGTCAGCTCAATGCCGGCCTTGCCAGCACGCTTTCCAGTGCGAATGATTATACCGATGCGCAGGTGAAGGGCGTCCGGCATGACATCGGCCGCAAGGCGTTCAGCGGCATAGCGGCAGCGGTCGCGATGGGCAGCGCGTCCATGCCATCTGCGCCCGGCAAAACCATGCTCTCCGTGCACGGCGCCCTGTTCGAGAACTATACCGGCGCAGGCATCGCGGTTTCACACCGGTTGGATACCGACACGCCGTTTGCGATCGATGCCGGCTACTCCCATGCCGGCAGCGAGGATATCGGTCGCGTCGGATTCGACGTCGAGTTCTGACCAGCTGTGCCGTGCTCCGGGTAGGACGGAGCACGGCACAGATTTTTTTGGCCACGAAATCGCGTTCGCCTGCGGACGTTCGCATCCGTCCGCATCCCTGTTGCCGCCAGTCACCAAGTTCTGGCGCCGATAGCCAGATAGCGGACAGGTTCTGCCGCAGGGTAAAAATTGCCTGCCAAAAATCCGTTAACGCCACAACTTATTCCAACAAAATCAAATACTTATCCGGTTAAGGCGCTGGCACGAAGGTTGCGCTGGGGTGGGCGGGGCATAGTGCCCTGCGGCCGGCAGAACGCAGGCCACAACTCGAGAACCGGACGGAGAATCCTCAAATGCTTAGCGTCAATACAAATACCGGCGCGATGGTCGCGCTGCAGTACCTCGACAAAACCAATGCCCAACTTCAGACCACCCAAAATGCCATCAACTCGGGCCTGAAGGTTGCCAGCGCAAAGGACGACGGCGCGACTTACGCCATCGCCCAGAACATGCGTGGCGACGTGGCCGGCTATTCTGCGGTGACCGACAGCATCAACCGCGGCATTTCCTCGGTCGATGTGGCTCTTTCCGCGGGCCAGTCGATCTCTGACCTGATGATCGAAATGAAGCAGAAGGCTCTGGCAGCCTCCGACGCCTCGATGGATACCGCGAGCCGTCAGGCGCTGAACGAAGACTTCCAGGCGCTTCGCGATCAGATTACCTCCATCGTCAACAACGCCGTGTTCAACAACTTCAATCTTATCGACGGTTCGGCAACCGGCGGTATCTCCGTGCTGGCCTCTTCGGACGGCGCAAAGAGAATTACCGTTGCGAGCGAGAACCTGAGCCTCAGCGGCGGCATCATCATGTTCGGTGCGACTGCGTCCATTTCGACCCAGTCGGCAGCGTCAGCGATGATCGCAACCGTCGAGACGTCGTTGAACAACGTCAACAGCGCCCTGGCGCGTCTTGGCAGCGGTTCCAAGAAGCTCTCGGTCCAGGCGACGTTCGTCCAGAACCTTTCCGACACGCTCACCACGGGCATCGGAAATCTGGTGGACGCCGACATGGCCACCGAAAGCGCATCGTTGCAGTCCCTGCAGGTCAAGCAGCAGCTTGGCGTTCAGGCCCTGTCGATTGCGAACCAGTCGCCGCAGGTCATCCTGTCGCTGTTCCAGAGCTGACAACAAGGACAAAACCCTTGGGAAGTATGGGGCGGAGCGGCCGGGGCAAAACCCGCGCCGCTCCTTTCTTTTTGACTCAACATCGATTCGAACCCGGCAGGAATTTCCTGTTTCACCCGGCAAAAATTTCCCCGAAGCGGTAAATACTGCCCGGTCAAAATCGCCATCCGGCAAATCGCGCCAAGACGCATTTGCCGCCCGTCTGAAAATCGAAAGTTAGCGAACGGTAAATCGTCTCCGGCACGGCGCTTGCGATTGCGCATGCGGGGCAAGAATGCCCTTGAGCAAAACGCTCACAACACACGCCAGAACGGAGGCTTCAATGCTTAGCGTCAATACCAACACCGGCGCCATGGTCGCGCTGCAATACCTCGACCAGACCAATGCCAGCTTGATGAAGACCCAGCAGGCCATCAACTCGGGTCTCAAGGTTTCATCGGCGAAAGACGACGGCGCCACCTTCGCCATCGCGCAGAACATGCGCGGCGACGTTGCGGGCTATGCCGCCGTGACCGACTCCATCAACCGCGGCACATCTTCGGTTGACGTCGCTCTCTCTGCCGGTCAGTCGATCTCCGATCTTCTGATCGAAATGAAGCAGAAGGCGCTTGCCGCTTCGGACTCTTCGCTCGACACGGCCAGCCGTTCGGCGCTGAACGAAGACTTCACCGCTCTGCGCGACCAGATTGCCTCGGTCGTGTCGAACGCGGTCTTCAACGGCTTCAACCTGATCGACGGTTCGCAGTCGGCCGGCATCTCCGTGCTGGCGTCTTCGGACGGCACCAAGAAGATCACGGTTGCGGGTCAGGACATGAGCCTCGGCGGTTCGATCGTTTCGATCGGCGCTTCGGACAACATCTCCACGCAGGCCGCCGCTTCGACGATGGTTGCCACGGTCGAAAGCTCTTTGACCGCCGTCAACAGCGCCTTGGCGGAACTGGGTTCGGGCTCCAAGAAGCTCTCGATCCAGGCCACCTTCGTGCAGAACCTGTCCGACACGCTGACGACCGGCATCGGCAACCTGGTGGATGCGGATATGGCGACGGAAAGCGCCATGTTGCAGTCCTTGCAGGTGAAGCAGCAACTGGGTGTTCAGGCGTTGTCGATCGCCAACCAGTCGCCGCAGATCGCGCTCTCGCTGTTCCAGGGTTAAGCAAAAAGCGGCGGAGCCTGAAAAGGCTCCGCCGTGGTTGCTTGCCAGGACGCGTGAGCTGGAAAACCAGCCGCGCCCTGGGGCGTCGGGCGAAAGCCGGTGGGTTCAAGAACAAGAAATGGGCGGAGTTTCGGCGGGGGGCCGAAGCTCCGCCTTCTTCTTTTTGGGATGTTCAGAAGCCGAGAATATTTCCCAGCGTCGTGGCGACGCGCTCGACATCGCCCACGCTCATCGATGCAAACAGCGGCAGGCTCAGGGCGCGATCGTAGTAGCGCTCGGCGCCGGGCAGCGACAGCGCGCCATAGCGATTCGCGTAAAAGGGCTGACGGTGGACGGGGAAGTAATGCACCTGGCTGCCGATACCGTCCTTCGCAAGCTCGCGCATGACGGTGGCGCGGCTGATGCCGGCGCGCTCAAAATCAATGCGCGCGGCGTAGAGATGCCAAGCCGGCAGCGACGCCCGTGTGCGGGCAGTGGGGCGCACCAGCGGCGCAAACGGCGCGAGCAACGTATCGTATGCGGCGGCCAGCGCTCTGCGGCGCGCAACGAAGCGGCCGAGCTTGCTAAGCTGTGACAAACCCAGCGCGCACTGAATGTCGTTGGCGCGCCAGTTGAACTCCGGCGCGACGCATTCGTAGTACCAGGGGTTCGGCGTACCGTCGGCATCGAAAGCATCTTCGGTGTTCACGAACTCATCCGGCTTGCGCGTCATGCCGTGATTGCGCGCGCGCATGAGGAGCGCGGCAAGTTCGGGATCGTTGGTGGTGACGGCGCCCCCCTCGCCCATCGCGATGGTCTTTACCGGATGGAACGAAAAGACTGTGAGATCACAAAAGGTATTTGAGCCGATCTGGCTGAGGCTGCCGTCTTCGGCGACGAAGCCGGTGCCGATGGCATGACATGCATCATCGACGATCTTCGCGTCATGCGCGCGCGCGATGGTGGCAATACCTTCGATATCGCCGCATTGCCCGTTCACATGAACATTGAACACGGCATCGGCCTGGCCGGCACGCTTGAATGCGTCTTCCAGATCGCCGGGACCCATCAGGCCGGTCTCCGGTTCGACATCGGCGAAAACGATCTCCGCGCCGTTCAGGTGCGGCGCGCTGGCAGTGGCCAAAAAGGTGATAGCGGGAACAATGATTTTGGTTCCGGCGCCAAGGTTGAGAGCCCGCGCTGCCATATGCAGCGCTGCGGTGCCGTTGGAGCACACGACGGCGTGTTTGGCGCCGACGGCTTTCGCCAGCGCGTGCTCGAAGCGGTCCACATAAGGACCGGTGGTGAGAAGATTGCCGCGCAGGGCTTCGGTGACGGCCGCGATGTCGTCTTCCTCGATGAGCTGGCGCCCATAGGGGAGGAACGCGTTCGGCAGCGGCTGCCGCGCGCGAAGCGCCGGCGCGCTCATGCGAAAGCGTGCATCAGAAGCGACTGCAGCCCGCGCGCGTCGAGCCGCTCCGGATTGTTGTCGCTGGAATACGCAAACCCTTCCGGCACCGGCTTGGCGCCGCGATGGATATAGGCGTCGCGAATCTTGTTGGCGAAGCTGGCCAGGATGACGAAGCGGTCGTCGATCTCCACGGTCCAGCGGGAATCGTCGGCGGGGATCATCGTCTCATGCAGTTTCTCGCCGGGGCGGATGCCGACCACCTTCTGCGCCACCTTGGGGCCGATCAGCGTGGCCAGCTGGGGAATGGTGGTGGAGGGGATCTTCGGCACGAAGATCTCGCCGCCCTGGCTCATCTCCATGCTGGAAAGAACGAAGTTCACGCCCTGCGTCAGCGTGATCCAGAAGCGCGTCATGCGTTCGTCGGTGATGGGAAGCTCCTTGGCGCCTTCGCTCATCAGCTTCTGGAAGAAGGGAACGACGCTGCCGCGCGAGCCGAACACATTGCCATAGCGCACGACGGAGAATTTGGTGCCGTCCGCGCCCGACAAATTGTTGGCGGCAACGAAAATCTTGTCCGACGCCAGCTTGGAGGCGCCATAAAGATTGACCGGATTGGCGGCCTTGTCGGTGGAGAGCGCAATTACCTTCTTCACATTGCGCGCCAGTGCGGCACACACAACATTTTCCGCGCCCATGACGTTGGTGCGGATGCATTCGAAGGGATTGTATTCGGCGGTCGGCACCTGCTTCAGCGCTGCGGCGTGGATCACGTAATCGATGTCGCGCATAGCGAGCTCGAGACGGTCACGATCGCGCACGTCGCCGATGAAGTAGCGCATGAACGGATACTGCTCCATCGGGAACGTCTGCTGCATCTCGTATTGCTTCAGCTCGTCGCGGCTGAAGATGACGAGGCGGCGCGGCTTGTAGAGCTCGATGACCGTCTTGACGAAATGCTTGCCGAAAGAGCCCGTGCCGCCGGTGACGAGCACGCCCTTGTCGTTCAGATCGAGCCAGGGCTGGTCGAACTCGCGAAAGCCGGAAACGGCGGGCGCTTCGGTTTCGGCATCGTTGGAGACCGGCAGATAGATCTTGGCAGCGCGCTGCGCCATGAGAAGAAGCCCCTCTTAAGCGCGGCGATGGTTGCAGAACGTCGTTAATAAGTGCCTACGATCAGGCCGCCGATATACCAAAGCGGAAGCGGCGGGGACCGCGCGCATAGCCGTCGGGCTTGCGCGTCTCGTCCAGCTCCAATGCGGAAAGCTGCAATTGACAGAAGACGCTGCCCGATGCGCGGCGATGGGTGAGAAGGCCCAGAAGCGGCGCCGTGGCGCGGTCTATGTCGATGCGCACGCGGGTTTCCTGGTCGCCTAGTTCCGCCCAACCTTCGGTCATGCCGATGCCATAGGACGAGGAGACGAGGAAGGAGACGGCGGCGCCGTGATCGACCGCGTGACCGTTAAGCGGGAAAGTTTCTTTTTCCTTACCGCCATTGTGCGTCGTTAAGGAAAGCTTCGTCCATTCGAACGCGCCGGGCAGCAAGGTGAAATGGCCCAGACGCAAGGAGCCGCGGCCCCAATCCTTCCAGTCGAAGCTGATATCGAAATCGACGCGGGCATCGTGCGCGCCGAAGCGCAAGGTCTTGTGGATCGGGCCGAGCGGTGTGGGGATGGCGGCATAGGCGATGGTATCACTGTTCGCGTCTTTCCAGATGCGCGCCTCGCACCATTCCAGATCGGTGACCTTGTGCTCGCCCGGCGCCTCGAACACGCAGTCGCCGGTGTACCAGTCGGCCTGCAAGGCGATGTCGTCGAAATGGCCATGACGCAGGCCGCCGACGACCGGCGCAGGCTGTTCAGCGAATTGCAGCGCTTCAATCGCGAGCCCACGGCGGCGATCCAACCGCGCTTTGAGCATGGGCGTTTCGATATCGATGAACCGGGACTGAACGGCACCGCCTTTCGGCGCGGGCGCTGCGGCTTTGGGCGAAAGCGCCCAGCGGTTTTCGGCATCGCGCAATTGCGCGCAGAATTTCGTCCAGCGGCTTTGCGTGATGTGGGTGCGGAAATCCGACGACCACAGATAACAAAGCTCTTTCCACTCCGCCGTAGTGGCATTGTTCGCGGCGAGGCCTTCATAGATGCGCTGGCAGGCGGCGTTGATGCCAATGTCATCACGTCCCGTCACTGCCCAGCGCGCCAGTGTGTATTTGCGCTGCTTCTTCACCGGCACCGGGCAGTCGGCAGATTGCAGATGCAGCTTCTGTCCGGCATCGCGGCTGTCGCGCAGGCGCAGCGTGCCGCTGGGCGCGATCAGCGCGAAATCATCATCCTGCGCCAGACGCGCAATGGCCTGTGCCACCCGATTCCATTCGCCGCTGCCGGCGATTTTCTCTTCGCTCTTGTAGCGGCCGGGGCGGAAATCGAAAATCTCCGCGTCGCTGGCGTAAAGGCAAAGCGCGCGTTCGGATTTGCAGCGCTGCGTGCGGACGTAATCGACATAATCCTGAAGGCCGATATCGCCATGCGCGAAACGCTGCAGCTTCTGGAAGGCGACGGTGTTGGTCCAGATCAGATCGATGGCGCGTCCGTCGCTGCCCACCGCCTGTTGCGGCAGGTAGCGGGTTTCTGGCCCCCATTCCGGATGCTGCGAGCTCGGATTGTCCCAATCCATCAGGATCGCGCGATAACCGGCGTCGAGATAAAGGCCGACAAGACCCGCCGAGTAGGCCTGTTCATTGATCAGCGCGAGCTTGGGCTGCACGCCGAGAAGGCTTCTGTAAATCTCATTGCCGATTTTCAGATTTTCTTCGGTGACGCGCCCGGGCACCAGCGGACCGATCATCTGCGCATAGCCGGAACCGATGAGTTCGATCTTGCCCTTCGCGATCAATGCGCGGGCGCGGCCGATCCATTCCGGATCGATCGTGTCGATGACTTCAAGCGTATAGCCGGTGATCTCGATGCCGATGGGGCCGTGATTGGCCGCCAGATCGAGCAGCGGCCAGTAGCAGCGCCTGATCACCTCGCCGCGTTGCTCTTCCTCGATGGAAGAGAATGCAATGTTAAGATGGAAGAATGCGAAGATATGCAAGGTCGCGTTGACCTTCGCTTCGCGCTGGCGGAAGGGCGCGTTCATGCCGTTTCGATCCGGATATGCGACAGCGCGTCGTTCGCCGCTTCCAGCGCCGCTTCGCGCGTGGCGCCTGTGGCCAGCACCATCGCAGCGGAGGGACGCTTGTCGCCCGCGGACGGAATGATGTCGCCTTCCCTGGCGGTGACGATGACTTCGGTGACGCCGGGAATCTTGCGCGCTTCGTCTGCGCCCGAAACCTTCACCACTTTGCCGGGGTTGGGAAAGGCATAGCGCTGGATGACCGGCGTGAGCTGCTTCGGCTCCAGATCTTCGGCGCTGACCGGTTCGCCCAGTGCGACCTTGATCGCCGCGCCGATGAAATCGACACCAGTGTTAAGCGGGATCTCGCGGGTGCAGAAGAATCCGCCGGACAGGCGCGCCGCCAGTTCGATGACATGCGGCTCGCCTTTGTGGACGACAATGTCGCCCTTGACTGTGCCGTTGGTGATGCCGAGCGCAGCGGCCGCGCGGGAGACGACATCCTTGGCCTTCTGCTGGATGTCATCCGGCAGGTGGCTCGGCAGATCGCCGCCATTCTCGATGAAGAACGGCGCGTAACGCTCCAGATATTCGTAATTGCGGTCGGAGAACCCCGGCGTGAAGCACTGCCCGTCCACGACGATGCTTTCGGTGGAGACCTGCGGGCCGGAGAGATATTGCTCGACCATCACGCGGTCGGTCGGCGAATGTTCCTGGGCGAAGTAAAAGGCTTTGGTTAGGTCTTCGACCTGCTCTACCCGCTGCACGCCGCGGCTTCCACGCGAATCCACCGGCTTGATGACGAGATTACGGCCACGTTCGATGGCGATGCGCTGCAGCATTTGCGGCGTGGAAACAGCGGAGAACCACGGGATCGGCACACCGGCGGCGAGGAAACGCTCTTTCATCGCCAGCTTGTCGCAGGCCAGACGCGCGCTTTCTTCGGAGATACCTTTGAGGCCAAGCCGCTTGTTCACCGCGGCCACCGTCATCGGCGCATCGGCGGCGACGCAGATCACGCCGTCGATGGGACGCAATTTGCGGGCGTAGCGTTCGGCGGCGGCGGCGGTTTCGTCCGGCGCATAGACATCCGCGATGAGGCAGGAATCGGCAAATTCAAATCCCGGCGCGTGCGGATCGCGATCCGACACGACCACATAGAGGCCCATTTCCTTGGCGCGCTTGGCAGCGTCCGCCGCTTCGATGCCGCCGGATACAATGAGGAGAGTCTTGCCCATCAGAAATAGAGCCCGCCATTCACATTGAGCGTCTGTGCGGTGATGTAGGACGACGCATCGGACGCCAGGAACACGGCCGCATCCGCCACTTCGCGTGTGGTGCCGAGACGCTGCAGGATGATTCCTTCCGCCGCCTTCTGCACGCTGGCCGCCGCCATGCCCGCCGCTGCCATATCGGAAGCGATAAGGCCCGCGGCGATGGTGTTGGAGCGCACTTTATATTTCGCGCCGAAGCGGGCGATGACCTGCGCCAGCGAAATGAGGCCGGCCTTCGAGGCTGCGTAATGCGCGGTGCGCGGGCCGCCATATTGGCCGCTGACCGAGGAGATGTTCACAATGCTGCCGCCGCCGGCTTCGGCGATCAGAGGCAGGAACACCTGCGCCGCGATGAAAGGACCTTTGAGGTTGGTGCCGACGATCTCATCCCAGTCGGCATCCGTGACGGCATCAAAATCCGTCGGCTTGTTGACCCCGGCATTGTTGATGAGAATCGAGATCAGGCCGAAGGCGCGCGCATCTTCGGACGCCGCTTCCACACTTCTCCGATCCGTCACATCCATCGGCAGTGCCAACGCGCGGCGATCGAGCTTTTCGATTTCCGCGACGACCTTATCGGCCTCGGCGCGATTATTTTTGTAAGTGAGCACGACATCGGCGCCGGCTTCGGCGAGGCCGATGGCGATGGCGCGGCCGATGCCTCTGGAGCCGCCGGTGACGACGGCGATTTTTCCGGCGAGGGAAAAGCGGTCCGTCACTTCGATTTCTTCTTGCGGGCGATGGCGCGACGCGCCGCTTCGGCGATATGCGGTGCGGTAAGGCCGAACACTTCGGCCAACTCTTCCGGTTCGCCTGACGCGCCGAACGTGTCCTTCACACCGACGAATTCGATGGGGCACGGCATCGTCGCCGCCAGCGATTCCGCCACTGCGCTGCCGAGACCGCCATAGATATTGTGATCCTCGGCGGTGACGAAGCATCCGGTATGCTTGGCGCAGCGGATGAGAAGCTGTTTGTCGATGGGCTTGATGGTGGCCATGTTGACGACGCGGGCAGCCACGCCCTCCGCCGCGAGCAACTCGGCGGCTTCCACCGCACGCGCCACTTCCACGCCGCAGGCGACGATGGTGACGTCCTTGCCGTCGCGCACGATCTGGCCCTTGCCGATCTCGAATGTGTGGTCGTCGCCGAACACGCGCTTGGCGGGGCTGCGGCCGGTGCGCATATAGACCGGACCTTCGAATTCCAGCATGGCGCGGGTGGCGAGTTTCATTTCGATGGGATCGGCTGGCGAGATCACCGTCATGCCGGGAATGGCGCGGAACGCAGCCATGTCTTCCAGCGCCTGCGCGGAGCCGCCATCCGGGCCGACATCGAGACCGGGATGCGACGCCACGATCTTGGCGTTGCGGCCCGCATAAGCGAGCGACAACCGCGCCTGCTCCACCGCGCGCAAACAAAACACGGCGAAGGTGGTGACGACGGGAATAAGTCCGGTCGCGGCAAGACCGCCGGCCGCTGCCATCATATTCTGCTCGGCAATGCCGAATTGCAGGAAGCGTTCGGGATGGCTTTTGCGGAAATGATGCACGCCGGTGCCGCCCGCGATGTCCGCATCAAGTACGACGACGTTCTGGAATTCATCCGCGAGACTGGAAAGCGCTTTGCCGAACGCCTCGCGCAGGGAATCGCCGGTCTGCGCGATCAGCGCGGGCGCGGCTTCTGTTTGCATCAGGACCGGTGCCGCGCTCATGCCAGATACTCCGCAATCTCTTCGCCTGTCGCGCCGAGCGCGGTCAACGCTTCCTCCGCCTGCGGGCGTGTCAGCTTTACGCTGCCATGCCAGGTGGCGATATTCTCCATGTAGGGAACGCCTTTGCCCTTCACCGTGTTGGCGATCAGCAGCGAAGGGCGGCCATGCGTGGAGGATGCCCGGCGCAGCGCGCCCAAGATTTCGGGAATGTCGTGGCCGTCGATCTCCGCAACCGCCCAATCGAAGGCGCGGAATTTCGCGGCGAGCGGTTCCAGGCGCATGATCGCATCGTTGCGGTCATCGCTCTGCATCTTGTTGTAATCGATGATGGCGCAGAGATTGTCGAGCTGATGATGGGCGGCGCACATGGCCGCTTCCCACACTTCGCCTTCCTGCAATTCGCCGTCGCCGAGCAATGTGTAAACCCGCGCCTGCGACTTCTGGATTTTCAGGCCCATCGCCATACCGAGCGCAACGGAGAAGCCCTGCCCCAACGAACCGGTAGAAGTTTCTACCCACGGCATGTCGAGCACATGCGGGTGGCCCTGGAACGGGCTATTGAGCTTGCGCAGATTGAGCGCCTCGCGCTTGTTGCAGAAACCATATTGCGCACCGACGGCATAAAGCGCGGGTGCGGCGTGGCCCTTGGAGAGCACGAAACGGTCGCGGCCCGGATCGTTCACGGCATCGGGCCAGAAATTCAATTCCGCGCCGAACAGGCAGGCGAGAATGTCGGCGCAAGACATCGCGCCGCCCGGATGACCGGAACCGGCGTGATAGATCGATGCGATGGCATGCTGTCGTACGAACGCCGCCGATGCGGCGATATCGTTGACGAGATTCGGCGGCAACGCTTTGAGCGGTTGCTTGCACTGAACCGGCGCGCGCCGGTCGAACGGAATTGCCTGTGCCATGTGCCCCCTCAGGCTGCCTGGCGCGCACGCGCCATCAGATCGCTGTAGAAAATGATTTCCGCATTCGGCGCGAGCGACTTGGCTTCGTCCGCGATCTCCTGCGCGAAGCCGCGCGACATCACGATCACGACGCCCGGCTGCGTTTCGGCAAGCGACTGCGGCTCGACCAGTGCGCGGCCATGCCGCTCGCCGACATATTGCTTTAAGTGCTTGTCGATCAGCGACGACAGCATCGCCGGCTCGAAACCACCATGCGTGACCAGCGAGTCGAACAAGCGGCCTGCGCCCCACATCGCGACGCGTTTGGGCGCCATCCGCACGATCTCGGCGGCGAGCGCGGTGAGCGAGGCGAGATTGCGCGCACGCGTGGCGCCATAGGCGGCGATCAACCGCTCGGCTTCGGCGACTTCCAAGGGATCGTCATCGCGGGCGCGGATGGCCTTGTCGGATTTGCGCGCAACGATCAGCACATTGGCACGGTCTTTTGCATCCGGCGCTTCGACGATGTCGAAGCCAGCGGCGCGGACCATGCGGATCAGGGTGCGGGCGGAGAAATGATAGAGATGCTTGTCGATGAACCATTCCTCGATGATGTCGCCCTCGTCGAGAATGGCGATGTTCGGCGCATCCAGAACCAGCAACCCGCCCGTCTTCAGCGTGCGCCAATGATCGGCGAGCACATCCTGCGGATGGGCGAGATGTTCTATGGTGTGACAGGAATGGACGATGTCGAAGCGCTCGCTTTCCAGCGCGGCATTTTCGATGCGCGCGCAAACAATGTCTGTCCGTTCAAGATCTCTGCAAGAGTCGACAACACGCTCATCGGGTTCCAGCGCGAGAATTTGCGCGTTCGGAACGGCATCCAGAAATGCTTTCACGAAGCTTCCGCGATTGGAGCCAACGTCGAGAAGTGAGATTTCGGAATTGAAATCGGCGTGACGCGCGAGCGCTTTCATCGCGGCATCGGTGCGGAAGGCTTTGCCGTATCGGACATTGCCCCAATCGGCGCCACCGGAAACAGCGGCAACGCGGCGCGGCGCGCGATCGATGCGCGGGAAGCTCTGCACGAGCCCGCAATGATTGCAAAGATAGATCTTCAATCCGCGCGTGGAGCGTTCAGGTTCGTAGACCTGCGTCAGCGTTTCGTTGTGACAAAGTTCGCACGGCTCGCGCATGAAGATGGCCGAATAAATGTTCCCTAACCATCTTTCATCAGTTGTGCTTAATAATTCACTACATACTCCGGCGTGCCGGCATAATTGAGCCGCGCCATCATGGCGCCCGCGACCTCGTCAAACCGCTTCGCCTGCGCCGGCGTAAGCAATTCGTCTTCCGGACGGTTGACGTTGTGCGGACGCGCGAACATCGCGAAGTGCTCATCGCGGTAGGGAAGATTAAGAAAATGGAAAAGTCCCTTCACGCCGCTGGGTGAAACGTAAAGATCTTCCAGCCGCGCGAAGTGCGAACGCTCCTTGGGTAACGCCGCGAGCGACTCCGCGATGACGCGGTTCACTTCCGCCCAATGCCAGGCGATGCGCGCGAACTGATCGAAGCGACGGAACGCGGGATCGCGCGAGATCGGCCACCAATATTTTTTTTCCGGCGGCGGCGCCGGATTGTTCGCGGGATCGTCCAGATGCGCCTGCAGCACCGCGACCGAGCGGTCGTCGTAACACTCGGCGAAAAGCTTGCGGAAATAGGAACCGGCGACTTTGCGCCCGTCGCGCACCAGATGGACGAATTTCGCTTCCGGCAGCAGCGCCGCCAGTTCGGGAATCAGCCAGGACAGCTTGTTGGAGGAATCGCCCCAATGCGCGGCAGTGCTGTAGCGAATTGCCGCGGCGTGGGTATCGCGCAAAATCCGGGTGGCTTCCTCGCCCGTCGCGAGTCCCATATAGCGGCGCGCGCCCAGAGGTTGCGCGATATGCACCATATATTCGTGGTGCATTTCGATATCGCCCGCGGTTTCCAGCACTTTGTGCAGCATCGCCGTGCCGGAGCGGCCGCTGGAAACGATAAAAAAGGGCTGCGTCTGCCGACTCATAAAGAGACAACTCCGTTAACCTTCTCTTAGCCAAGCAGGCTTTAGAAATCGTTAAGCCTGAAAAGGAAGCGATTCATGACATCGCCGCGCCGCCCTCTCTTCATCGCCGAGGCCTCGAGCAATCACGGCCGCGAGCTTTCGCGCGCGCTTGCCTTTGTGGATGCGGCGGCGGATGCGGGCTGCGACGCGGTGAAATTCCAGCTCTTCAAGATCGACCGGATGTTCGCGCCGGAGATTCTTTTGCAGAGTCCCAAGCATCGCGCGCGCCGCGAATGGGAATTGCCGCTGGATCATTTGCGGCCGCTCTCCGAGCGCTGCCACGAACGCGGCATCCAATTTTCCTGCACGCCGTTTTATCTGGAAGCGGTGGAAGAGCTCGCGTCTTATGTCGATTTCTACAAGATCGCGTCTTACGAACTGCTGGTGACGCCGCTGCTGGAAGCCTGCGCGAAACGTGGCAAGCCCATCGTGCTCTCCACCGGCATGGCGACGCTGGAAGAGATTAAACACGCCGCTTCGACACTGAAGCATGCCGGCGCACAAGACACCACGCTGCTGCATTGCGTGTCCGCCTATCCGACGCCGGCGAGCGAAGCCAATCTTTCGGCCATCGAATCCATCCGCAAGGCGACGGCGTGCAAGACCGGATGGTCGGACCACACCCGCCGCCCCGCCGTGATCGAGCGCGCGGTGCATCATTGGAACGCGGCGGTGGTGGAATTCCATCTCGATCTGGACGGTGAAGGCGCCGAATATGCCAGCGGCCATTGCTGGCTGCCGGAAGAAATCGCGCCGGTGATCGCGCGCATCCGCGAAAGCTTTGTCGCTGACGGTACGGGCTTCAAAGGCCCGCAGCCATCCGAAATCGCAGACCGTGAGTGGCGCGCCGATCCGTCGGACGGCATGCGCCCGCTGCTGCACGTTCGCGCCTCTTACAAGCCGGAAGCCGCATGATCCTGACGCCGGAACCCAGCGATCACTTACGCATCGTGGCGGTCATCCAGGCGCGCATGGGGTCCACGCGCCTGCCCGGCAAGGTGCTCAAACCCATCGCCGGCAAGCCGCTGCTCTGGCACATCGTCCATCGCCTCGAGCGCTCCAAACTGATCGAGCGCATCGCCATCGCCACATCCGACAATCCGCGCGACGACGCCGTCGCCGAATGGGCCAAGGACAATAACGTCCCCGTGGTGCGCGGGCCCGAAGACAATGTGCTGGCGCGGTTCGCGCGCGCGGCCGAGCTTCTGGACGCCGATGTGATCGTGCGGGTGAATGCCGATGCACCGTTCATCGACGCCGGCTTCATCGATCACCTCATCACCGCCTTGCTGGAGCAGGACGGCGATTACGTTCTGCTGGAGGAAGGCGCGGAGACGGCGCATGAAGGCGTCGACCCCTTCACCCGCCGCGCGCTCGACAAGCTGATGATGGACGCGCCCGACGATCCGGCGGCGCGCGAGCACGTTACCGGCTATTTCAAGCTGCACCCCAATTTCGTGCGCATCGCCCGCGCGCCCGCCTATCCGGCGTTCGACAAGCCCGGCGCGCGGCTGACCATCGACACGCCGGACGATCTGGCATTTGTGGAAGCGGTGCATGAAAGGCTGGCGGCGAAAGCGGGCGAAGCCTCGCTCTCCGATCTGCTGCTTCTGCTGGAGCGCGAACCGGAGCTGCGCGCGCTGAACGCGCATGTGAAGCAGAAATCGATTGCTGCGCATGTCGGCGGGCTGGCGCTGATCCGTTGCGATGGCGGCAGCGGTTATGGCTATGGCCATGTCAAACGCATGATCGCGCTGGCGAAAGCCCTGCGTGACCGCGAAGGCATCGGCGCAATGTTCGCGGTGAATGGCACGGCTGACGCACTGGAGCCGATCAAAGCGGCAGGCTTCGAAGCCTGCCTTGTCGATCATGTGTATGACGCAGAGTTCCTGTCCAAGCTGATCGACATCCGAAAACCCGAACTTCTGATCTGCGATATGCGCGACGGATTGGGCCAGAAAGAGCTGGAAACACTGGCCCGCGGCGTCTCCGTCACCGCCGTGATCGACGATGGCTCCGAGCGCCGGCTCGCCGCCGATGTCGCCTATTATCCGCCAGTGCCGCAGGCCGCGGTGCTCGATTGGACCGGATCGGACTGCGTCGCGCGCATCGGTTGGGAATGGGCACTGCTGGGCCTAACGAAGGCGAAATTGAATCTGCGGCCCCGTTCTCCGCGGCCCAGCCTTCTGGTGACAATGGGCGGCAGCGATCCGATGGGCCTGACGTTGCGCGGCGCCCGCGCGCTGGCGAAACTCGATCCGGTGTTCCGTGCGCGGTTTGTCATCGGGCCGGGCATGGCAAACGCGGCCCAGACAGCCAAGCGCATCGCAAGCCTGGCACCGAATTTCGAGACTATCGAGAACGCAGACGACCTCACCACCGAATTCGCGGCCAGCGATCTGGCGCTCACCGCTTTCGGCGTGACGGCTTACGAACTGGCGACGTATGGCGTTCCGGCGCTGTATCTCTGCCTCAACGAAGATCACGCTTTGTCGGCGTCGGCATTTGAACGTGCCGGCATAGGCATGTCTCTGGGTGTGGCGGGCAATATCGAAGATTTCGACATCGCCAGCGCCACTTGGGCGCTTCTGAACGACACGGTGCGCCGCCGCGAAATGCATGCCGCCGGCTTGATGACCATCGATGGCGACGGCGCCACGCGCATTGCCGCCGATCTGGCCGCGTCTCTGAAACAGCGCCGCAGCGCGACGCCTAGCCGAATTGCGAGTTGAGTGCGGCCAGCGCTTTGCCGAAACTATCCGCCCAGTCATCTAACGTGTCCGGCACCATGCAGCGCGCGGCGGGCGCGAACGGCTCGTAGTCGCAGCCGAAACTTGTCCAGCCGGCATCGCGCTCAATCTTGTAAGTCGGAACGCCCGCGCCGGCGGACAACCACGACACCGCCGTCGGCGCGGTGACGACGGCATCGAGCGCCGACATCAACGCGCAGGCGCGATCCAGTTCCTGCTTCTGATCGATCCCGCCGGGAACGACGATCGTCTTGCCAGAGAGCATGCTCAGCTTGTCGATCTCTTCGGCGAAACCGTCATATTGAACGCAGACGGGCGTGCCGGGCATATCGCGGATAAACGCCGCCCATGCGTCCAACCGCGCGAAGTTCAAGAAGCGGCCCGCCGCGAGCTTGCCACTGCGCCAGCAGATTCCGATGAACGGTCCTTCCGCGACATTCGACAGCGTTCGCTGCCAGTTAAGGACTTCGATATCGTCGGCATCAAGAAACACATTGGGGGTGGGGAATTTTGCGATCTCGCCGCGCAGATAACGCGGCAGGGTTCCCATCTCCACGGCGAGGTTGGCGCCGCCAACCGATTTCAGCCAGTCATAATGCGCGCGAACGACACCGCCGCGGGTTTCCATCTGGCTCGCATGAACCGTCACGTCCTCGAAGGACCGCGCGAACAGCGGCACCAGGCGCGGCTCGCATTCCAGAATGATGCTACCACCATCGGCCTGCGCGCGCGCGGCGAGATCGCGGATCATGGAGGCAAACATCAACTGATCGCCGACACCTTGCTCCGCCGTCACCAGCAGCCGCTTGTTCTTGAGCGAGTCACCGATCCAGGATTTCAACCCGTGATCGCAGAGCGGCGCCTTGCCGGGGATGTTCAGCCGCGCGGCATAGTCGCGCCAGCCCTGTTTCAGATTCCCGGTCAGCAGATAGAGAACGGCGCGATTGAGTTTGGCCTGCGCGTTGTCCGGTTCGTGCCGGAGCGCGCGGTCATAAAGCGGCATCGCCTCGGCATGATCGCCTTTTTGGGAAAGCATGTCGGCCAGATTGGCCAGTGCTGCGGCATAGTTGGGCTTCAGTTCGAGCGCACGGCGATAATGCGCTTCCGCAGTTTCGGCATCGCCTTTTTCGCGCAGCAGCGACCCCAGCGTGAGCCAAAGCTCCGCGCAATCAGGATCGCGCGCCAACGAAGGCTCCAGCAGCGCACGCGCGGCGGGCGCCTGACCGCTCGCTCTTAAGAGATTGGCAAGATTGATTAACGCTTCGATGCGCTGCGGCTCGATAGCCAGCACCTGCCGGTAGAAGGTCTCGGCAGGCTTCGCCATTCCCAGCGTTCTGGCGGTATTGCCCAGCGCGAACAGCACATGCGGATCGGATGGCGATGCGGCAAGCGCCTGCTGATAGCAGTCGATCGCCTCGGCATGACGGCCTTCTTTGGTGAGCCGAAGGCCCTGCTCGTATTGCGCATTGGTGCTTGCGGTCATGCGCGCTTCTCGCATGAGCGCTGTTAAGACCGCGTTAAGCACGATCCGCACGGTTTAGCAGGGCCTTAATATCCCAAAACCGATAATCAGCGCCTTCGCGGTCGAGAGCCATGACGACGACAATTACCGGTTTCGATTCCTCATTGCTGGTGAACTACTTCCAGTCGCAGCTGACAAACAGCACGGCGGCTTCCGCCAACGCGTCCGCGGCACTCTCCGCAACCGCCGCGGCGAAGGCCGCCAACAGCGCCACCGCGAACGACAGTCCGCCGTGGGAAGATTTCAATACCCCGGCGCAGGAAGTTCAGGATGCGCAAGTTCTGGGCATCACGAATTTTCTCGACACGAGCAAGGTGCCGCTCTCCGCGGGATCGACGACGGACACGAAAACCGAGCAGGACAACCAGAAGCTCTTTTCGCTCTACACGGCGGTCAACAATCTGGCCTATCTCGCGAAGATGTCCCAGCGCAGCACCGCGACCGCGGGGCAAATCGCCGGATACAACACACGCTTTCAGACCGGCTTGCAGCAGGTGGAGGACTACATCTCCAACACCGGCTTCAACAATTTCAGCCTGCAAGCCGCCGCCACATCATCATCGGTGAGCAGCACCGCCACCGTGACGTTGCCGTCGTTCTCCTACAATACCAAGACACTCACCAACGATGCGAATATCGGCAACCCGCTCCCCGGCGTAAGCACATCGCAGAGCTTCACCATCGCGGTGAAGAAAGGCGGCACCACTACAAACGTGGCGATAGATCTGTCGAAGGTGCAGGGGCCGCTGACGCTCAACAACATCATCATCTATGCGAACCAGCAATTGTCCGCCGACGGATTCACGACGCGCTTGCAGAAGAACATCACCGGCACTTCGACATCCTCTTCTTCGACCTCGTCATCCTCAACCGGCAACAGCACCACCACCACCAGCAATTCCTACGGCCTGACCGTCACGCCGGGCGCAGGCGAAACGATCCAGTTCTCCGCAGCGGCAACGCAGCCCGCACTTTATCTCGTCGGGTCGACCGGCAACGCGACAGCGACGGCTTCGACGTCCAAAGGCGAGGCCTCGACGGCGGCGGCCGACCAGCAAGGCCGTATCATCAAACTGACGGGGCTGAGCAGTTCGCCACAAGGCGTCTTCAACGTCTCCACCGCTCCCACGACGGGAACGACGACGGCACAGGCCAGCGCCATCGATGCGAGCGGCAACATCTATGTGCTGGGCAATGCGACCGGCGATTTCGGCAGCCAGATCAATCAGGGCACGCAGGACGTTTATCTCACCAAATATGATTCCGCCGGCAATGTGCAGTGGACACAGATGGTCGGCAGCGCCGGCAGCGCGTCCGGCTACGGACTGGCGCTGGATCAGAACGGCAACGCCTATGTGACGGGATCGAGCACCGCCGATCTCACGACAACCGCCATCGCCGATGGCAACAGCGACAGCTTCGTCGCCAAATACGACACCAACGGCACGCCGATCTGGACGCAACAGCTTCAGACCCTGAATGCCAATCAGGCGAACGCCATCAGCGTCGATTCATCTGGCAATGTTTATATCGGCGGCCAGGTGACCGGCGTTGTCGGCGCGGGACAGACGAGCGCGGGCAAGCAGGACGCCTACGTCGCCAAGCTCGATTCCAAGGGCAAGGTTGTCTACGAGCAACAATTCGGAACGTCGGCGAACGATCAGGTATCGGCGATGACGACGGCATCCGACGGCAGCCTGTTCGTCGCGAGCGTGCAGAACGGCCACGCGATATTGTCCAAATATGCCAATGGCGACGCCACACAACCGGCGGCGTGGACGCAGGATCTGGGCGATTTGCAGAACGGCGGCACGATCGGCAGCATCGTCGTGTCGGGCAGCCAGATCTATCTTTCCGGTTCGAGCACCAACACAAATCTCGCTGGCGGAACGGCGACGATCGTTAACCCGAGTTCGGGTGGCGGCGACGCCTACGTCATGGGCATCACCGACAACGGGGCCTCCGCCACCGCCAACACAATCAGCTATGTCGGTACCAACGCGCAGGATACTGGCGGCGCGCTGACCGTCGGCTCCGATGGAACGGTCTATCTGTCAGGAACGACGTCGGGCACCTTCGCTGGACAGGTGCGCAACGTCGCGAACACCAGCAATGCTTTTGTTGCGTCCATCGCGCCCGGCGGCGCGGTGAACTGGGTGCGCCAATATGGCGGCGCCGACGGACAATCGACCGGAACGTCCGTGGCGATCGATCCCAAAGGCGGCAGCGTGCTCGATGCACTTGGCCTCCCGACGAGCACGATCAACCTCAATCAATCGCTTGACTTGACCACGGCAACGACTTTGCGCGCGGGCGACAGTTTCCAGATCCAAATCGCAACCGCATCCGCCAAGCGCACAACGACCATCACCATCGACGCCGGCGAAACCCTCAACTCGCTGACCACCAAGATAAACGCGGAACTCGGCTCCTACGGCAAGGCAAGCGTCAACTACGGAAAAGGCGGCGAGGGTCTGAAGATCGCGGTGAACACCGGCGTCACCGCGACATTGATCGCCGGTCCTGCTGATTCCGACGCGCTGGGGCGCCTTGGCATCGCGCCGGGCATCATCACCAATACCGGCAGCAAGAGCTCCACGACCACCTCCACCACGACAGCGGATGGCAGCCAGGCGTTTGGTCTGGGACTGACGGGCAACCTGGCATTGTCCGACAGCACGAGCGCAGGCGCCGTGCGCGCGCAATTGCTCAACGTGCTGTCCAATATCCGCAACATCTATCAGACAACGAACACGCCGGCCTCGACAGGCCCGACCGCGAGCAGCGCGTCGTCCGGCCCCGCGCCGAGTTATCTGACGTCCCAACTGGCGAGCTACAATCTCGCCCTCACCATGCTCTCGGGCGGTTCCTCCTCGAGCAGCACGTCGTCGGTGGCATAAAGACAAAGAGAGTTCTCGCCTGTTTTGGGCGAGGCCCGTCAAATCACGCTGTTGTAGACCATCGCGCCGGCGGCCTGCGGGCGGGCGGTAGGAACGCGCGCATAGCTGCGTTGGGAGATCTGGCGGCGCTCCACTTCCTTGGCGATAGCACGGATGATGCCTTCGCTCGCGTTGCGCACGCGCGTCACGAGGCGCTGATGGCGCGTCAACAAGTCGTTCATATCCTTCGCCGACTCCATGAGCTTCTGGCGCAATTCCGGCGTGATAGATTTCAGCACGGCTGCATTCACGCTGGAAGCTTCGCGCGTATAGGTGAGCATAAGCTGCTGGAACTGCGCTTCCACGCTGCGCAGCGATTTGGCGTTTGCGTTCTCCAGCGATTTCACATCGGCGCTCAGTGCATCCGACAGGCGATCCGTGAGCAGGATCAACCGCTCGATCTTGGTCTTGGCGCCATCGCTCATGGACGCATCTCCTGATGGGCCAGCAATTGCTTGGTCATGACGGCCGAAAGACCGAAACCGCCGCGCGCTTCGATCTGCTTGCTGTATTGATCCAGCATCATCGAGCGGAACATGGCCTCGCCCTGCCCGCCGCCGAACGGACCGTCCGTCGAGAGTCCGGAGAACATCGAGCCCATGAATTCGGAGATGAAGACGCCTTCATATTCCTTGGCGGCCTTCGTCGCAGCGGCGAGCGTCTTCGCGCTGACCGGCGCCTTGGGCACCGCCGATTGCGCGATCGCCATGCTGCCCTGGATGGCGGCGTCGGCGCTCATCCGATCACCTGGATGTCTGCCTGCAAGGCGCCCGCGGCCTTGATGGCCTGCAGGATCGAGATGATGTCGCGCGGGCCGACGCCCAGCGCATTCAGACCGTCGACCAGCTTCTGCAACGATACGCCGTCATGCAGCACCGCCATCTTGTTGCCTTTGCCGTCGTCAACCTGAATCTGCGTGCGCGGAACGACCTGCGTGGTGCCAGTGTTGGAGAAGGGCAGCGGCTGGCTGACCTCCGGTGTCTCCGTGACCTTGATGGTGAGATTGCCCTGCGCGATGGCGACGGTGGAGATGCGCACATCCGAACCCATCACGATGACGCCGGACTGTTCGTCGATGATGACCTTGGCGGGCTCGTCGGGATCGACCTTGAGCTGCTCGACATCGGTCAGAAGACCGACGACGCCATTGGGATAAGCGGCCGGCACGTTCAGCCGCACCGTTGCCGGATCGTTGGCGGTGGCAATCGCGCCGCCCAGATAATGATTGACCGCATCGGCAATGCGCATGGCGGTCGTCAGATCGGGATTGCGCAGCGACAGGCGCAAAGTGGTTTCGTTGGCGAGCACGAAGCCGGTTTCGCGTTCGATAATGCCGCCATTGGAAATGCGGCCCGCCGTCGGCACGCCGCGTGTGATGCTGGCGCCCTGACCCTGCGCGGAGAAGCCGCCGATCGCGACCGGGCCCTGGCCCAGCGCATAGATTTGACCGTCGGCGCCGAAGAGCGGCGTGACGAGAAGCGTTCCGCCCTGAAGGCTCTTGGCGTCGCCCAATGCGCTGACCGACACATCGATGCGCGAGCCCTGGCCGGTGAACGCCGGCAGGTTCGCCGTGACCATCACCGCGGCGGTGTTCTTGGTCTGCATTTGAGCGCCGCGGGTGTTGACGCCCATGCGCTCCAGCATCGTCTGGATGGAAAGCTGGGTGAACGGCGCGTTGCGGAGCGAGTCGCCCGTGCCGTTCAGTCCGACGACCAAGCCGTAACCGACCAGCATGTTGTCGCGCACGCCTTCGACATCGACGAGGTCTTTCACCCGGCTAAAGGCGTAGGCCTGCAAAGGTGCGAAAGCGACCACCGCAGCGGTGATGGCTGCGACGGCGCGTGCAAAGATCGGGCGGCTTTCGGCCATGAGCGGGTTCTGCTCTTGCTATTTTCCGTCAGGACCTTTGCCAGAACCGTGCCGGGAAGGGCTGTAAAATATCCGAATGAAAACAGCAGCTTATATGCTTTCCAAAAGGTAAAGGCGGCTCACCCGGCAACAATTTCCCGGCAGGAACGGGCCGTCTTTGCGCCGCGTGGACAGGGCAAAACCCCGCCCCTATGGTCCGGAAAATCCAGCAGGAATCGGTGAGTCCCGTGTCCAGGCATATCGGTCAACTCGTCATCGTCCGCCACGGCGAAAGCGAGTGGAACAAGAAGAATCTGTTCACCGGCTGGCGCGATGTGCGCCTGACCGAACAGGGCATCGCGGAAGCCCGCGCCGCCGGACGGCTCATGGCCAGGGAGGGCTTTCAGTTCGACCTAATCTACACATCGCTCCTGCGCCGCGCGATCCACACGCTGGATCTGGCGCTCAATGAGATGGACCAGATGTGGCTGCCGGTGGAGAAACACTGGCGGCTCAACGAGCGCCACTACGGCGCATTGCAGGGTAAGGACAAGAAAGAGGCGGTTGAGAGATTCGGCGAAGAACAGGTGCTGATCTGGCGCCGCTCCTATGCGACACCGCCGCCACCGGTGGATATCACTTCAGCGGACTATCCCAAGGCCGATCGGCGTTACGCACATCTGAGCGACGCGGAACTCCCGCGCAGCGAAAGCCTAAAAGACGTTCTGGTGCGCGTGATGCCTTATTGGGAGAAAACCATCGTTCCGCAACTTGCTGAGCGCAAGAATGTGCTGATCGTGGCGCATGGCAATTCGCTGCGCGCGCTGATGAAGCATCTGGAGAACATCAGCGACGAAGCCATCACCAAGCTCGATCTGCCGACAGGTGAACCGCGCGCTTATGTATTGAACGACAAGTTCAAAGCCGTGGAGGCGCGTTATCTGAACGATCCCGCCGAAATCGAACGCAAAGCGCAGGCTGTGAAGAACCAGACGGGGAAAGCCTGAGCGCGCCGCGCCTTCTCCATATATGCGCGATGGCACTGATGGCGCTTGGCTTTTGCGCAAGCGCCGAGGCCAAGCCGCATCACGCGGAAAAGCCCATTGCCGCGCAGCCAAATCATCACGCGGCGAAGGCTGCGTTCCCCGCCAAACCTGCGCCGGTTGCGCCGACGGACACGCCGCTCGATCTCAGCCATGCTGTGCCGCTGGATCAATCCGGCAAGCTGCCGAGCACGAACGAGCGCTATCAAAGCCTGCAGCACGAGATTCAAAAGACCAAACTTGTCGTCGAAGGCGCCAAGGCGAAAAGCGAGCAGCTTGCGAACGAGACGGCGCGGCTGCGCAAGAAGCTGATCGATACCGCCGCGCGCGTGCAACAGCTGGAAGCCGAGAAAGGCTCGCTTGAATCGGCCATCGCCGAACTCACCATCGAGGAGCGGCAGATGGAAGTGAGCTTCCAGCGCGACCGCGTGAAGGTCGGCCGGCTGCTGGCGGTGCTCGAACGGCTGCAACACGACATGCCGCCGGTGATCGTGCTCAAGGCCGACGACGCGCTCGGCGCCACGCATGGCGCGATGCTGCTGGGTGCGTCGCTGCCGCGCATTTATGAAGCCGCGGCATCGCTGTCGCGCCGTCTTGAAGCGCTGCGCAAGACCCGCGCGGACCTGCAACACCGCCGCATCGAAAGCGCGCGCAATGCCGTGAAACTTTCCGCGGCGCGCGGCGAGCTAGATCAACTTCTCGCGATCAAGGAGCGCGAAGCGCAGGCGGCACAGAGCACTTATGGCGATTTGCAGTCGCAGCTTGATACTATTGCAGGCGAAGCCGCGGATCTGGGAACCTTGCTCGCCAAAGTGGCATCGTTGCGGGCCGCAATACCCGTGAACCAGAATGTGGTCATCGTGGGTTCCGAGGAAACAGCCACGGCTTTCAGCCCGAAACGCGGCGCATTGCGGCGCCCCGTGGTCGGGCGTCTGCTGGATTCTTCGGATCCGCGCGCCGCCAACATGTCCCCTGGCGTAACCTTCCTGACCGGGCCCGGCGCTTCCGTTGTCGCGCCCGCCGATTGCCAAGTGCTTTTCGCAGGGCGTTACCATAAAACCGGCGAAGCCTTGATCCTGGAAATGCCGGGCGGCTACGATCTTGTCCTTGCGGGCATGGATCGTTTTGCGGTGAGGACCGGCGATCAGCTTCTTGCCGGAGAGCCGGTCGGCGCGATGCCGCTCGGTAACAATGGACGGCTTTATTTCGAAGTGCGGCAAGACGGAAAAAGCTTCAGCCCCGCGCCCTGGCTGGAACCCGATCTGAAGCCCGATCTGAGGAAAGCGAAAAAATCATGAAGCGTTACGCGTTTGTCGGTCTTGGAATGGTCGCCGGTTTCGCCGCGGCCGTGATGCTGTTCCCCGCCGCGCATAGCGCCGCCGACAATTCGGCTTACAAGCAACTCGATCTTTTCGGCGATGCATTTGAACGCGTACGTGCGAACTATGTGCGCCCCGTTTCGGAAAACGAACTCGTCAACGCCGCCATCGAAGGCATGGTGTCCTCGCTTGATCCGCATTCGAGCTACATGGACGCCAAGGCCTATGCCGACATGAAAATCCAAACGAAAGGCGAATTCGCCGGCGTCGGAATCGAAGTGACCATGGAAGACGGCCTGGTGAAAGTCATCTCGCCGATCGACGACACACCGGCCGCGAAAGCGGGGATCAAGCCGGGCGACTACATCGCCGCCATCGACAACACGCCGGTGCAGGGTCTGTCGCTGGGTGACGCCGTTGACCGCATGCGCGGGGCCGCCGGCACCAAGATCAAGCTGACGGTTCTGCGCAAGGGCGAGAAGAAGCCGTTCGATGTTTCGCTGGTCCGCGCTGTCGTGCATGTCGAGACCGTGAAATTCCACCGCGAAGGCGACATCGGCTATATCCGCCTGACCACGTTCAACCAGGAAGCGGCATCCAGCATCGAGCATGCGGTGAAAGCGCTGCAGCAGCAGATCGGTCCCAATCTGCAGGGCTATATCCTGGACCTGCGCAACAATCCCGGTGGGCTGCTCGATCAAGCTGTGGACGTGTCGGATGACTTATTGCCGGGCGGTACAATCGTCTCGACCAAAGGCCGCCACTC
>DASXHQ010000031.1:0-2740 GCA_036488415.1 Rhizomicrobium sp.
CACCTTGATGTCGAACAGAAATTCGCGCTCGATCATCGCGACCAGTTCAGGAATTCCTTCGCCAGTCTTGCAATTGGTGAACAGGAACGGCTTGCCGCCCCGCATCAGCTGCGAATCCCGCTTCATGACCTCGAGGCTTGCCCCGACATGGGGCGCGAGGTCGATCTTGTTGATGACCAGGATATCCGAGTGCGTGATCCCGGGCCCGTTCTTTCGCGGGATCTTGTCGCCGGCGGCGACGTCGATCACGTAGAGGAAATAGTCCACCAGCGCCGGCGAGAAGGTAAGGGTCAGATTGTCGCCGCCGCTTTCGATCAGCACCACGTCGCTCTCCGGAAATCGCCGTTCCATGTCCTCAACGGCGGCGAGGTTCATGCTCGGGTCTTCGCGCACCGCGGTATGCGGACAGGCCCCGGTCTCCACCCCGATAATACGCTCCTGCAGCAGGATTCCCCTGAGCGTGCGCTGCACATGCTTGGCGTCTTCGGTCGTTACCACGTCGTTGGTTATGATAAGCACCCTGATGCCAAGATCGAGCAGGCGCGGCGTGATGGCTTCCACGATAGCCGTCTTGCCCGATCCGACCGGACCGCCGATCCCGATGCGCGTGATCTTCTTTGTCATGGCAATTCCCATCAAGTCATAAACAGGCGCACATGCGCCTTGGTGTGGACAGCAGCAAGAATTTCCGTGAGAGGCGCATAGCCGGCCATGTCCGACAGGGGCGCACCGGAGGCGCTTTTGTAGGCGGCTTCGGTAAGCGCGTTGAGATCGTAAAGGATCTTCTGGGTCTCGACGTGGCTGATTTTCATCAGCCGCAAGGCCGATCCGAGAATCGTGGCTGCAATTCCATATTGATGCACGACGAATGCTTGGCGCGCGGACAGATATTGCAGGGCAAAGTTGATGGCCAGCGCTACCGGAAAACAGCCGGGGGCAATCGACATCTCGATACATTCGAGCCATCTCGATAGCAGTGGTGCGCCGACGATCTGAACGCCCATTTCCGTGAATTTCTTGCCCATACGCACCGACATGGTCCGTGCCTCGTCGGACAGCTTGCGCGCGTGGACCAGTGCGTCGATCCGGACGAGTTCATCAACATCGCCCGAGATTGCCGCCCGATGCGCGGCGATCAACGCTATGCCGTCGCCGCGGGCGGCTTGCTCCACCGCGGTTCGGGTGAAGGCATGAAGGGTCGCCGGATCTACCACAACACGCTTCTGGATGGCGGATTCCAGACCGCAAGAGAAGGAAAAGCTGCCGATGGGGAACATGGAGTCGCCAAATTGCAGCATCCGGGCCAGCAGCGCTGCGCTGCTCAGCGGCTCGACGCCATCATTCCCTTCGGTCGTGTACGGAACCGGCGGACGCCAGTGATCCATCTGCATGAGCATGGGTCTCCGAATGTACGTGAGCGTGTGCCGGCGGGTGTTCACGCACGCGTCCCGTCTCGTAATCGGCGGCGACATGGCTCTCATGCGCATGCGAGTGCACCGCTCCTTCCGCACCACCAAAAAGCCGCCGCGCTTCATGTGGAGCGAGATAGGGAACGACGTCCCGCCCGGACACGAATTCATAGTGGACGCCTTCGAAATGATGCGTATTCATCACCGAAGCCATTACCTTGCGATCGACAGTCAATGGTACGTAGACGTGCGCGCCTTTCACCACCGCCGGCCAGTGCTGGTTGCCCATCGCGTGGCCAATTTCGATGCAGGTGGCCATTGCCACTTGAGGTGAGGCGCGCAAGAGGTCGTCGAGATGCACGACCATCACGTCACGCAGCTCGATGCGCGCGACGATGGCGACATGCGTCTGGCTGTCCCAGAGCAACACATCGCCGTCGCGGATGTAGGTTCCACGGTCAACTGAAACCGCCACGTCGGCGCCCTTGGCCGTCCTCTTGCGGAAGCGGCTCTTCTGGGCTTCCCACTGACCGATCTCCAGCAGATCTATCTCGGCCGCATCCAGCCGCTGAGCCCAGTCGGGATCGCCGATATTTCCAAGCACCGTTTCAACAACAATCACGATGCACCCATCAGCTGAAGAAATATTTCTGGTTGAGCGAGACCGTTTTCAACGGTGGGACGGTCGCGTGTTTGCCATCGACAGTGACGGCGAACGTCTCCGGGTTCACCTCGATATCAGGCGTTTCGGAATTACGGACCATGTCGCGCTTGCGGATCTTTCGAACGTTCTTCACCGGTAAGACGTGCCGCCTCAGTCCCAGCCGCTCCTTGATCCCGGCGGCGTCGGCGGCGCCAGAGACGAAACTGATGCAGGTGGCCGGCAATGCGCCGCCATAAGCGCCAAACATCGGACGATAGTAGGTGGGCTGCGGCGTCGGAAGCGATGCGTTTGGGTCGCCCATCACGGCCCAGTTGATGAAGCCACCTTTGAGCACGAGCTTCGGCTTGACGCCGAAGAACGCCGGCTCCCACAGGACCAGGTCCGCAATCTTGCCCACTGTGACCGAACCGAGGACGTCGGCGATACCATGGGTAATCGCGGGATTGATCGTGATCTTCGCCACGTATCTCAGCACGCGGAAATTATCGTTGCCCGGCGCGTCCTCCGGCAGCTTGCCGCGCTGGGTCTTCATCGCGTCGGCGGTCTGGATACAGCGCAGCCAACATTCGCCAATGCGTCCCATGGCCTGCGAGTCGCTCGAGAACATCGAGATCACGCCGAGATCCTGAAGAACGTTCTCGGCAGCAATCGTCTCGGCGCGGATCCG
>DASXHQ010000051.1:0-9104 GCA_036488415.1 Rhizomicrobium sp.
CTTCGCTCTCCGACCTCCCCACAAGGGGGAGGTGATACGGTTGGGGTTCGCTCGCCGCGCTGCCAACAGGGCGCGCTTGCTACCAATGGTTGAGTCGTTGGGCTCGGCCCTTAACCTTTTCTTAAGGGGGATGAAGCCAGAGTTACCCCGTTCGATATTCGTTCATGCGGAATCTAGGGGTAGATGTCTCGATTCAAGATATAGACTCAAGTCCTTCTAATCCCTGCGTTTTCCGTTGACGGGCCATCGTAGCCCATGTTATCCCATCTAGTCCCATACGGGCTGGAGGGGCGAAAACCCTTTGCCCAGTGCGGAATCCTCCGGATGTCGGAGGAGCGCCGGGACGAGGGGGCGTCGTCACAGCCGTGGATTGGTTCGTCTCAACCATCCTCAACAAGCTCGATGCGAAGGGCCGCGTCAGCGTGCCCGCGGAGTTCCGCAAAGTGCTCGCCGGGCAGGGCACCGAGGGCCTCTACTGCATCAAGTCGATCAGCCGCGAAAAATCGCTGACCGGTTTCGGCAACACGCTGCTCACCGATCTTTCGCAGCAGATGAAGCCGGTCAATCCGCTGCTCAACAAGAATTACGCCGCCCAGGCGCACGGCATGTTCGGCCAGGTGCGGCATCTGACGATTGACGATGAAGGCCGCGTGCGGTTGCCCGACGATCTCATCGCCCATTGCGGAATTTCGGAGCGCGTTGCGTTTGTCGGTTTAAACGCGATCTTCGAGATCTGGAATCCCGAAACGCTCGAAGCCACTGCTGCTGCGCGCGTCGCCATTGTGGAAGAAGCTTACGATGCCAGCGGAGATGCCTCATGAGCGGCCATCTCCCGGTGATGCTGGCGGAAGTTCTGGAAGCGTTGTCGCCGCGCGACGGCGCGCACTACATCGACGGCACCTTCGGCGGCGGCGGTTACAGCAAAGCGATATTGGAAGCCGCCGACTGCCGCGTCCTCGGCATCGACCGCGATCCCGATGCCATCGCCCGCGGTCGCGAATTGTCGAAACTGTTCGGCGATCGGTTGACCATCGTGCAGGGCGAGTTCTCGCAGATGGACGAATTGTTTGCCGGCAAGAGCGACGGCGTCGTACTGGATCTCGGTGTCTCGTCTTTCCAGTTCGATGAAGCCGACCGCGGCTTCTCGTTCCGCGAAGACGGCCCGCTCGATATGCGCATGAGCAAGTCCGGCGCTTCCGCCGCCGACTTCGTGAACACCGCCGATGAAAAGGTACTGGCCGATGTGATCCATCACCTCGGCGAAGAGCGTTTCGCCCGCCGCGTTGCCCGCGCCATCATCGCCGCAAGGCCACTGTCGCGCACCGCCGAGTTGGCCGATGTCGTCGCCAAGGCGCTTGGCCCCGCCGCGATGCGCCATCCGATCCATCCGGCAACGCGCACCTTCCAGGCTCTGCGCATCCATGTGAACGATGAGCTGGGCGAATTGGAACGCGGCCTCGAAGCCGCCGAACGCGTGTTGAATGCCGGCGGCCGTCTCGTCGTCGTGGCCTTCCATTCGCTGGAAGACCGCATCGTCAAGCGCTTCTTCGCCGAGCACGGCAAGCCGCAACCCGCCGGTTCGCGCCACGCGCCTCTTTCCACGGCGAAACGCGAACAGACGTTTCGCCTGATCACCTCGAAGCCCCGCATGCCCACCGAAACCGAGATTGCGCAAAACCCCCGCGTGCGCTCGGCCCGTCTCAGAGCCGCCGAGAAACTGGCGGCATAGGAGGAAATGATGATCGCCCGCGTCCTCAACTTTTTCTTCGTCGGCCTCGCCGCGCTGTCCTGTCTCGCGCTCTACCGCGTCTCGGAAAATACCCGTGTCGCGAACATGGAGCTGTCGTCGATCAACCGGCAGATCGTACAGGAAAAGAGCACCATGAATGTGCTGCAGGCCGAATGGCAGCGCGTCGCCAATCCCGGCCGTATCCAGAAGCTGGCGCAATCCACGCTCGGCATGAACGACGTGCCGGTGATGGAGCTGTCCTCCTTCGAGATGCTGCCCCGCCGCGGCGAGAACCCGCTGGACGCCAATCCCGTCCAGAACGCCAGCGTGACAATGCCAGTGACGAGCAATCTGCATCTCGTGGTCGCCAGGAACTGAGATGGCCGCAAAACCGCCGACCACGATTCAAAGACGTATCGTCGTGGCGGCGGGAATCTGTGTTCTGGGTTTCACTATCATCGGCATGCGCCTCGTCGATCTGGCGTTGCTGAAAGGTGGTTCGGCGAACAACGTCATCGCTGAGAACGCTGCGGTCGTCCGTGCCGACATCGTGGATCGCAACGGCAAGCTGCTCGCCCGCGATCTTCCGGTCTACGATCTCTACGCGCGACCGCATGATTTCTGGGACAAGGCAGAAGCCGCGCGCGGACTGGCGCAGGTTACTAACGTCAGCGAAGCCCGCCTCGCGCGCGCCTTTGCCGGCAAGTCCAAATATGTGTTGGTCGCCAGCCAGATCACGCCGAAGACGCGCGACAAGGTGATGAGCCTCGGCCTTCCGGGTCTGGAGTTCGAACCCAGCACCAAGCGCTTCTATCCCGAAGGCGATGCCTCGCAGGTGATTGGCATGACGCAGGCGGTCAGCGGCGGCCGCGGCATCGCCGGAATCGAGAAAGGGCTCAATGCCTGGCTTGCTTCCGGCAAAGAAGTGCAGCTCTCGCTCGACATGCGCATTCAATACGCGCTGCTGCATTCGCTGGATGCGACGCGCAGCAAATACAACGCCAGGGCGGCTGGCGGCATCGTGCTCAACGTGAACACCGGCGAAATTCTCGCAATGGCGTCGCTGCAGGATCCCAAGCGCCCCGACTACAATCCGCTGCGCAACATCATGGCGGCAAACGACTATGAGCTGGGCTCGGTGTTTAAGCTCTTCGCCTTCGCGCTGGCGCTGGAAGATCGTCGGATCACCTTCGACACGACCTTTCCGGTCGGCGCCGGGTTCAAGGTCGGCAAGTTCACCATCCACGACGCCGAGCACATGCCGGCGGTGATGGCGGCAAAGGACATCCTGGCGCAATCCTCCAATGCCGGCACGGCACAGATCGCGCTTCTCTCCGGACCGGACCGTCAGCGCGCCTGGCTGCAGACTCTTGGCTTGCTGCAAAGCGTCCGCACGGAAATTCCCGAGCGCGCCCGCCCGCTCTATCCCTCCAACTGGGGGCAGGTTGAGACGGCCACAATCGGTTTCGGCCACGGCATCTCCGTCACGCCGCTGGCTTTCGTCACGGCCGCCGCAACGCTTGTGAACGGCGGCCGTCGCATCCAGCCAACCTTCCTGAAGCAGGACGGCGACCGGCGCGGCGAACAGGTCCTCAAGCCGGAAACCAGCCTGAAGATGCGCGAGCTGCTGCGCTATGTGGTGACCAACGGAACCGGCAAGAACGCGGATATTCCCGGATATGATGTCGGCGGAAAGACGGGATCGGCCGAAAAGAACGACCATGGCCGCTATATCGCCCACAAATTGCTGACGTCTTTCTGCGCCGTTTTTCCGATCGACAACCCCCGCTATCTGGTGTTTGTGATGCTGGACGAGCCCCACGGCGAAAGCGCCGTGATGGCGCTGGCGGGTCATACCGCCGCCCCGCTCGCCGGCGACGTGATCGCGCACATCGCACCCATGCTCGAGATGCCGGCGTCGGCGGCTGTCCCAGTTCCGGGCAAGGGAAATTCATAATGGAACCACAATCGGGGACGAGAGTGGTGCCGGGTAAGGTGGGCAAAAGCCCGATGGAATCCATTGCCGAATTTTCCGGTCTCGCGAGCGACAGCCGCGAGGTGAAGCCGGGCTATCTCTTCGCCGCGCTGTCGGGCACGCGCGCGAACGGCGCGGCGTTCATGTCCGATGCCGTGAAGCGCGGCGCAGTGGCGGTTTTGGCCCGCCCCGAAGCGCGCGGCGACGCGGAAAAATTGGGCGTGCGGTTTATCGCGGATGAGAACCCCCGCCTGCACTTGGCGCGCTTGGCTGCGAAGTTTTTTGCCGCACAGCCGAAGACGGTTGCCGCCGTTACAGGCACCAACGGCAAGACATCAGTTTCGGTGTTCCTCCGCCAAATCTGGGCCACGCTCGGTTATCAGGCCGCCAGCATGGGCACGATCGGCGTGGTAACACCGAAAGGCGAGATCGCGCTGGCGCACACCACGCCTGATCCCATCGAAGTGCATCGCATCTTGAAGAGGCTTGCGCTGGATGGCGTCGATCATCTGGCGCTGGAGGCTTCCAGCCACGGTCTCGACCAATATCGCTTGGACGGTGTCGAGATTGCTGCGGCGGCGTTCACCAATCTCACCCGCGATCATCTCGACTATCACAAGGATTTCGACGCCTACCTCGCAGCCAAGCTTCGGTTGTTCAGTGAAGTGGTGAAGTCCAGTGGCGTCGCTGTCGTAAATGCCGATGAAGAGAATGCTCCCGCATTCATCGACGCTGCAAAAGCGCGGGACCTGAAAATCGTAACCGTCGGCATCAAAGGCGAAACGCTGAAGCTCGTTTCACGCGAGCCGAACGCGGATGGCCAGACACTTCACGTCATTTTCGGCGGCAAGACATTTGAGATCACATTGCCGCTGGCCGGAGATTTTCAGGCGTCGAATGCGCTCGTGGCTGCTGGTCTTGCCATCGGCCTCGGGGATTCCGCCGATAAAGTGTTCGCGGCTTTGGCGCATCTCAAAGGCGCTGCCGGCCGTCTGGAGAAAGTGGCTTACGCGAAGTCGGGTGCCGCAATCTATGTCGACTACGCGCACACGCCGGATGCGCTGGAAACCGTTTTGAAAGCGATCCGGCCGCACGTTTCGAACAAATTGCACGTCGTGTTCGGCTGCGGTGGAGATCGTGACAAAGGCAAACGCCCGCTGATGGGCGCCGCTGCTTCGAAATTCGCGGATGATGTCATCGTCACCGACGACAACCCGCGCAGCGAGAATCCGGCGGCTATCCGAAAGGAAGCTCTTGCTGGTGCGCCCAAAGCGCGTGAAATCGGCGATCGCGCCAAAGCGATCCACGACGCCGTCGCCTCCCTGAAGACTGGTGATATTCTCGTCATCGCGGGCAAAGGACACGAGGCCGGCCAGATTGTCGGCAACGAAGTCCGTCCGTTTCTCGACAAGGACGAAGCCATCAAATCGGCGAAGGCTCTCGGCGGCCGTGCGGCGGAGGCGGTATGAGCGCGCTCTGGACATCCGCCGAAGCGGAATCCGCGACGCTGGGCCATGCGTCCCGCGCATTCGAAGCCACGGGCATGTCGATCGATACCCGCACGCTCAAACCCGGCGATATGTTTGTGGCGCTGAAGGGAGAAACGCGCGACGGTCATGATTTCGTGAAAGCGGCTTTCGACGCGAAAGCGTCCGCTGCACTTGTTTCGCATAAGCCGGAAGGCGTAACCGGTGTTTTGCTCGCTGTTGCGCATGTCCAGCGCGGCCTCGAAGATCTGGCACGAGCGTCGCGCGCTCGCAGCCATGCTAAGATTATTGCCGTCACAGGCAGTGCCGGCAAAACGACGACGAAAGAGATGCTGCGGCTGGCGTTTGGCGCGCTGGGCAACACCCATGCTTCCGCCTCATCCTACAACAATCATTGGGGCGTGCCGCTGAGCCTCGCCTCCATGCCGCGCGAAACCGAATATGGTGTGTTCGAAGTCGGCATGAATCACTTCGGCGAACTGCGCAATTTGGTCAGCTTTGTGCGCCCGCATGTGGCGCTGGTGACGACCATTGCTCCCGCGCATCTGGAATTCTTCGGCAATTGCGAGGCGATCGCCGACGCAAAGTCTGAGATCTTCGAAAGCATCCTCCCCGGCGGCACGGCGATCATTCCCGCCGACAGTGAGTATGCCGCGCGCCTCGCCGCCAGAGCCAAACAGGCCGGGGTCAGCCGCGTGATGTCCTTTGGCGCGAAAGGCAGCGAGGCCAAGCTGATTGGATTTTCCGAAATCGAAGATGGCATAAAGGTGCAAAGCGAAATCTTGGGCCGCCGCGTCGATTTCCGCGTTGGCGCGCCAGGAGCGCATATCGCAGGCAATGCCGTTGGCGCCCTTCTTTCCGTTGCCGCGCTGGAAGGCGACATCCTGAACGCCGCTGCGGCGCTGTCGCAATTCGCAGCCCTCAAGGGCCGTGGTGCGCGCTTCAAGGTGAAAGCCGACAGCGGCAGCGCCGAGATCATTGACGAAAGCTACAACGCCAATCCCGCTTCGATGGCTGCGGCGCTCGCCTTGCTCGGTTCATCCAACGCGAAGCGGCGCATCGCTGTGCTAGGCGACATGCTCGAGATGGGGCCGGAAGGCGCCGCGCATCATTCCGGTCTTGCCAAAGACATCGAAGCCGCGCACGTCGACAGCGTTTATCTCAATGGCGAGCAGATGAAATCGCTGTGGGATGTTTTGCCGGCGCCGCGCCGCGCAGGTTATGCCGCGACATCCGCCGAGATCGCGCCGCTCGTCGCTGGCGCCCTGCAGAATGGCGATGTCGTCCTTGTGAAAGGTTCATTGGGTAGCCGGATGGCCGCGATCATCGACGCGCTGAAAGCGCGCGGTCTCGCGAGCTAGGGGAGGAACCGGTGTTTCATTATTTCCTGTTTCCGTTGGCCGACCGCTTCGCGGCCTTCAACGTCTTCCGCTACATCACCTTCCGCGCCGGCGGCGCGTTGATGACGGCGCTGCTGATCGCTTTCCTCATCGGCCCTTCGATGATCGCGTGGTTGCGCGCGCGTCAGGGAAAAGGCCAACCGATCCGCGCGGACGGCCCGCAACGACATATTATAGAGAAGCAGGGCACGCCCACGATGGGCGGCCTCATGATCCTGATTTCTTCCGTGGTTGCCACGCTGCTGTGGGCCGACCTCACCGACGCATATGTCTGGATCGTGCTCCTTGTGACGCTCAGCTTCGGCCTACTGGGCTTTACCGACGACTATCAGAAGGTCACCAAGCGATCTTCGGCCGGCATCAGTGGCCGCGCCAAACTCGCCGTGCAGTTTATCGTTGCGGTATTGGCCAGCTATGCTGTGATGAAACTCGAAGGCCCACCGCTCGCCGGCGGCGTCGCCGTTCCTTTCCTGAAGGAAGCGATCATTCCTCTGGGTTGGGGCTTTTTGATCTTTGGAATGTTGGTAATCGTCGGCGCTTCCAATGCCGTGAATCTCACTGATGGTCTCGATGGTCTGGCGATCGTACCGGTGATGATCGCGGCTCTTGCCTTCGCCCTGATCGCCTACCTCGTCGGCAATATCAAATTCGCGGATTATCTGCAGCTTCATTACGTCGCCGGAACCGGCGAACTTGCCGTGTTTCTCGCGGCGTTATTAGGCGCGGGCCTCGGCTTTCTTTGGTACAACGCACCGCCGGCGATGGTTTTCATGGGCGATACCGGATCGTTGGCCCTCGGTGGCGCGCTCGGCGCCGTGGCCATCGCGACCAAGCATGAGATCGTGCTCGCCATTGTTGGCGGTCTGTTCGTGTTGGAAGCTGTTTCGGTCATCATTCAGGTCGCATCGTTCAAGCTCACTGGAAAGCGCGTCTTTAGGATGGCGCCGATCCACCACCACTTCGAACAGTTGGGCTGGAAAGAATCCACGGTCGTCATCCGCTTCTGGATCATCGCCGTGGTTCTGGCGCTGATCGGCCTTTCCACCTTGAAGTTGCGGTAGGCCATGATCGTTTCCACCACCTTCGCGAAAACTGACGTCGCCGTCTTCGGATTGGCGCGGTCCGGCATCGCGTCGGTGAAGTCGCTGGTGGAAGGCGGTGCCCGCGTGTTTGCGTGGGACGATAAGGAAGAAAACCGCGCCGCTGCCAAAAGCGAAGGTGCGATCGTTCAGCCTTTCACCGAATGGCAATGGCAGAAGCTCAAGGCGCTTGTGCTGAGCCCGGGTGTGCCGCTGACGCATCCTGTGCCCCACGCAGTTGTCACCGCCGCGAAGGAAGCCGGCGTCGAGATCATCGGCGATATGGAGCTTTTCGCGCGCGAGATTCGTCCAGATCGCTCGAAACCGGGCCGCGCGCCGGTAATTGCCGTTACCGGAACAAACGGAAAGTCCACGACGACTGCACTGATCGGTCACATTCTGGCGCAATGCGGTTTTGTCGTGGAAGTGGGTGGCAACATCGGAAAATCGGCGCTGGATCTCGCGCCGCCATCCGCCAAAACGATCTACGTGTTGGAAGTGTCGTCCTACCAGATCGACCTTGTGCCGGGACTAACGCCTGACATCGGTGTGCTGACCAACATCACACCAGATCACATCGATCGGCATGGAAGCCTCGAAAACTACGCTGCTGTAAAAGCGCGCTTGCTTGCCCAGACCGCGAGGACCGGCCAGATATGCATCGGCGTGGATGATCCGCAGACGGCAGCGATCTACACGCGCTGCGCGTCCAGCGGTAGTGCTGAAGCCATACCCGTGTCAGTCGGCAAAGTGTTAGGCCGCGGCGTCTTCGTGCTGGACGGCGCGCTTTACGACGCACAGGGCCAGCGCGCGGCACAGGTGATGAATATGTCGTCGGCGCCGCATCTGCCGGGGGCGCACAATTGGCAGAACGCGGCGCTCGCCTATGCGGCGGTCAAGCCGTTCGTGAAAGACCCGCGCGCGATTGTGAATGCCATCGCCAGTTTCCCCGGCCTCGCGTATCGCATCGAAGATGTGGGCCGCATCGGCAAAGTTCGCTTCATCAACGACTCCAAGGCCACCAATGCAGAGGCTGCGGAACGCGCTCTGGTTTGCTTCCCCGATATCTTTTGGATCGCCGGTGGACGCGCCAAGGAAGGAGGCATCGAAAGCCTCAAGCCGTATTTTGACCGTGTCCGCAAAGCCTATTTGATCGGCGAGGCCGCTGAGGAATTCGCGAAAACCCTCGAGAGCACACCGCATGAAATTTCAGGCACGCTGGGAAAGGCCGTCGCATCTGCCTTTGTTGATGCACGTGCCGCGAATGTTGCTGACGCTGTTGTTCTGCTTTCGCCCGCCTGCGCGTCTTTCGACCAGTTCAGGGATTTCGAAGCAAGAGGCGATGCCTTTCGCGATTTGGTGAAGCAGCTCGCGACGCCAGAAAGGCAGGCGTCATGAGCATTTCGCGCGCAAACAGGGGTGGGCTGGCCGACT
>DASXHQ010000092.1:0-3225 GCA_036488415.1 Rhizomicrobium sp.
GTGCATGGTCTCGGTGACCTCCGGTCCCGCGCCCGGCGCGGCGTGATCCAGCACGATGAAGACGCCATGCGGTTTCAGCGCGGCATATACCGCCTTGTTGAACGCCGCGATGTCCACCGGCCCGGTGAACTTGTCGTGCAGGTCGTGATAGTTCTGCGAAGTCCAGATCACGTCGGCCTGCTGCGGAATCGGCAATGTGGCGATGGAAGCGTGGATATAGGTGACGTTCGGATAGTTCGGCATCGTGCCGCTCGGCACATCGACCTTGAATTTCTTGAACTCTTCGTCGAATTCGGTCGGCTCGAAGGCATAAACATGGCCCGTCGGTCCCACGGCATCGGCAAACAGACGCGAGAAATATCCCTTGCCAGGAATGAGGTCGACGACAACGTCGCCTTTCTTCACGCCTGCAAAGGCGAGCATCGCGGCAGGCTTGCGGTCGGCATCGCGCGCTGTGTCTTCCGCTGGACGGTTCTTGTCGGCGATGGCCGCCGCGACATAAGCCGGTTCTTTCGCGCTCGCCGCGCTGCCCAAGAGCAGCGCAAGGCCCGCCGCGATAAGCATTGTTCGTTTCATGATGTCCTCCCCTGGAAAGCGGAAATGCCGCCGCGCAGGAGCCTAACACCTGCGGGGCGGTCTAACAGGCGCTTCATGCTTGCGGCGTTGCCGCCACAGTCCCGCGATTTCGGCATGGGTAACGCTGTCAGGCGGCCTTCCGCACTATATAGCTATGTGGGGCGTTGTCGGGGTGATGACCATGCGAGCGGGTGTGCTTTCCGTTGCCACGCTCCTTGCGGCGGCGTTGCCCGCATCCGCCGATCCGGTCGAGACCGTGGTGGTGACATCCGCGCGGCTGCCGCAGCCGGTGGGCAACGCGGCGTTCTCCGTCACGCCGCTCACTGCCGATCAGCTTGCGATTTCCGATCGCCTCGACGATGCGTTGGAGCAGGTGCCGGGGCTTTCGCTGTTTCGCCGCTCGACCAGTCTCAATTCTAATGCGACGACACAGGGCGTATCGCTGCGCTCTATCGCTCCCAGCGGTGCGGGCCGCACAGCGGTTCTCCTCGACGGTGTTCCCATCAACGATCCCTTCGGCGGTTGGGTGATCTGGGGCGCGCTGCCATACGAAGACATCGGAGGTGCCGATATCGTGCGCGGTGCAGGCGCAGGACCTTACGGTGCAGGCGCGCTCACTGGCACGATCCTTCTCACCGAACGCGACACGACCGAGGGCATTGCGATTGCCGACGCATCGTATGGAAGTCGCGGCACGGTACGTGCCGGTGCCAGCGGTGGCGTTCAGAGTGGCAGCTTCGATCTTTTCGCCAGCGCCGCGGGCGAACGCTCCAACGGCTGGATACCCATCCGCCCACCGCGTCGCGGCCCCGCCGACAATCACCTCTGGATCGACAGCGGCGAAGCCAGCCTGCGCGCACAGCAGCGGTTGAGCGATGGCATCACGCTCTCGGCCCGCGCCGAATATTACGACGATGCGCGCGGCGGCGGTATTCAGACCGTAGAATCCGAAGCCAAAGACTGGATCGGAAGTGTCACGCTCTCGCGACCGAACGAAGGCAATCATCTCGGCTGGCGTTTGCAGGGCTGGTTCATCGACAGCGGGTTCATGAACACCTCCGCCTCGGTGCCTTCCTTTCCTGCGCCGCGCAGCACCGCCACTCCGGCGAACGATCAATATGCGACGCCCGCGCTCGGCCTCGGCGGCAACGCGGCGCTGACCGGATCGAACGGACATTTCCGTTGGGAAGCGGGCGGCGACATTCGCGTGAACAGCGGCGAATCCCGCGAGTTCTATCTTTTCAGTGGCACGGACTTCGCGGACAAACGCCGCTCGGGCGGCAAGGAAACCATCGGCGGCCTCTACGGCGAGGGTGCCTATGACGACGGGCTGTGGCTGCTAACCTTGGGCGTTCGCGCCGACTACTGGTCCACCGCCCAGGGCCATCTCGTGCAATCGGTCCGTGCGACCAATGCCGTGCTGCTCGACAGCGACTTCAAGGGCCGCGAAGGCACGGTGCCCACCGCCCGCGCCGGCATGCGGCGTGCGATCTTCGATGACCAGTATCTGCGTGTTGCGGCCTATGAAGGCTTCCGCGTACCGACTCTGAACGAGCTCTATCGCCCGTTCCGCGTCGGCAACAACACCACAACGGCCAATGCAGGGCTGAAGCCGGAGAAACTCTATGGCGCAGAAATCGGTTGGGGTGGCGCGGTCGGCAACGATGTCACCTGGAATCTCACCGGCTTCTGGAACAAGATTCATGATGCTGTCGCCAACGTGACTATCGCATCGTCGCCCGCCGGCGTGACCTTCCAGCGCGAGAATGCGGGCGATGTGAAGGCGCTCGGCCTCGAAGGCGACGCGGCATGGCGTATGAACGATGCGTTCTCGCTGCGCGCAGCCTTCTCCCTCACCGATGCGCGGGTGCAGGAAAATCCCTCGGTCATTCCGGCGGGCCTGCCGTCGCTCACCGGCAATCGCCCCGCGCAAGCCCCGCCCGTGACCATCACCGGCGGCGCGACGTGGCTGCCGTTCGACAAGCTGAAGCTCGATGCCGATCTGCACTGGGAAAGCGCCCGTTTCGAGGACGACCAAAACACCATGCGCCTCGGCTCCGCTTTTGTGCTGGACGTGAAGGCCGCCTATTCGCTGACGCCTTCGCTCGCTGCCTTCGTCGCCGTGGAGAACGCAACGAACGCCAACATCGCCACGGCGCAGGCCGCGGATGACACGATCTCTTACGGCGAACCGCGCATGTGGGAAGTAGGTCTAACCTATCAGCGCTAACGCAAGCCCAGATCGCGCGCGATGATGCCGCGCAAGATTTCCCGCGTGCCGCCACGAAGCGAGAACGACGGCGCGGTCTGCAAAAGATAGGCCAGAACATCGGTAAAAGGATTGCTTACCGACAGATCGACATCGTCGCGCGCTATAGCCTGAATCTCTTTCGGCATCGCCTGTTCCAGTGTGGTGCCGATGTCTTTCACGATGGACGCAGCAACCGCCGGCGATTTTCCGGCTTGCAATTCGCCCGTCACCGACAGCGACATCTGCCGTAGCGTCCACATCTCCGCCGTCATTCGGCCGATCAACAAGCGTTCCGCTTCCGTCGGAGTGTCGTCCACCATGCGCAGGAATTCGAGGAAGAGGCGCAGGGATGAAAGATAACGCTCCGGCCCGCTGCGCTCGAACGCCAGTTCCGCGCC
>DASXHQ010000108.1:0-45886 GCA_036488415.1 Rhizomicrobium sp.
TCCAGAGTCGGGATGTCGAAGGCCGAGAATCCGTAATGCCTGAGCCAGCGCAGGTCAGATTCGAAGAACGGGCGAATGTCCGGGATGCCGTATTTCAGCATCGCCAAACGATCGAGGCCGCCACCAAAGGCGAAGCCCTGATATTTCGTGGAGTCGATGCCGCACATGTCGAGCACGCGCGGATTGACCATGCCGCTGCCGGCCAGTTCCAGCCAGTCGTTGCCAGTGCCGAAAGTGATCTTGCCGGGCACCGAGCGGTCGCAACGCAGATCCCATTCGACCGACGGTTCTGTAAATGGAAAGAAGCTCGGCCGCGCGCGCAGCTCGACCGAATCGACTTCGAAGAACGCCTTGTAGAATTCCTCCAGTACCCATTTCAGATTGGCGAGCGTCGATGTCTCGTCGATCACCAGGCCTTCATATTGGTGAAACATCGGCGAATGGGTCGCGTCGCTGTCCACGCGATAGGTGCGGCCCGGCGAAATGATGCGGATCGGCGGTTTTTGCGACAGCATGGTGCGCACCTGCACCGGCGAGGTGTGGGTGCGCAGGACGTGGCTCGATCCGTCCTTCTGCTTTCCCACATAGAAGGTGTCGTGCATCTGCCGTGCGGGATGATCCGGCGGGATGTTCAGCTTGGTGAAGTTGTAGTCGTCATATTCGACATCCGGGCCTTCGGCGATGGCGAAACCCAGATCGGCGAAGATCGCCGTCACTTCGTCCAGCACCTGCGATACCGGATGGATGGTGCCTTGCGGCTCAGGGCGGATCGGTAGCGTGACATCGACACGTTCGGTGGCGAGACGCGCATCGAGCGCGGCATCGGCGAGTGCGGTCTTCTTGGCGGCGATGGCCTCGGCCACCTTGTCGCGCAGCGCGTTGATGATCGGGCCTTGCACCTTGCGCTCGTCGGGCAGCATGCCACCCAGCGTTTTCAGAAGCTCGCTGACCGAGCCCTTCTTGCCCAAGGCCGAAACGCGGATCGCCTCAAGCGCGGCTTCGTCCTTCGCGGAGTCGATGCTCGCGAGAAGCTCACGTTCGAGTGCTTGAATATCGCTCATGAAAAACCCCAATCGGAAAGCATTGAAAAGCACGGCCTTGGGCTGATGCCAAGGCCGCCGCTCCGATGGAGATGTGGCGACTTAATTGCTGGCCTGATCCACCAGAGCCTTGAAGGCGGCGGGCTCATGGATAGCCAGATCGGAAAGCACCTTGCGGTCGATTTCGATGCCGGCCTTCGCGAGCCCGCTGATAAATCGGCTGTAGGTGACGCCATGTTCGCGCACGGCGGCATTGATGCGCTGAATCCAAAGGGCGCGGAAATTGCGCTTCTTCAGCTTGCGGCCAATGTAGTTGTGCTGCATCGAACGATCGACCGCGGCATTCGCCGTGGTGATGTTGTTCTTGCGGCGTCCGCGAAAGCCTTTGGCGGCTTTCAGGACCTTCTTGCGGCGGGCGTGGCTCGGTACGGAGCGCGGAGCACGTGACATGGATCAGTCCTCCCTTAGCCGTACGGCATCCAGCGCTTCACGCGCTGGGTTTCGGAATGCGAAAGCACGGCGGTGCCGCGCAGATCGCGGGTCCGTGCCGGCGAGTTCGAGATCAGGCGGTGGCGCTTGCCGGTCTGGCCCGTCTTGATCTTGCCGTTCGCAGTGAATTTGAAGCGCTTTTTGGCGCCCGACTTGGTCTTCATTTTGGGCATTTCGGTCTCCTGAGCGCATTGAAGCGCGGTAGCCTTTACGGGTCGCCCTGGCATGCCCTTGCGCCAGGCGGCCCCGAAGGAGCGGGGGTCATATACGGGAAAGTTGGGGGTTTCAAGCGGCCGGCGAATCAGCCCTCGGAGCCTGCGCCGTCACCATTGCTTTTGCCGCGGCGAGCCGGTTCTTCCTCGGTAACGCCATAATCCTGCGACCGGCTGCCGATGGCGGCCTGGTCGAAGCCTTCGGCCGCCAAGCCGCGTTTCAACAATTCGCGGATCGCGGCGGCCCGGCTGGGCATGCGTTTCTGAAAGCGCCAGGTATCAAGCGCCTCAATCTCTTCTTTCGTCAGCATGATCTGCAAACGCTCCCCACGCGTGAGATCGTTCATCGCCTTCATCCTCGGTCCCTTCACGCCCGAACTATACACCACCTACTCATTTTGCTGTATAGTCTCACTCCGCCAAGGTAACGCGCTTTCTCACAAGTGAGTTCCATGCTGAGAAGGCCGAAAGCACCCAGAGTTTGCATATAACTCATTGATATCATTACGACTTTTCTTGTTTTGGAGATTGAGTCGGCGTAATGTGAGCCCTTAAACAGAGGAGGCCCCAATGGCCGCGCTCGAAACGCTGGAAACACTCGATACACTCTCCGCCGAGAGCTTTTCCCTATTCGCCAACGACGAACTTGTCCGCGAGGCCAATCATCGGATCGCGAATCATCTGTCGATGATCGTCGGCATGGTTCAGATCCAAGCCTCCGCCCTCGCGCGTGGGCCCGAGCAACTGCCGCGTTCCGCGGTCCAAGGGATCCTGCAGGATCTGGCCGGCAAGATTCTCAGCGTCAGCCATCTGCACCGCAAGCTCGCCGATGCGCCGCACCAAGACGAAATCGATATTGCCGCCTATCTTGTTGAAAGCTGCAGCGCGGTGATGTCATCGCTTTCGCTATGCAACCGCGCGGGGATCGCTTACGGGCTCGGCGAAAAATGCTTTGTTTCGCCCGAAAAAGCGCAAACCATCGCTTTGATTGTCAACGAGATCGTGATGAACGCGATCAAACACGCCCATCCTTCGGGCCTGCCGACCCAGATTTATGTCGGCTGCGGGCGCGATGCGAAGGGCCGCAGTTTCGTCGAGATTTATGACGATGGGGTCGGACTTCCGGAGAATTTCAACGAGAAGAAAGATGGAGGTGTCGGATTCAAGCTGATCCGCGCATTGACGAAGCAAATCGGCGCGGACCTGACAATCGAATCCTCGAGCCTCGGCCTTCTCTTCCGCATCGCGCTTACTCCCTGATCTTCCCTTCTCATCCGTTTCCCCCTAGGCAGGGTAGATGGAAAAGCATCTCGCGCCGGTTGAAAGTTTTTCAAAAAAAGTCTCGCGCCGGAGCGCGATCCTGTTCCTGCCTGCACTGGCAGGCGTTATCGGAGGCGAGCTCGGTCCGTCCCGAGGCGCGCCGCAGATCTGGGATAAGGCCCTTCATTTTACGGCTTATTTCATTCTCTCCGCGCTGGCGGTTATGGGTTTTGGCGCTTCGAAGCGGGCGCTCTGGGCGATGTTTGGCCTGATTGTCATGGGCGCAGCGCTGGAGATTATTCAGGGCATGATCGGCCGCGACATGAGCGCATTCGATGAATTGGCCAATAGCCTGGGCGTTATCGCCGGAGGCATCGTGGCATGGGCGATTTTCGCCATGCTTGTCCGGTTGCGGTCCGCGGATTAGCGTTTCCCGGTCCTTGCGGAGATCGGCATGTTCGAGGAATTTAAGAAATTCGCCATGCGCGGCAACGTCATCGATCTTGCGGTCGGTGTCGTCATAGGCGCGGCGTTCGGCGCCATCATCAATTCGCTGGTAAAGGACGTCATCATGCCACCGGTCGGCTGGGCGATGGGCGGCATCGACTTCTCCAATTTCTTCGTCACCCTCAAAGGCCCCGCCGCGGCCACACTGGCTGAAGCACAGAAGGTAGGCGCGGTGACGATAAACTATGGCGTCTTCATCAACACCATCATCAATTTCCTCGTGATCGCCATCGCACTTTTCGTGCTCATCCGCGCCATCAACCGGTTGCAAACCAAGCCGCTTCCCGCCGACGTCACGCCGCCCCCGCCGCCGGAAGATGTCGTACTGCTGCGCGAAATCCGCGACCTGCTGAAATCCCGATGAGCGCGAGATCCGCCTTCACGGCGTTCGCTTTTGTGGCGCTCGCATCGCAGGCCCACGCCGCCGACAGCGACGCAATGGCAAAGACGGCGACAGGCTTCTACGCCGTTTATTCGACCTTCCATCCGTCGGACGGCATTCCGGATGTGAAGGGCCGCGCCAAATACGCGCCCTATATCTCGGATCGATTGAATGGAATGTTGGTTCAGGCCGACGCCGCCGAGGACAAATTCGCCAGCGCAAACAAGAATACCCCGCCTCTGGTCGAGGGCGATCTTTTCACCTCCAATTTCGAGGGCGCGACGGCTTACAAGATCGGAACCTGCACGGGCGACACAAAAGCCGGGCATTGTGCCATCCAGCTGACCTATGATCCCGGCAAGACGGCCAACCCGAAGGACAAGCCTTTCAGCTGGACGGACACGGTCTATCTGGCGAACAGCGCAGACGGCTGGAAGATCGACGATATCGGCTTTGGCGGGAACTGGGATTTCGGCAACAAAGGCAAAATGAGCGACACGCTCAAGATGGTGATCACGACCGCGGGCGAGTAAACTGCCCGTAATATTCGGTGTTCTTCGCGCGAATAGGGATGCAAGAAGAACAAGAAGGAACTGACAATGACTGGTCCCAAAAATTATCCCGTCGGCAAGACCGACGAAGAGTGGCAGCAGACCCTCGATTCCGCCGCCTATCGCGTGCTGCGCAAACACGGCACCGAACCCGCCGGCAGCCATCCGCTCAATCACGAAAAACGCGAAGGCCTCTATCACTGCGCTGGTTGCGGGAAAGCGCTCTACGAGTCGGACGCGAAATACGAGAGCGGCTCCGGCTGGCCGAGCTTCTACAAGGCGAAAGATGGCGCCGTGGGCACCTCGACCGATCGCACTTTGGGCATGGAGCGCACCGAAGTGCATTGCGCCGATTGCGGCGGCCATCTGGGCCATGTTTTTCCGGACGGGCCGCAGCCTACCGGCCAACGTTTCTGCATGAACGGCGCGGCGCTCAAATTCGAGCCCAAGGCGTGACTTTCACTGCCGAAAAACCCACCGGCACCAAGCGCGAGATCTTCCACGATCTCGCGCTGCAGGCGGAGGGATTGTTTCGCGGCGAGCGCGATGCCGTCGCCAATGCCGCAAATCTCTCGTCGTTGATCTTCACCAGCCTCGACGATCTCAACTGGTCCGGATTCTATTTCCTGAAGAACGATATTCTGATGCTTGGTCCCTTCCAGGGCCGTCCAGCCTGTGTGCGCATCGCGATGGGCAAAGGCGTATGCGGTACCGCAGCGGCCCGGCGCGAGACGCTGGTCGTAGAGGACGTGGAGAAATTCCCCGGCCACATCGCCTGTGACATCGCCTCCCGGTCTGAAATCGTCATTCCGCTGATCAAGAACGGGAAGGTCGTCGGGGTTTTGGATATCGACGCCCCGATCTATGCGCGTTTCGATGCCGAGGACCGGATGGGCCTGGAGCATCTCGCCAAGCTCTGGCTAGACGCCAGCGATATCTGAAAAGAAACCCCGCCCACCCAGGTGAGCGGGGACACCAACTCTATCAGCGGGCGTAGTCCATGCCGGCCTGCACCTGTTCGATCGCCCGGTCCACGAGGTCCATGGCCCGTTCGCGATGACCGCCTTTGTTGGCTTCGGAAGCCTGCAGCTCGCTGCGCGCGGTGCGAAGCGCATCGAGCGCGGCATGCATATGCTCCTGATAAGCCATCGCTTCGCCGATGAGCACGCCGGACGCCAGAACGGTGCCCAGAACAACGGCACCGATGCCTGTTTTGACAAACGTTTTCATGAAAACATCTCCCCAGAGAATCTGACCAAAACGGTCGGGGCGATCCTAAGACAAAACCGGCGGCGCGGAAGATGCGCCGCCGGTCTGTAGTCTAAATTTCATACAAACCGCGCTAGTCGCGGGCGTGTGCACGCGCCTCGTCCTCGGCCTTCCGCAACTCGTCCCCCTCCGGCCCCTCCAGGGCACGCTCTGCGTTCTTGCCCATTTCGGCAATGCGCCCGCGATTGGCGCGGACAAAAGCTTCCTCGTCTTTGCGGAATTCGCGCGATGCGGTGTAGTTGCCCTCGCCGGTCACGTCCCCGGTCTTGCGCGCCTTTTTGGCGGGGCGCTTTGTGGCTTTCGCGGCGGGACGTTTCGCTTTCTTCGCGGCAGTGCGCTTGGATGCTTTGCGGACGACGGCCTTCTTTGCTTTTTTGGCTTTCTTGCTCTTCTTTGCTTTTGCCGCCGGTCGCTTGGCCGCCTTCTTCGCTTTGCGGGATTTCTTCTTCGCCATGAATGTCTCCGTTGAAGGATGCGGATCAGTACGCCCGCCCCGGCAACGGATCATGCGCGCGATAGTTCCAATCGCAACGGCAAAACGTCACGCCGCCTGAAAATTTTTGCGCGCACGCAGAGCGGTAAAATGCAATGCGCCCATCAACGTCAAGCCACTGAGGATCAGTCCCGTTCCAAGCCACACCGCACCGAATACATCAGCATCGCTGACAATGAGAGATGCGAGTGCCGGCCCGAGCGCGCCGGCAAGCAATTGCGTGGCGCCAGACTGCATTGCGGTGCGGCGCGAGGGATCGGCCTCGATGGTCATGGGTACGAGAAATGGTCCGATCAGAACGATCACCAGCCCAATCCATCCATTGGCCGTGATGAAGAGCCATGCCGGCGGATGGATCGTGAGCGTGAACCAGCCGCTGATGAACAGCACCGTCGAGCAGCAGAAGACCGTGAACCAGTGGACCCGCCCTGCCAGCGCGGTGGCGAGGAAGCCGCCGGCGACTTGCGCCGCGAGTGAGACCCATAGCGAGGTCCGCGCCACATCGGCGTTCAGCCCGGCTTCGTGACTCATAGGCTGCAGATAGATCAGCACCGCGCCGGAGGCGGCCGTGAAGAGAAGCGTCGCGAACAGCGCCCACCAGCCGCGCAAGGGCGGCGCGCCGCTCTCGCCGGGATTGACGGGTAAATTGGCGTAGAAATTGGGAGCCTTGGCCGCCGCCGCCAAGCCACAGAGCGCCGTCAGTCCCAGCGCCGCGAAGCCGCCTTCGCTGCCGAAATGGGGGATAATGTAGACGAAGGACAGCGCCAGCAGCAGCTGGCACGAAACGATCGAGGTCCAGAAGAATCCGGCCCAGCGCTCCGGCGTTTCGGTGCGTGCGATCATGCCCACGGTGATCCAGAGCAGGATGCCTTCGGGAATGCCCGCCAAAGTACGGACGATCAGAACGCCGCTACCGCTGGCCGACATCGAGCCGAAATCGAGCAGCGCCAGTGCGAGCGATGCGCCCGCCGCGATCCAGCGCAGATGCCGCGCCTTGAGGAAGGCGCCACTAATGCCGGCACACAATCCCATCGTCAGGCTTTCCAGCGTCGCGCATTGGCCGATACCGGCGGCGGAGAGCCGCCCGCTGTCGGCGAGCGCGCCGAGAAGCGCGGGCATGACGCCCACCATCAGAAGTGCCAGCGATCCCAGAATGATGGCGCTGACGGCGGGAACAAGCGTCAGGGAAGGGCCGATGGCCTCCACGACGACGATTTCGTCGGAATTTGCGGGTTCGCTCATGCCGGAACATTGGCAACAAAAAGGGCGGCCACGCAATCGCGCGCCGCCCCGATGCGTCTCAAGTGGATTATTTCACATTGCTGGTTGAGCGAATGAACGCCGCGACGGCATCGTGCATTTCCTGCAGCGAGTCCTGATGGGCGTAAACCATGTGGCCTGATTGATAGTAGTGGTAGCTGATGTTGGCCTGCAGATTTCGCGGGATCGGCAACTGATGCATTTCGTACCAGCCTTCGTAGTAAGGTGTGGCCAGATCGAAATAGCCGCCATTCAGCATCACCTTCAGGTTCGGGTTCTGCTTCATTGCATTGGCCAGATCCGGCATCACGTTCATGGCGCCGCGTGACGGAAAGCGCGCGCCCGGCGCCGAATGCTTGAAATCCCAGGTACGGTTCGCGCCCGGCGCCGTTGCCAAATACATTTTGCCCTGGCCGTAATTGAGCTGATTGCGGACGTAACCATTGAACGCGGAGATGTAGGCCGAGCTCAGCGCCGAGGATTGCGGATCATATTCGCTGCGCTGGCTTAGTGGATCGAGGTTGGGGCCGGAGAAGCGCGTATCGAGACGGCCCGTCGCCATGTCGCTGGAGTCGAGCAGCATCTTGCGGAATTCGCCGCCATCGATCTTGAGATCGCCCTTCAGCAGATACCAGACCGGCAGGCCAGTGATCTTGTGCAGCTGCTGGGCAAGGGCGTTGCGCTGCGCATCGGGCAGGCTGGCGCCGCGATCGAGCGCCATAAGATACGGCCCCATCGCGAATTGCTCGACGGTGTGCAGGAAGGACGGAAGATCCTTCGGCTTCTGACCCGGCAGCGCATTGTGATACCACGCTGTCGCCGCATAGGTGGGCAGGGCGATCGCATAGGGCATGTTCATGCCGGGATTGCTCGCTGGCCGGTCCACCGAAAAGTCGTAGTTCAGGATCTGCGACAGCAGAATCACGCCATTGAAATCGATGGCGTCCTCGGTCTCCAGATCGTTGACCAGCACGGACGCACGCGGGGTGCCATAGCTTTCGCCGAAAATATATTTGGGCGAATTCCAGCGATTATATTTGGACAGGAATTCGCGGATGAACGCGGCGAAGGCGTGTCCGTCGACATCAACGCCATAGAACGCCTTGTCCTTGTCCTTGCCGGCGATGCGGCTGAAGCCGGCGCCCGGCGCGTCGATGAAGACGAGATCGCTGGCATCGAGCAGTGTCTGGCCATTGTCGACGAGCTGATAGGGCGCGGCCGGCGTGTGGGTGTCGTCTGCCGTCACCACACGCTTGGGGCCCCAAGCTCCCATGTGCAGCCACACGGTGGCCGAACCGGGGCCGCCGTTGAAGACGAAGGTGATCGGGCGGTTCTCGCCGCCGTTCTTGGCGTAATAGACGAAGAACATCGACGCTTCGGCCGAAGACTCGTCTTTCTTGGAATCGGGATTCTTCGCCCCGCCATTCTGCGCGGTGTCGTCCCAATCCTGCGGATGAACGACCAGCGTGCCGGCAACAGCGCGATAACCGATTCCGTTGACGGAGCCGTTGGTCACGGATTCTTCGGATTTGAAGAACTTGCCGGAATAAAGATCGGGCTTCGCATCGGTCTTGGGCGCGGGCGCGTCGGCAGCGAAGGCAACGGCGGCAATCAGGGCAATGGCAGCGGGAGCTGCGAAGAAATAGGCACGTTTCACAGGGCAATCCTTTCCACCGGCTTCAAAGCCGGACTGGTTGATTTGAGCACTCGCGGAAGCCCCGAAATTTCCGCGCGCGGGAGAAAAACGAAGGGCCGCGCTGTTGGCGCAGCCCTTCGGCAGGTGCGTTACTTCACATTGCTGGTCGAGCGGATGAAACCTGCGACCGCATCGTGCAATTCCTTCAGCGATTCCTCATGCGCGTACACCATGTGGCCGGAAGGATAGTAGTGATACTGGATATTGCTCTGCAGCTTGTCTGGGATCGGCAGGTGATGCATCTCGTACCAGCCTTCGTAGTAAGGCGTGGCGAGATCGTAATAGCCGCCGTTCAGCATCACCTTCAGGTTCGGGTTCTGCTTCATCGCATTGGCCAGATCCGGCATCACGTTCGTTGCGCCCGGGAACGCGAAGCCTGCGCCCGGCTGCTGGTGCTTGAACTCCCACCATTTGAAGACGTCGATCTCCGGCTTGTAGGTCTTGCCCATGCCATAGTTCAGCTGATTACGGACATAATAGTTGAATGCCGAGACATAGGCTGAGCTGATCGCGGAGGATTGCGGATCGTAATCGGCTTCCTTGCTCAACGGATCGAGCGAGGGCCCGGAGAAGCGCGTGTCGAGACGGCCAGTGGTCAAACCCTGATCGTCCTGCAGGTTCTTCTCGAATTCGCCGCCATCGATGCGCAAATTGGCTTTGAGGATATACGACACCGGCAAGCCGGTGACGTTGTGCAGCTTGTTTGCGATATCCATCTTGCGCTTGGGCGACAGCGAGGCTCCGGCACTGAGCGCCATCGCATATTCACCCATAGCGAACCGCTCGACGTTCTGCACGAAGGGAGTGAGATCCTTCGGCTTCTGCCCCGGAATCTTGTTGTGATACCACGCCGTCGCCGCATAGGTCGGCAGCGCGATCTCATAGGGGAGATCCACGCCGGGATTGGTTTCGGGACCGTCGACCGAAAGATCGAAGTTCAAGATCGCCGAAAGCAGGATCACGCCATTGAAGTCGACGGCGCGGTTGTTCTCCAGATCGTTGATGACGACGGAAGAGCGCGGCGTGCCATAGCTTTCACCGAAGAGATATTTCGGCGAGTTCCAGCGGTTATATTTGGAAAGGAATTCCTGGATGAACGTGGCGAACGCCTGTGCATCCGGATCGACGCCGTAAAACGCCTTCTCCTTGTCCTTGCCGGCGATACGGGAAAAGCCAGTGCCCGGCGCATCGATGAAGACCAGGTCGCTGGCGTCGAGCAGGGTCGAGCCATTGTCGATCAGCTGATAAGGCGCGGCTGCGGTATGCGTGTCGTCCGCCGTCACCACGCGCTTGGGGCCGAAGGCGCCCATGTGCAGCCACACGGTCGAGGAGCCCGGACCGCCATTATAGATAAAGGTGATTGGGCGGCTCGCCGGTGGTGCGCCGGTCTTGGAATAATAGACAAAGAACATCGACGCTTCGGCCGAGGATTCATCGGCCTTGGCGTCAGGGTTCTTGCTGCCGCCGTTTTGCGCCGCATCGTTCCAGTCGTTCGGATGGACGACGAGCGTGCCAGCAATGGTCTTGTAGGAGATGCCCGCGGCCGATCCGCTGGTCACAGATTCTTCGGCTTTGAAGAACTTGCCCGAATAGAGTTCGGATGCCTTGCCGTTGTCCGCTGGCGCGGGTGCATCTGCGGCGAAAGCGATAGCCGCCGTCACCACCAGCGCCGCCGTCGCCACCAGCCCATAAACACGTTTCATCGATAGTCCCCTTGGTGCTCCGGACAGGCCGGATGTGGATTGCTCCGGGGCGGGAAGAACGGACGCGACACGCCGGTGCCCCTTTATGAAGGCGGGGATATTACGCCCGCTCAGGCCGCCCGCAACCGTTTTGCGACATGGCAGGGTGCACAAAAACAGAGAGAGCGACAAAGAAATACAAAATAGCCCGCCCTGGTGATCCTGTCAGCTTTGCAAGGCATGTAACGGAAGCGTGAGCTGCGCTTTACTTCCCCGTGCCGAAGTGCGGATTTTGCGCGGTGACGAACCGGGCCAGCATGTTTCAGGAAGTGTCGAATAAGTTGAAAACGGCAACGGCGCAGTTTCGCGCGCGTCACGGCCGCCTTGTGGAGATGGGCCCCGCCGTCGCGGGCTCATTGCTGCTGCACGGCCTTGTGCTGTTCTTGATCCTGTTCCTCTTCATGCGCAGCGCACAGCAGATCACGCAGAGGCAGCCGCCGTTTCTGCCCGTCGATGTCGTGCAACTGGGCGATCAGACGACGGCCCCACCGGCGCCCATCAAGGCAGCCGTGCCACAGCAGAAGGCGATGAAAGGTCCCGCTGGTGCGCCCAAGCCGGAAGCCTATGCGCCCAACAAGACGAAGGCGCCTAAGGATGAGTTGGAGGTGCAGCTCAAGAATCTATCCAAGCTTCGCCAGCCGGATTCCGATCTGAAAGTCGAGAACGGCGCTTCGGACGACCTGGCGACGACCAATGGCGCGGCCTCCGGAACGGCGACGGTCTATAGCGTGCGCGACTACATCCGCGCGCAGATCCTGCGCCGCTGGGTGTTCGATTTCTCGACCTTGGGCAATCGCAATATCTCAATCCCGCTCCGTGTCTCGCTGACAGGACACGGCGTGGTGATCGTGGCGGAGATCATGGACCATCATCGCTACGTGACGGACAAGGTTTATCGGGATGTGGCGCTCAGCGCCCGCAACGCGGTGCTGCTGTCGGCACCGTTCAAGTTGCCGGATGGCGCACCGAAAGACGGAATCGATTTCACGCTCGATCTCAACCCGCGCGACACCCTTCGCTAAATTTCCTCCCCCGTTTATGGGGGGTCCATAGCGGCAGCGTATGGACGGCGCGCAGCGCCGGAGGGGGTCACGGCAGATCGCGCGCGACACGGAATCCGGAGAGGCTGGAATAGTCGTACTCGCCGCCATCTGGCGTCGAGCCGCTGCGGGTGGCGGAACGGACGAAGATTGGCGTGTTGTCCCACGAGCCGCCACGGATCACATGCTTGGTGCAGTCGTCGCCGCTCATCCACGCGCCGCCATTCTTCGGCGCGCCGACATAGCTTGGATGCCAGCAATCCGCTGTCCACTGCCACGCATTGCCGAGCACGCCGTAAAGCCCGAACGGATTGGGCTTGAACGCATCGACGTCGGAAAGAACGTGGAAGTCGTATTGGCTGCCGCAGCCATTGCAATTGGCATTGCCGGTGCCGACATCGCTACCCCACCAGCGCGCGGTCGTGGTGCCGCCGCGCGCGGCATATTCCCATTCCGCTTCGCTCGGCAACCGGTACGGTCCGGCCGGCTTGTAAGCAATCGATGGATGCTCTTTGCGCACGCGCGCGTTCAACCACGCGATGTAGGCACCGGCGTCCTTCCAGTCGAGGCATACCGCCGGCCATTTCGGCGGCTCAACATCTTCCGGCGGATAGGCGAATCCTTTGCGCGGGCTATGCCACTTCATATTGGTGATCTTGTTGCAAGGCTCCGGCTGATAGCCCGTGTCCTGCAGAAAGAGCTGGAATTCTTCGCTCGTCACATCGTATTTGCCGAGCGCGAAGGCGCCGACGCTGACGATGTGCTGCGGGCCTTCCGCATCGAAGCGCCCCGGTTCGCTTTTGGGGCTTCCCATCACGAAACGCCCGGCGGGAATGCCGATCATCACCGGGCAGTTCGTGCATTCGGTGAAATCGCGACTGTTACCTTCCGCAGCGCGCGACGGCGACGCCAGCGCGAGGCTGGCAGCGAACACCAACACAAAAAGATAGAGAAGACGATCCATCACGCGGAAATCCTAAGCTCTACCGCGCATTATTGGGCAGCGACGGCGGTTTGTTTATTGGAAGTCTCCAACATGCTTCTTGCGATAGCCTCCGCGACTTTGATGCCGTCCACGCCTGCCGAAAGGATTCCGCCCGCGAATCCGGCGCCTTCTCCGGCGGGAAACAATCCGCGCGTGTTCAGGCTCTGGAAATCATCGCCGCGCCCGATACGAATGGGAGAGGACGTGCGCGTCTCCACGCCGGTCAGTACCGCATCGTCCATATCGAAGCCTTTGATCTGTTTGCCGAAGGCGATGAGCGCCTCGCGAATGGCGAGGATCGCATAATCCGGCAGGCATGACGACAGATCGGTCGGCGTCACGCCGGGACGATAGGACGGAATGACATCGCCCAAGACTGTCGATGCACGGCCCGCCAGAAAATCGCCGACGCGTTGCGCGGGCGCATTGTAGTTTTCGCCGCCCGCAACGAAGGCGCGCCCTTCCCAATGGCGCTGGAATGCGATTCCCGCCAGGGGTCCGCCGGGATAATCGGTGGGGGTGATGCCAACAACGATTCCGGCATTGGCGTTGCGCTCGTTGCGCGAATATTGGCTCATGCCATTGGTGACGACGCGGCCCGGTTCCGACGCCGCGGCGACGACAGTGCCGCCTGGGCACATGCAGAAGCTGTAAACGTCACGGCCGTTCGATGCGTGATGCACCAGCTTGTAATCCGCCGCGCCCAATTCCTGCTTGCTGGCGCCGAAGCGTGCCCGATCGATCAAGGATTGCGGATGCTCGATGCGAAAACCGACGGAGAACGGCTTGGCTTCGATGGCGACACCGCGCTCGACAAGCATGTGAAACGTGTCCCGCGCGCTGTGGCCGACCGCCAGAACGACATGGCGCGCCGCGATGTGATCTCCGCTTGCCAGCGTCACGCCGCGCAACTGGCGCGCGCCGTCTTTTCCGATTTCGATATCCAGATCGTCGACGCGATGCTGAAAGCGATATTCGCCGCCGAGGCTTTCGATGGTGGCGCGCAGGCTCTCCACCATCTTCACAAGCCGGAACGTGCCGATATGCGGCTTGGCGGCGGTAAGGATTTCCTCCGGCGCGCCGGCTTTCACGAATTCGGTTAAAACCTTGCGGCCGAGGAAACGCGGATCCTTGATTTGGCTGTAGAGCTTACCGTCCGAGAAGGTGCCCGCGCCGCCTTCGCCGAACTGCACATTGGATTCCGGATTGAGAACCGAGCGGCGCCACAGGCCCCATGTGTCTTGCGTGCGTTCGCGCACCACCTTGCCGCGATCCAGAATGATGGGTCGAAAGCCCATCTGCGCGAGGATCAATCCGGCAAACAATCCGCAAGGCCCCGCGCCGATCACGAGGGGGCGCTCCGTCAGACCCTCCGGCGCATGCGCGACGAATTTGTATTCGGTATCGGGCGCGGGACGAATATGCGCGTCGCCTTTGGCCCGCGCGAGCACCGCCGCTTCGTCTTTCACGGCGACGTCGAGGGTATAGATCAGCGCAATCGCCGATTTCTTGCGCGCGTCATGGCCACAGCGAATGACGGTCTGGCTCAGAATGTCGCCCGGCGGAACGCGCAGGCGTTTCGCAACAGCGGAGGTCAACGCATCCGGCGCGTGGCCCAGCGGCAGCTTGATTTCGGTCAGACGAAGCATGGCGGAACAAACCCAAACGCGTGCACTCAATCCTGATCGCCTTACAACCCTATCAGATGAAGCAGGAACTCCAGCACTTCCCAGCTTACCAGACCGACGAAGGCAATCGCCACCGCTGCGAGCACAAAAGCGATGACGAGAAGGGGAATGCTGTCTTCGATCTGCGCGAAGGAGATCGCGATGATGGCCAATGTCGGCGGAATATAGGCAAACGGCACCGGCATGATGATCGCGACGGCAAGCAGAAAGTCCACAATTCCAATAAGCCGCGTGAAGCCCAACAATCTACCATGGGCGCTCGTCGGTACGATCTGCTCAATCGCGGAGAAAACAGGAAGTAGGCGGCGCACCCATCTGGCGAAGCGCGTGGTGGAAGCGGATCGCCTTGAGAGAAATTCCGGCAACGAAATTGTCTTCCGGCCCGCAATCATTTGCAAAGACGGTATCGCGAGCAAAAAACCCGAAACCGATGCGATGCCGGGCACCAGCCCGGCGATTGCGAGAACCAGCATCAGGAATCCGAAAGAGCGACTTTCAAGGTTGGACGCAATCCAGCCCACGCTGATCCGGTCCGGCGGCGCTTCGTCCAGAAGGCGCTCCAGCGCTTGCGATGTTTGCATTCGGTGTCAGCGGCCGTAAGCGCCGGCGGGCTGCAGCGCCGCACCGATCCGCGCGACGGAAACGATCGCATGCGAAAGCGCACGCATGTCGGCGGGCATTTCTGGCCGCCACACATCCAACAACAATGCGACGCGCACGTCATCCGCGCGGTTGACCAGCTCATGGGTGTAGGTGTCATCCCACAACAGCGAGTCGCCGTTGCCGAGACGGTAAGGCACATTGTCCACATTCATCACGCAGCCGGGAAGTCCGTCATCGCCCGGCGGCATCGACAGCCCCAGATGAAAGCGCATCACGCCGCGAAACGGCCCGCGATGCGGCGGAATATATTTGCCCGGCGCCAGAAAAGAGAATGACGCGGACAAAACTGACGGGCATTGCCGCACGATCTGCGCCGTCACCGGGCAGCGCGCCAGGTTCTGTTTCACTTCATGCCCATAGACTTTCATGATGAAGATGCGCCAGTCGCGATCGTCATTCGCGGAATTGGTTTCCTGCGCTGCCATCAATTCGTGAAATCGCGGTACGGAGGAAAGCCGCCCGATGAGCGAAAGCGCCTCGGCGCGGATGGACTCCCAGTTTTCGACGAACAGTCCGGCTTGCGGAAAATAGCGCTTTGCTTCGAGAATCGGCGGTCCTTCAAGGCGACGGTCGAAGACGGCCCGTACCGTATTGGCGACATGGTCGTAGAAGGACATTGCCGGAGTTCCCCGCGACTCTCGTTCGGCGGCCGGAGGGCGCCCGTCTGCCCGCAATATGGCGGACCAGGCGGGTAACGCGCCAGCACCGGCGGCGTTGCATTTTGTTCATGCCTCGAAAGAAGCCAAGGCTGGCGCACCCGACAGGATTCGAACCTGTGACCTCTGCCTTCGGAGGGCAGCGCTCTATCCAGCTGAGCTACGGGTGCTGACCCGCGCTGCTATAGCGCAACGCGGCCAGCCCCGGCAAATTGTGCTTATTGCGCGATCGTCAGTTCTTTCATCAGCCGGTAGGTGAACTCTACGGTCTGATAGAAATTGCTTTTCTCGTTGCGCTCGTCGCGGCCATGCATGCGGATGTCATCGACGTCGTTCCAGCCGCCGCCCACGCCATAGCTCGGAAGGCCCGCCGCGCGGGTGAAAATGGAATCGCTGGCCCCCGCCACCATCGTTGGCATCACGGGGATATCGTAGCCCCACATGCCACGAGCGACCTTAGCCACCGACGCCATCACCTTGGGATCGGGCACGGTTTCCGGCGCCGGCTGCACCGGCTCAAGCAGGCTCACTTTGATGCCGGGATCGCTAACGACCTTTTGCAGCGTCGCCTGCGTCTGCGCCACGCTTTCGCCGGGATAAACGCGGCACTGGATCGTGGCATCCGCGCTCGACGGCAGCGCGTTCTCCTGCACACCGGCCTTCAACATGGTGGCGACGCAGGTCGTGTGTAGGATCGCGTTGAGCGATACATCCTGCGCCAGCCGCGCAGCGGCGGCGTTGTCCACCGGCTCTGCCGACAACGTGAGCAGATCGATCCGGCGCTGGCCGCTCGCCCTGTTCGCAATGGCCGCGAAATAAGCGCGCGACGTTGCATTCGTCTTATAAGGGAAAACATATTTGGAAAGATTCACGAGACCGTTCGCAAGTTGGTAGATCGCATTGTCCGGGCGCGGCTCCGAGGAATGGCCACCCTTGTTCGTCGTCTCCATCTTGAATGTCATGTAGGTTTTCTGGACGGTCTCAACGGCGAAATCGAGGCGCTTGCCGTTCTTGATCTCGCCCGATCCGCCATCGGGATTCATCACGAGCCCGACATCGCCAATGAGATCCTTGCGCTGCTTCACCAGGAAGTTCGGCCCATCCTGTTCAAGCCCGACTTCCTCGTCCGCCGTGAAAGCGACAACGATGTCGCGATCAGGAACGTAACCTTCTTTCTTGAGCCGGATCAGTGCAGCGGCAGCGGCGGCGTCTTCATCCTTCATGTCGGATGTGCCGCGGCCGTAGAAATAGCCGTCCTTCTCGGTGAACTTGAAGGGCGGCGAGGTCCAGTCCTCAGGCCGTGCATCAACAACGTCCATATGGCAAATCCACATCACGGGCTTGCCTCTGCCTTTGCCCTTGATGCGGACGACGACATTCACCTGGTTGGGGTATTTGGTCTCCGGCGCGACATGGATGTCGGCGTCGGTGAAGCCGTTGGCTTTCAGATAGCGAACGATCACATCGGCCGTGGCTTTGGTGCCGACGGCGTGGACCGAACGGATTTCGACGAGATCGTGGAAAATGTTGTACGCGATCTTCTGATTGTCCGCGGGCGGCATCGGACCGGCTGGCGGAATATTCGCAGGTCCCGCAGCGCCCAGCATCGAGGCAAGCACAAGCGCGGCCGAAGCCGGAACGATGGTACGCAATGTCATGATCTTCCCCTTCGAAACTTTGTTTTGATGAAGCTACGCCCCGCACGGCGCGTCAGGCAATCGCCGCCAATGCGGCATCCACGGCCTTCGTCGCATGACCCCAGACGCTGCGTTTCCATTCCAGCGTATCGACATAAAAGGCATCGCGGATTTCGCGCTTCACGCCGGGCCAGTCCGGATCGTTGGGCCGGGCGTGCTGGTGAAGCCAGTTGTCGCGGCGGATGGCGGCAAACACGTCACGCGTCGGCTTGGTGCCGACTTCCAGCGCGGCGAAGGTAAGCTCCTTGCCTTTCATCCATTTGGCGACCGCCTGGTCGATGGTGCCCTGCAACGGCGGCGAAAGCGACTCGCCGGCTTCGCTGGATTGCACATTGCCCCACATCGCGGAGGCGCGCTTGTAGGCATCGCTACCCGGCAGGTCCTCAGTGATCATCTCCGCGGCGCCGCTCTCGCCGAGGCCGGTGTGGAAGTCGATGACGATGAGGCGCGCGATACCTTTCAGCTCTTCGCGAAAGACGTCTTTCAGCATCAGATGTGACCAGCTTTCGCGCGCGCCGCCGAAGTAAACGCCGTTCGGATGCTTGTACTGCCCGGCGCTGATCGCTTCCTGCAATTTGAACACGCCATGCTTGTCCGAATAAGCGCGCAGCACGGCATTGGCCGTCTTCATCGCCGCGCGCGACAGGCTGGTGAGTTCGATGGCCTCGTGCAATTCGTCATAGGCGTCATTCGGCGGCGGATTCTTGAAATCGGCGAAATTGCGGTTGATGTCGGCATTGTCTTCGTTGACGCGCCGGTCCCAGGAAAAGCCGAACGGATTGAGCGCATGCAGCAGAACGATTTTCGCGCCGTTGGGCGCGCGCTTGGCCAAGCCTTCGCGCAGCAAGCCTGTCTGCGCGCCGGAACCGAAATAGCCTTCCACGCCATGCGTTCCCGAAATCATCAACAGCGCGGTTTTCGCGTCGCGCTGGCCGATGGTGGTGGTGTCGAGAAACAGCGATTTTCCATCCGCGCCTTTCTCGGACGGATGCAAGCGGCTGGTAACGCCGAGACCGGCCGCCTCCGCTGCCACGATGAAAGCGTGGCGCGCTTCGCGGTAGTCATGCGGAAAATAATGTTCGATGGCAGTCATGGCGGGCCTATAGTCCAGCCGAAATTCGCGGGCCTGTCGAGATGAGAGCGTTTGGTTCGTTGCAGGGATTGCGGGAGCGGCCCATTCCCGATCAGGCTGCGATCCGCAATCTTCCGCGGGGCTGGCGCGCGAAAATCCCGATAGATCGCGCGGGTGCGGCGTTTTCCGAACCGCTGGTGGATATTCATGCGCATGGCATCGCCGGCGAGAATTTTTATTATTCCGAACGCAATCCGCCTTACTGGCGCCGCATCGCCGGTTCTGTACCCGATCTGCTGGCACGCACGTCCGTTGCGGACCGCCTTGCCAAGGTGAATGCGCGGCTTAATCCGTTCGGGCTTGAGATCTTCGTTTTCGACGCCTGGCGCCCGCGCGCCGTGCAGGCCTATTTCCACGACGTGTGGGTGCCTGCGGAATTGCAACGCCGCGATCCATCGCTCACCGGCGAGGCATTGATGCGCGAAGTGAGCCGTTACTGGTCCGCGCCGACGACGAATAAAGATGCTCCCGCGCCACATTCCACCGGCGGGGCACTTGATCTCACCTTGCGCTGGATCGGCGGCGAGCAATTGTGGATGGGATCGCTGTTCGACGATGCGTCTCCTATTGCCCATCGCGACCGCATGGAGACGCACGGTAATGCGATGTCCTTCTCCGATGAAGAAGCGCGTTTCAACCGCCGCCTGCTGCATTGGGTGATGAGCGACGCGGGCTTCGTCGGCTATTCCGAAGAATGGTGGCACTTCTCTTATGGCGACCAGTATTGGGCCGGCGTCAGCGGCGCGCCCGCTGCGCTTTACGGCAAGGCGAAAGATTAGCGCGCGTTTCTATTTCAGGATGGAACGGAAGGCGCCATCCCAATCGCTGCCCGGCGGATGTTTCTCGAACCACGTGATGCGCGCCAGATGCAGGTCGTAAAGTTTCTGGCTGGCGCCGGAGAGCTTGCGGCACTGGTCGATCAGCTCGCGGGCCTTTTCCCATTGCTGAGCGCGCACGGATTCGAAGATGTGATCGTGGAACGTGGCCAGCGCGCGGAATTTCGGCGAGGCGCGCACCAGCGGATTGCCGAGAATGGCGAACAGCTTCACCGGCTCGTCGCGCGGACCCGCCGCAATGAAATCGACTTCGAGGAAAGCATAACCGCGTTCGGCCGCCTTGCGTGTGTCGTCGGTGACGACAATGGCCGGGCCATATTGCGCGGAGAGTTCACGCGTGCGTTCGGCCAGAAGCGTGCAATCGCCGGTGACGGAATAAGATGTCTGTCCATGCGCGGTAAAGCCACCGGTAATCGCCTGTCCGGTTGAGATGCCGATTCCGATCTCGATGGTAGCGAAGGAAGTGCCGTCGAAACGCCGCTCCTGCGAAAGCTGTTCGTTCACCGTGGCAATGGCGACGGTCATCGCCTGCGCGGCATCGCAGGCATGGATCGCATGCTCGGAATCGTCCAGCGGCGCGTTCCAATAGGCCATGAAGCTTTCGCCGGAGAGGTGCCCGATGGTCCCGCCATGGTCGAGCGCGGCATCGACCAAGGGGCCCAGCGCGGCGTTGATCATGCGCGTGAAATCGGCGGGATCGTCTTTGAAGGATTCCGCAAGTTCCGCGTACCGCCTGAGGCCGCAGGACAGGCACGTCACCATCCGCGTCTCGCCATTGAGCTTGAGCAGCGACGGCTCGCGTGAGATGCGGTCGAGCGTGGATGCCGGCAGCATGCCCGCGAAGGAGCGTTTCAATCCGCTGCGTGTGCCGGTGATGCTGGCAACGCGCGCGGCAAACCCGGCGAACCAGCAGAGCGCCAGCGCGATGGACGGTGTCGCCGTGTCGAGTAGCACATGGCTGTTGGTGAACAGCACCCAGCCGAAACTTTGCGCCGCCGCAATCGCCGCCGCTGCCAGCGCGCCGCCCCAAAGGATGCCGATACGCGACATCAGCAGGATGATCGCAGCGCCCGCCACCGCGAGGAACACCAGTTGCGGCAGATAGCTGGCGCTTTCGTCGAGCGTTTGTCCGAGAAGGATGTTTTCCAGCGCTTCGGCGCGGATGTCGCCGATGCTCTTCATACCCGCGGATGTCTTCACGGAGACGCCCGGTGGCGCGATCACCACAATGGTGTTCTTCAGGTCGGGCGGCATTGCCGCATCCATAACGGCGGATGCGTTCAACGCGCGGGCCGCGGCATCGCGCGCGAACCAGATGGCGAAGGCGCCATCGCGGCGTGTAGGAATGATGAAGCCGCCGAAGGTAACATTGGCGATGCGCGGTGTGGCATCGACGCCGGGGATCGTGCCTTCTGCGCCGTGCACGGCCATCGGCGCCAGCGCAGCGCGCAAGGTTTCCGCATCGAGCGAGGGCACCGGCTTGCCGTTCAGCTTATAAATCAGCGGCAGATTGCGCAGCACGCCGTCACGGTCCGGCGCCAGGTTCAGCGCGCCCGATCCTGCGCTCGACGTTTCGAGCAGTGGCAGGGCGCGCGACACATAACGATATTCTGGCACATAGCGCAGCGGGTCGCTCGCGCCATCGGTCGCGATCTTCGCCTTGGCGATAACATCGTGATCGCCGCTGTCGTTGCTCAACGTGAAGCCAGTGATCGCCTTGGTCCCGGCGAAGGAGGTGGCGAAGGCCTCATCCGCCGACACCATCTTGTTGAGCGCATCGCGCGCCGTGTCGTTCTCCGGGCCGGGCGGCAGCTGTGCCGCGAAGCGTTGCGGCGATGCCGGATCGTTGGCGTCGAGCGCGAAGGCATAGACGATGATCGGCGCGCCGGCGCGCTTCAGCGCCTCGGTCGCACGCGTCAGTGTGTCGGATGCCCAGGGCCAGGCGCCATGTTTTGCTATCGCCTTGTCGTCCAGCACGAAGCTGCGCACATGGAAGTGACTGCGCGCGAAGGGGTCTTCATAACTGCGCGGACGCTCACGCTGGTAAAAATCGAACTCGCCACCGGCCAGGCGTGTGGCCACACCGCCCAAATCAAGCGCGAAGATCGCCGCCGCCAAGGCCAGAAGGCCGAGCGGCACCGCCCAGATCGAGATGGAATTTGCCCCGCCGCGCATGAATCCCCGGAGCAGGTCGTCAAGCGGTCCGGCCCGCGCCCCTGCCCATAAACCATATCCTATGGCGCAGAACCGTTTGAAGGGGAAGGGAAAATCGGGAAATCAGATCTGCCCTGCGACCTGCCGCGCAATCTTCTGACAAATGCGTGACGCCCCCGTCATTTTCCTTGCGATTTTCCGCTCCTGCACGTAGCGTTTGCCTGCCCAATTCAAAAAACCCGAGCGAGGAAGCCATGGACAACATCACCAAGGACCCGGCCTACAACGCCGCCGATCCGCACGATTTTCCCGCGATGCTGGACGTGAACCGCTACGGCGCGCGCTCCACCGCCTTCGACAAGATCATCAGCGCGACCCACGACCACTTCTGGGACCCGCTCGACAAGAAATATATCGACTTCACCCAGCCCTTCGACATGACGAAGGAATATCTCGTCAATCCGGAATTGAATGGCGATCTGAAGACCGCGATCGGCGACAAGCTGGACGAAGGCCAGAAGATAAAACTCGCCAACATGGACACCTGGTGGTCGCTGTCATCGATCCTGCATGGCGAGCAGGGCGCGCTCGCATTATCCGCCTCGCTCTGTCACATCCTGAAAGACCCGGGCGCGCAGGAATACGCCGCCAATCAGACGCGCGAGGAAGCGCGCCACGTGACCGCGTTCTCCGCTTACATCAAGTCGCGCTGGGGCAAACCGGTGCCGGTGGGCCCGGCGCTGGGCAATCTGCTCAACGAACTCGTGTCCTCACCGCTGGTGTGGAAGAAGATCGTCGGCATGCAGATGTTGGTCGAAGGCCTCGCCATGGGCGCCTTCGCCACCATGTTCAAGGAAGCGCGTGACCCGCTGATGCGCCACTTGATGCAGCTCGTCATGACGGACGAAGCTTTCCATCACAAATTCGGAAAGATCTGGGCTGACCGCACCATCCCACGCCTGTCCAAAGCCGAGCATGAGCAGATCGAAGATTGGGCCGCGCAAGTATTCCAGGTGCTGCTCTACAATCTGGGCTCGCCGGATCAGAAGGCGTGGATTTATCAGGAGCTCGGCCTCGATCCGGTGTGGTGCCAACAGGCCTTCATGGAAGCGATCACCGATGCGGCGATCCGCGAGGAGATGGCGGAAGCCACCAACATCTTCCGCGTGCTGGTGAAGACCTTGCTCAAGGCCGGCATCATCACCGACCGCACCAAGCCGATCTATGCCGCCTATCTCGACATGCAGGAGCTTTATTCGGAAGGCGACCGCATGGTGGGCGACGACATCGCCGAGGAAGGCATCAAATATCTGCTGCGGCTGAACGGTGGCACGCAGTTGGGCGCCTCGCTGCTCGCGGCGGAATAACTTCAGAACATGTCAGGCCGGGCAGCGTCAGCGTGACCCGGCCGACTGGGAGAGGGTGGCTCAGGCCGCCCTTTTTTTCTTTTGTGCTACGGCCACAGTATAAAGCGGGTTCTCGAAACGGAGGCAGCGATGGCGAAAGCGAAGCTGGACTGGAAGAAGAAGCCGGAAGCGGAAGACTATCAGGGCGCCGGAAATTATCTCTCGCTTGTCTGTTCGGAAAGCAAAGCGAAGAAGCTGGTGCGCGCCTTGCGAGAGGCGCCGGCAATCGAACATGCGGCGAAAGACCTCTTGCGTGCGAGCCGGTTGCCGCTTCTGCCGCGCGACGAGCCGCATGTGAACGATGATCTCGACAAGATTCACAAGGGCAAGGCGCTGGCGCCGGTGCTCCTTGTTTGCGGCGACATGTCGAACGACATCCCGCTGACCGTTGCCGACGGTTATCATCGTATCTGCGCCGTCTATTATTACGATGCGAAGCTGATGGTGCAGTGCCGGATGGTGCGCAACTAGGCACGGCGGCGCGCGAGAGAAAACCCAACAAGCCCGAAGCCGAACAGAATGCACAGCCACGCGAACACATCGCCGATCCTATCGTAGATCGTATTGCCGCCGCCGCCATCGAGCGGCAAATCGCCAATCAACGTCGTGAATGGGCCAACCGTGCGAGCTTTGGCGACGATGCGGCCATAGCGGTCCACCAGCATCAGCAATCCGTCGCGCGCCGTGCGCGCCATCGGTACGCCGTTCTCCACCGAGCGCATGATCGCGATGCGGCCGTGACTCCAGTCATCTTTGTCGAAATCCCAAGCCGGAACGGCCAGTAAAACGGGCTTGGTTGCCAGTTCATCGCTGCGGATCATCGCGTGGAAATCCATGTCCTTGCAGATTTCCAGCCCGACGCCGTTGGACAGCACCGCCGGTCCCGGCCCCGGCGTGTAATAGTTCGTCTCCAGCACCGGAACGAGGCGGCGCTTCTGATAGGTCACGGGCGTTTTTGCGCCGTCCGCAAAGCCGAGCGACACGTTGCGTTGCGCCCCGTTGATGAAGGTGTTGAAGCCCGCGACCAGCGTCGCGCCCACATCGTTTGCCGCACTCGCCAGTTTCGTTTCCGCTTCGCCGCGCCATTGAGGCGCAAGCTGCGCGATGTTCTCCGGCATCACGATCAGCTGCACGTGCTGTCCGCGCAGCTTTTCGATTTCGCCCGCATAGGCGTCGATGGCTTTCATCGTCGAGGCTTTGTCGGCGGTGCGCCGTGCACCCGTCACGTCGTCGCTTTCGATCAGGGCGACATGCATCGCGCTTGTTGGCGGCGCAGACATGCGCGCATAGCCGAAGGCCGCATTCGCTGCGAACAGCGCAACCGCAATGGCGGCGGGCGCAGGATTGCGCGAGCGCAGGCTGGCCGCGATTCCTGCCGAGAATGCGCCGAGCAGGAAGGTCACGCCCAGAAAGCCCACCAGCGATGCTGTCTGCATCAGCATCGGCGCACCGACTTCCGCGGCGGCCGGTGTCGAGCCTGCGCCCCCTGCCAGATTGAAGGAAGAGAGATAGTCCAACGCGGTCCATAGTGTGGCGAAAGCGAACATCGCCGGAATATCGCCGAACGCGCGTTGAACGCGCCGTGCGCCCATCACCGGAAAGACGAACAATAGCGCCGGGCCGCAGATCGCGAGGACAAGAATCGGCAACGGAAGCGTTCCGGCATAAGCGCGCAAGATGGATGTCGATCCGAGCGCATAGGCGACCCAGGCAACCGCGAACACCTTCCACCATTTGGCGTCCCCAAAGGCAAACCACAGAACCGGAATCGGCGCCAGCCAGGCGAGCCACCACTGATCGCCGAGCCCGATGGAGAAATAAAACCCGATCGCACTCAACAACGCGCAAACAATCGCGATCATGTCTGTCTCTCTCTTATGAAGGCCTGGGTGCTGCGCGCGGTGGCACGCAGATAAAGCTCGCGGAATTCGGTTTCGCCGCCGGCAATACGGCCGGCGCGGTAGAGCGTGATGAGGCCCTGGCTCAGGGCCGCATTCGTCACCAGCACTTCGACCGGTGACGATGCTTTGAGAACGCCTTGCGCCATCAGCTCTTCGATCAGCCGCAGCTGCAGCGCACCGGCCGGCGATTGCCCGGCGACGAAATCGTCGGGATAGCGCCGCGCCTTGGTTGTGTGGGTAAGGAAGGCGGCTTCGTAGCGCCGCGGCTTGCGCAAGGCGAAATCCAGATGCGCAATGCCGATGTCGCGCAACCATTCGAGCGGTGGTGCCGGCGGTATCGCGGCCACGATCTGCGACCACTCGTTCAGCGCGTCCAGCACCAAGGCGTCGATCAGCGCCTGCTTGTTCTCGTAATGGCGATAGATTGCCATCGGTGTGACGCCGACCTCCTTGGAGATGTCGCGCATGGAGAGCCCTTCCGGGCCATCCCGGTCGAACGCCGCCCGCGCCGCCGCGAGGATCTGCTCTCTGGTTTCCATGTATACAGTGTAGACATAATGAGCTGCGGTTTCAAGCTTGGCGAACTTTGAGGCCTTGTGATATGAATGAATATTCATTCGCAAAGAGAAGCAGCGTGTTAGCCGATAAGGCCAAATCGACCCCATCCCACGACAAGCGCGCCCGCTTGCTGGAAGCGGCGCTCGATCTGTTCGAGACGCGCGGCTTTGATGCCGTCGCGGTGCCGCAGATCGCGGCCAAAGCCGGTGTCGCGGTGGGCACGGTTTATCGCTATTTCGAGACCAAGGAAGCGCTGGTCAACGCGCTCTACCGGCAATGGAAGCAGGCCTATAACGATTTCGTCCTGGCGCCCGCACCCAAGGGCATGAAACCGCGCGATCTCTTCGCGCGCTATTGGCATCGCATGACCTTGTTCGCGCGCGGCAATCCACGAGCGGTGCGCTTCATGGACCTGCACCATCACGCCGCCTATCTCGACGATGAAAGCCGCGCATTGTCCAAATCCTATGCGCAGGTCGCGGAGAATTTCGTGCGTTCGGCGCGCGCGGAAGGCGCGCTGCGCGATCTTGATCCCATCATGGTGGTGGCGCTGATGTGGGGCGCGGCTGTCGGGCTCACCAAATTTTCCGCCAGCGGCGCGCTCGAATTCAACGCGAAGATGGCGGGCGACATGGAAGACGCGCTGTGGCGCGCCATCGCAACAGATTCAAACGGGGAGAAGTGACATGGCGAAGAAACGCAAAGGCGACGGACAGACGGCGCTGGTCACCGGTGCATCTTATGGCATCGGGCTCGATCTGGCGGAGTGTTTCGCCAAGGACGGCTACAATCTCATCCTCACCGCGCGCAGCGGCGACGCATTGAAACAGGCGGCGGACAAGCTCTCGGCGCAATACAAAGTGGCGGTCAGCACCATTCCGCTCGACCTCGGCGTTCCCGGCGGCGGCACGGCGCTGGCGAAACAGATCGCGGCGCAGAACATCAATGTCGATGTGCTGGTCAACAATGCCGGTTATGGCATCGCCGGTGCGCTGGACGGATCGAAAGCGGAGGAGCAGCTTGGCATGGTCGATCTCAATGTCCGCGCGCTCTTGGAGCTGACTCAGATCTATTGGCTGTCGATGCTCAGGAACAAGCGTGGCGGTGTCCTCAACGTCGCCTCCACCGCCGCCTTCCAGCCGGGACCCTTGATGGCGGTCTATTACGCGAGCAAAGCCTTCGTGCTCTCTTTTTCCGAGGCGTTGTGGAAGGAAGCCGAAGGCACCGGCGTTCAGGTGAGCTGTCTTTGCCCCGGCCCCACCGTGAGCCATTTCCGCGAGCGCGCCGGCACCGGCAAAACCAAACTGTCGAATGCCGGCCCGGCGATGCCGTCAATGGCGGTGGCGAAGCTCGGCTATCGCGGTTTCCAGAACAACACCCGCGTGGTCGTCACGGGCCTGCGCAACAAAATCCTCGCGGGCACCGTGCCTTATCTGCCGCGCACCACATTGCTTGGGATCGTGAAGAACCTACAATCGCCGAAATGAGCGAGACGAAAATCAGCGAGTTCGTCACCGTCGCGCGCGCGGAGGGCGTGGCGGTGGTGACGTTCGATCGGGGCGACGGACGCAATGCGCTGTCGCGGCAGGCGATCCTCGAACTCACCGAAACGGCGAAGAGTTTTTCCGACGATCTGGAAACACAGGTCGTCATCCTCACTTCCAAAGGCGCGTTCACCGCGGGCGCGGATCTGAAAGATCCGGCGATGGACCGGCGCAAGGCGAGCGGCCTTCTCGAACGCCGCCACATGGTGCGCATCGGTCCCGATCTATGCGATGCGTGGGAGAAAGTGGAGCAGGTCACCATCTGCGCCATCGAGAAATATTGCATCGGCGGCGGCGCGGCGCTGGCTGCGGCCTGCGATTTCCGCATCATGGCGCGCTCGGCCACCATGCGGCTGCCAGAGATTCCGCTGGGCATGAACATGAGCTGGCACGCCGTGCCGCGGCTGGTGTCGCTCATCGGTCCGGCGCGCACCAAGCGTTTCGTGATCTATGGCGAGGACATCGGCGCGGAGGAAGCGGCGCTTTGGGGTCTCTGCGATGAAGTCGCCGAGGACGGCGAGGCGCTAATCGTCGCCAACAAATGGGCGAAGAAGACGGCAAAGCTTCCGCCCAACGCCGTGCGCATGACCAAGCAATCGGTGAACGCCACGGCGAACGCGCTGCATCACGCGACAACCTTCATGGACCTCGACCAATACGCCCTTGCCACCACGAGCGAAGACTATCGCGAGGCGATCAAGGCATTCCTGGAAAAACGCGAACCGAAATTCACGGGCAGGTAGGACATGGCAGGACGGGTGGATGGCAAGATCGCACTGATTACGGGCGGCGCGCAGGGGTTGGGCGAAGCTGCGGCGCGGATGCTGGCGAAGGAAGGTGCGCGTGTCGCGATCACCGATGTGAACTTCGAAGGCGCGCGGAAGATCGCCGATTCCATCAATGAAACCCGCAAAGGCGCCGCCGTCGCCATCCATCACGATGTCACGCTGGAAGAGCAATGGGTGCATGCGCTGGCGGAAACCCACAAGGCCTTCGGCGGATTGCATGTGCTGGTCAACAATGCCGGCATCGGGCTCACCAAGGATCTGGAAGACATCACGCTCGCCGAGTGGCGCAAGGTGCACGAGATCGATCTGGACGGCGTGTTTCTCGGCTGCAAGATCGCCATTCCGATGATGGCCAAGACCGTGAAAGAAACGAAACTCGGCGGCTCCATCGTCAATATTTCATCGATCAGTGGCATCATCGCAGGGCACAATATGGCGGCTTACAATTCCGCGAAGGCGGCGGTGCGGCATCTGTCCAAATCCGTGGCGCTCTATTGCGCGCGCAAGGGTTACGGCATCCGCTCGAACTCCGTGCATCCGGTGTTCATCGCCACGCCGATCCTCGATCCTCTGGTGCAACGCTTCGGCAAGGAAGAAGCTTATGCGAAGCTTGCGCGACAGGTCCCGCTCGGCACCATCGGCGAGCCGAACGATATTGCCTATGCTGTGCTCTATCTCGCCAGCGACGAATCCAAATTCGTCACCGGCGCGGAACTGAAAGTGGATGGCGGCATTTCCGCAATGTAAATTTGTATAATGTGAATCTGTATAATCTCACCATGCGCGAAGCCTCCGCGATTTTTCCCCACCCCGAATCCGGCCTGGGCCTGCAAAGCCTCGCGCGCGAGATGGAAGCGTTCGCCGCAAGCGCCTTTCGCCCGCCGCCGGCTCTTGCGGAGGATCTGCCGCGCGGCGACGGTCATGCGGTTCTCGTGCTGCCGGGGTTTCTCGCCGGCGACTGGACGACGCAGCGGCTGCGCGACGTCATTGCGCAACTGAGCTATCGCGCCGAAGCGCCGGAAATTCTGTTCAACGCCGGACCTACGCGCCAAATCCTGTCGCGGTTGAACCGCAAGCTGCTTGATCTGGCGGATTCGTCCGGCGCACAGGTCAGCATCGTCGGCATCAGTCTGGGGGGCATACTTGCCCGTCAGCTTGCGCTCGACAATGTGGATGCCGTGCGCGGCGTCGTCACTTTGTGCAGCCCGATCCGCTATCCCGTCGTCACGCCGCTGCAACCTTTTGCCCAAGCCCTGACGCCATTTCACGAACCGTCATGGCTCGACCGGCGCGGCGAGATCGGCGGCGCCTTGCCGATGCCTGTGACGGCGATCTATTCGGAAGAGGACGGCATCATCGACTGGCGGCAATGCCTGCAGGATGAAGCGCCGCGCGCGATCAATGTCCGCGTGTCGGGCGCGCACACGACGGTCGGCTCCAATCCGGAAGCGCATGCTGCCGTTGCTGTCGCGCTCGCCAGAAGCGCTTAATGTTTTTTCTGAATCGCCACCTGCGCGAGTAGAACGCGCGCGCCTTTTTTGTGTAGCGCCTTGTCGGTGAGGCGTTGCAGCCGGTCGGCGATCATGCCGACATCGGGCTGCTGATAAGGGCGCACCGCGGCGGCGGTGAATGCCATCAGGCTGCGCACATATTCGTCGCGCAGCACCGGCAGGCCGTGATCGACCTCGGAGCGCAACGCGGCGTTCGGTATGTCGAGGCCGACGGCCACGAGAAGCAGCCCCTGCGGCCGGCCCGCATCCACGATGGTCGTGTACATCGGCTCGACCATGATGAAACTGTCGGACTGTGTTTCCTTGTGCGCTGGCTTGTCATCGGCCTGCGCAGGCAGGGCGGCGGCGGCCAGCATCAGAAGGGCGAAGGAGAAGGATCGCATGGCGGTTCTCGCGCGTTCCTTCCGAAGGTGTGCCGTGAAGGTAAATTTGGCGTTTACGAAATAATCTTTGGGAGAATGGCATGCGGTTGATGACGGGAATTTCCTTGATGGCGCTTGGGCTTGCCTCTGCCGCGCTGGCGGCGGAGCTGGGCGATTATCCCGGCAAGCATTTCTCCGTCTCTCCCACCGCTCTGGCTAAGCCCTTCGCCACCCCGGCCGTCGACAATTCCGCGAAGACCATTCCGCGTCCGGCCGGCGCAGCGCCCGCCGCGCCTAGGGGCTTCGCGGTGTCGGTCTATGCGTCGGGTCTTTCCAATCCGCGCTGGATGACGGTGGCGCCGAATGGCGACGTGTTTCTTGCAGAGCCCGATGCCAACAAAGTGACGATCTTGCGTGGCACCGACAAAGCGACAACGGTGGCCACCTTTGCCGCGGGCTTCAAACATCCGCACGGCCTCGCCTTCCACGATGGTGCGCTTTACGTCGGCGATGCCAACGCGGTGTGGAAAGTCGAATACAAGGACGGCGCGCTGAAGGGCGGCAAGAAAACGCGCATCACAAAAAATGATTTTCCAAAGGGTGGCCACTCCACGCGCGACATCGCCTTCGATCCCGACGGTTCTCTCTATGTCGCTATCGGCAGCGCCGGAAACATCGAAGAAGGCGATCCGGCGGAGCGCGCGGCGGTGAGCAAGGTGAATGCAGACGGCACGCTGTCGACTTTCGCCAGCGGCCTGCGCAATCCCGTCGGCATCGTCTTCTCTCCCGGCACCAACGATATGTTCGTCACCGTCAACGAGCGCGACGGATTGGGCGACGATTTGGTGCCCGATTATCTCACCCATGTTGAGCAGGGCGCGTTCTATGGCTGGCCATGGGCTTATATCGGCCACAACCCCGATCCCACCTATGGCAAGAAGCGGCCAGACATGGTGGCCAAAGCGGTGGTGCCCGATCTTCTCTTTCAGTCGCATTCCGCGCCGCTCGGTCTTGTGTTCTATGAAGGCGCGCAATTTCCAGCGGACTACAAAGGCGATGCATTCGTTTCGCTGCATGGTTCGTGGAACAACGCGCACCCGACTGGCTACAAGGTCGTGCATGTGAAGTTCGCGAATGGAAAACCTGCCGGCGGCTACGACGATTTCCTCACCGGCTTCGCCAAGCCCGGCACGAGTCCCGCGCAAGTGTGGGGCCGTCCCGCCGGTCTCGCCGTTGCGAAGGACGGAAGCCTTCTCGTCGCGGACGACGCGGGAAAAACCGTGTGGCGCGTGGCCTATACGGGAAAATAGCGGCGCGATAGATTCTCCCGGCGCGCAACGTGTCGGGGGTTTCGATGAAGCGGCTGTTTCTGAACGAAGACGGCAAGCTGCGCTATTTATGGCGCGCTCTCATTTTTTTCCTGCTCGCGGCGTTTCCGGTTCAGTTCCTGCTGCAATTCCCATTGGTGCCGCTTCAAAAGGCGCTGCACATCTCCGACGGATTGACGGCGGATGGCATCGCCTTCGGCGAGATCGTCAATCTCATCACAGGCATCATCTGCACCTTGCCCTTCGCGCTCTATGAGCATCGCGGGCTGTTCAGCTACGGCTTTCCGTTCCGCAACCTGTTGGGCCCGAGGCTCTGGGAGGGCTTTATCGTCGGCGCGATGATGGCAGGACTCGTCGCGGTTGGCATGATCGCGCTGGGTGGCATGCAGATCAAAGGCTTCGCGCTGACCGGCGAAGCGCTTGTCTATTCCGCGCTGGCATGGTTTGGCGCGAACATCTGCGTGGGCATCGCGGAGGAATATTTCTTCCGCTCCTATTTCCTGCAGACGCTGTGGAAGAGCATCGGCTTCTGGCCGGCGTCCATTGTCATCGCGCTCATCTTCGCCGCCGCGCATTACTTCTTCAAACCGGGCGAGAACATCTGGGACGTCATCACCCTTGTTACCTTAAGTCTCTGGCTCTGCTACACGGTGTTGCGCACGGGCAATTTGTGGTTCGCGGTCGGCTTTCACATCGCGTTCGACTTTATGCAGTTCTTCGTCATCGGCACGCCCAACGGCGCGCAGATTCCACAAGGCCGCATGTTCGACGTGACGTTTGACGGCCCTGCCTGGCTCACCGGCGGCGTGCTCGGCACCGAGGCAAGCTTCCTGATGTATCCCCTGATTTTGGCCATCTGGATCTATGTCTTTTGGCGTTTCCGCGGGCGTCCGGACTTCAATCCGGCCGCGCCTTGACGGCTCCGGCGCGGCTCCCTAAAACCCGGCCCTCGCGGGCGAACCTCGCGAAAACCCCGGTTAGGGGCTGTAGCTCAGTTGGGAGAGCGCCTCGTTCGCAATGAGGAGGTCAGCGGTTCGATTCCGCTCAGCTCCACCAGTCTTCGCTGCGCAGCAGCGGAGACTGCCACGTCGTAGCTCGCACGAGCGAGCGAAGACGGGCTTCGGACCGCGCAGCTTCGCCTTGGCAAGCCTGTCTACGCCGCCTCCTTTGCAGGCCACCTTTCTCTCCTTATCTCTCCCCCTAACTTGCCCCTCACGGAACCGGCCCGCTAAAAGGTTCTCCGCTTCACGAAAGTCCGCTCATGCCCGCACCGATTTTTTCGCTGATCCTTCTGCTGCTCGACATCTATTGGTGGATCGTGCTGGCGGCGGTCGTGGCGAGTTGGCTCGTCACCTTCGGCGTCGTCAACGGCTACAATCCGGCGGCGCGCTCGATCCTGCGTTTCCTCGATGCGCTGACCGAGCCAGTGTTCCGCCAGGTGCGCAAAATACTGCCGCCAATGGGCGGGCTGGATGTTTCGCCGATCATCGTCTTCATCGGCGTGTGGTTCCTGCAGCAGGTCGTCGTCTGGCTGGCCGACCGCTACGCGGTCTGATGGCCGTTCGCTTCGCCGTGCGACTGACGCCGCGCGGCGGCCGCGACGCGATCGATGGCTGGGCGGAAGATTCCGCCGGAAAGAAACATCTGAAGGCCCGCGTCTCGCTACCGCCCGAAGACGGCAAGGCGAACAAGGCGTTGATCACGCTTCTCGCGAAAGCTCTGGATATTCCCAAATCCGCCATCCGCATTGTGGCGGGCGAGACATCGCGGCTCAAGACAATCGAGATCGATGGTGATAGGGCTGAGCTTGGCGCGAAGCTTTCGGAGTTGTGAGATGACAGGCCGCATCATCGACGGCAAATCCTTCGCGGCGGGGCTGCGCGCGCGCGTGCAGGAAGAGACCGCGAAGCTGAAAGCCGCGCATGGCATCGTGCCCGGCCTTGCCACCGTTCTCGTCGGCAACGATCCGGCCAGCGAAGTCTATGTCCGCAACAAGGGCAAAACCGCCGAAGCCATCGGCTTCAACTCGTTTCATTATTCGTTGCCCGCGGATGCGAGCGAAGCCGAAGTGCTGGCGCGGGTGAAGGCGCTGAACGATGACAAGGCGGTGCACGGCATTCTCGTTCAGATGCCGCTGCCCAAACAGGTGCGCGAAGCCGCGGTGCTCGATCTGCTCAATCCGGCAAAGGATGTGGATGCGCTCACCGCGACTAATGCGGGATTGCTGGTGTCGGGCCGTGCACAGCTCATCTCCTGCACGCCGATGGGCATGATGATGTTGCTGAAGGAATATGTCGGCGATATCGCGGGCATGGATGCGCTCGTCATCGGCCGCTCGCTTCTCTTCGGCAAGCCTGCCGCGCAGCTTCTTCTCGCCGCCAACGCCACGGTGACGATGGCCCATTCGCGCTCGCGCGATCTGCCGGCGCTGTGCCGCCGTGCCGACATTCTCGTCGCCGCCATCGGCAAACCGCTCTTCGTCAAGGGCGATTGGGTGAAGCCCGGCGCCACCGTGATCGATGTCGGCATCAACCGGGTCGAAGCGGGCGAGGGCAAGACGAAGATCGTCGGCGATGTGGATTATGACGCTGCCGTGAAAGTCGCCGGCGCGATCACGCCGGTTCCGGGCGGCGTCGGCGCCATGACCATCGTCAATCTCATGCGCAACACGCTGATTGCGGCCAGCCTTCAGTCGGGATTGAATATCCCCGCCATCTGACCTTTGTTGATGTGTGGGGGGATTTCATGCGCACCGTTTTGTCCATTGCCGCCGCTGCGGTTGTTGCCGTTTCCTGTTCCGCTTACGCTGACGATGCGAAACCCGCCGCCGGAGCCGCCATGTCCGCGCCCATCGTGTTTTTCGACATCGCCGGACCCGACGCCGCCAAGCTGCGCGGCTTCTACGCTTCCGTTTTCGGGTGGACGATCAGCAATCAGAACGCGATCAAGACGCCGTCGCTCGAAGGCACGCTCCGCCAGGATCCGGCGGAGAAGATCATCTATATGGGCGTGCCAGACATCAACGCCGCGCTGAAGCAGATCACCGATGAGGGCGGCAAGGTCGTCCTGCCGCGCACGGTGGTTCCGAACGTGACGATCTTCGCGCTGTTCACCGATCCCGCAGGCAACCGCATGGGGCTGGTGGAGATACCGAAGAGCTAAAGCTTGCCTTTCAGATCGTCCGCGATCTTGTCAGGACCCTGCACTTCTTCATAGGTGCCCGCGAATTTGCCGCTGGGATCGAGCAGATAGATCTCACTCGAATGATCCATGCTGTAATCGCCGCCCGGAAGCGGGTGCTTCTTCGCGTACACGCGAAACTCTTTCAGCACTTGCGCGATCTGCGCGTCGCTGCCGGTAAGGCCCGCGAAAGTCTTTCCGAACGAAGCCACATATTGCTTCATCACTGCCGGGGTATCACGCGCCGGATCGACGGTGATGAACACAGGCTGCACACGCGATGCTTTCGCGCCGAGCTTGTCCATCGTGTCGGCGATCATTTCCAGCGTCAGCGGGCAGACATCCGGGCAATGCGTGTAGCCGAAATAGAGCAAGGTCCAGTGCCCATGCAGGTTCTTGTCCGTGTAGGTCTCGCCGTTCTGGTCGGTCAGAACGAACGGCCCGCCGATGCTGGCCTCACCGGTGACGATGGTGCGGCCGAGCCCGCCCACCTGATCGCCCAAATGCCACGCCATCCCGCCCAGCACGGCGGCAATGGCGAGGACATAGGGGATAAGGGCTTCGGGCGTGCGGATCATCGAATTTCCTGTGGAGATTGATAGACTTGGGGCCAGCAACCGCCAAAGCGGCGAATGGTCCTACGCATGACGGAACAGGAAACGCAGCAATCCTGGCTTGGTTGGCTCTGGCCGGCCTATGACGACGAGCATTTGATCCTGCCGTCGCGGCCGGGCCGCGTGCGCCTGCGCACCCTGTCCAATCTGCGCTGGCTCGCGGTGGGCGGCCAATCGGTAACATTGCTCTTGGTGCATTTCGGGCTGGGTTATCCCTTGCCGCTCCTGAGTTGCGCGCTCGTCGTGGCCGCGAGCGCTGCGCTGAACGGATTTCTCACGCTGCGTTATGAGCCGACACATCGCCTCTCCAATCGCGCGGCGACGGCCTATCTCGCTTACGATGTGGTGCAACTCGGTGCGCTGCTTTATCTCACCGGCGGAATCGTCAATCCGTTTTCCCTGATGTTCATCGCGCCGGTGGTGATCGCGGCGGCGACGCTCGATCTCGGCAACACCTTGCTGCTCGCCGCCATCGCGCTCGCAGCCGTGTCGATCATCGGCATCGTGCACAAACCGCTGCCGTGGCCGGAAAACGAGACATTGGCGCTGCCGCCGCTTTATCTCGGCGGCATCTGGGCATCGCTTGTGATCGGAATCGGATTCACGTCGATCTACGCCTGGCGCATCGCCTCGGAAGCGGCGCGCATGCAGGCCGGATTGTCGGCGACGCAACTCGCCTTGGCGCGCGAACATCGCATGGCCTCCATCGGTGCCCTCGCCGCTGCGGCCGCACATGAATTGGGAACGCCGCTCGGCACCATCGCCATCGTCAGCCGCGAGCTGGAGCGTTCGCTGCCGCCGGATTCGCCGGAAGCGGAAGACGCGCGCCTGCTCCGCCAGGAAGCCGAACGCTGCCGCGGCATCCTCACGCGGCTGGCGCGCCCCGAAGAAAGCGTGATGCGCGCCATTGACCGGCTACCGCTGGGCGCACTGCTGGATGAGATCGCCAGTCCGCATCGCAACGGCGATCTGGCAATCCAGATCGAAACCGCCCCGGCCGCACAAGGCATGCCGGAGCCGAAAGTGTGGCGTTCGCCAGCGCTGCTGCACGGTCTGGGAAACGTGATCGCCAATGCAGCAGACTTCGCCACCGCGCGGGTGCGCGTGATCGCGCTCTGGAACGAGAACGAGATCCGCGTCTCGGTGCAGGATGACGGTCCCGGCTTCGCGCCCGACATCATCGAACGCATCGGCGAGCCTTATGTGACCTCCCGCCCCGGCACCTATGCGCTGGGCGAGACCGAGCTTTCGCCCGCCGATGCCTTCACCGGCCAGCAGGGCATGGGGCTGGGCTTTTTCATCGCCAAGACTCTGATCGAGCAGACGGGCGGCAGCATGCGGGCGCGCAATGTCTCCTCCGGCGGTGCGCGGGTAACGGCGCGCTGGCCGCGCGGCGCCATCGACGGCGCAACGGAGCCGGGAAAATCCTCGCTTCTCTGAGGCAAAACCGCCCTGCGGCGATTAAACTTGTGCAGGGGCGGGTGAGGCGCTATGGACCCCGCGAAAGCGACAAACCCATGACAAATCCCGATCCCGCCAAGACCCTTTTGATCGTGGAGGACGACCGTCCGCTCCGCGAGCGATTGGCGCGGGCGATGGAAGCGCGCGGCTTCACCGTCGCGATTGCCGAGACGGTCGCGCAGGGCATCGCTCAGGCCAAGGAAGCGCCGCCTGCTTTCGCCGTGGTGGACCTGAAGCTGGATGACGGCAATGGCCTGGACGTGGTGGAAGTACTGCATGGCACGCGGCCCGAGGCGCGCGTCGTGGTGCTGACCGGCTTCGGCAACATCGCCACCGCCGTCGCCGCCGTGAAATATGGCGCCATCGATTATCTGCCCAAGCCCGCCGACGCCGACGACATTCTCGCCGCCTTGCAGGCCGCGCCGGGTTCCAAGCCCAAGCCGCCGGAGAATCCGATGTCGGCGGATCGCGTGCGCTGGGAGCATATCCAGCGCGTCTATGAACTGTGCGGCCATAACGTGAGCGAAACCGCCCGCCGCCTCAACATGCACCGCCGCACCTTGCAGCGCATTCTGGCAAAGCGCTCGCCGCGCTGATCGCTCTCCACGTCACAAACTCAACTGTCATGGCCCGCCGGAGTGCGGGCCACCCAGTTGCAATCTGCGCGGCTGGCGCATGTTGAAACGCTGGCCTGCGTTTTATCTTTCGAGATTAAACAAGGCGTCACCTGGGTGGCCCGCACTCCGGCGGGCCATGACAAGTGAGGTGCATCGCGGAAATTACGCCGCGCGTTGCTGGCGGCCGCCGCGGAACTTGCGGCGGTTGTTGCGCGGACGCTTTTTCGACGGATCGAACGAACGCCGGGGTTCGCGCACATCGTCATTCGCGGCGGCGGTGGCAACCGGAAGCTCCGGCGTGCCGATGACTTTCATCGTCTGGCGCGTCAGCCGCTCGATGGCCTTGAGCAGATTGCGCTCGCTGGCATCGCAGAACGCGATCGCGGTGCCGCCGGCGCCGGCGCGCGCGGTGCGGCCGATGCGGTGGACATAGCTTTCCGGCTCATGCGGCAGATCGAAATTCACCACATGTGTGATGTCGTCGATGTCGATGCCGCGCGCGGCGATGTCGGTGGCGACGAGCACGCGCACTTGTCCCTCGCGGAACGATTCCAGCGCACGCTGGCGCGCGTTTTGCGATTTGTTGCCGTGGATGGCGTCGGCCTTGTAGCCATGTTTGCCGAGCTGATCGGCCACCTTGTTCGCGCCATGCTTGGTGCGGGTGAACACGATCACGCGCTTCATCGCCGCGTCCTGCAACAGCTTGTGCAAGAGGCCGCGCTTGTCCTGCGTGGCGACGTGATAGACACTCTGCTCGATGATCTCGACCGCCACTTTCTGCGGCGTCACTTCGATGCGCATCGGCTGATGCAGAACTTCCCCGCACAGATGCGCCACTTCCTTGGGCATCGTGGCGGAGAACAGCAGCGACAAACGCTGCTTGGGCAGATAGGAAACGAGCTTCCTCACATCCTTAATGAAGCCCATGTCGAACATGCGGTCGGCTTCGTCGAGGACGAGGATCGAGCACTTGTCGAGGCGCACCTGCTTCTGGCGCACCAGATCGAGCAGACGGCCGGGGGTCGCGACAAGAATGTCGACGCCGTGGCGCATCGCTTCGACCTGCTTGTTCTGGCTCACGCCGCCCAGAATGACGGTGTGGCGCAGATGCAGATGGCGGCCATAAGTTTTCAGGGAGTCGCTGATCTGCACGGCCAGTTCGCGCGTCGGCGCAAGAATAAGCGCGCGCACGCCATGCGGGCCCGCAACGCTGCGGTCTTGCGAAAGGCGCTGCAGCAGCGGCAAGCCGAATGCGGCGGTCTTGCCGGTTCCGGTTTGCGCCAGACCGAGCACGTCGCGGCCTTCGAGGATCGCGGGAATCGCCTGTTGCTGGATGGGTGTCGGGTGGGTGTAATTCTCGGAAGCGAGCGCGCGAAGAAGCGGCTCGGAAACGCCGAGCGTTTGAAAGGTAACGTCAGTCACAAAAGGTCCTTAATGCCAGAACGGCCCCATCAACGGAGCGCGCGCGGGCGGCTGTTGGCCGTCTTCCACGCACTCTGGAATCGAACGGAGAGTTTCTCGGATTTCCCGCCGACAGGCGCCATTTTGGAGCGGCGCGCGTTGTGCGCTGGCGGAAAGTGGCGGACGTATCGGCGATATGGATGTTAATGTCAACCCATACACAAATCGGGCAATGGCCTGTAGGAACAATCGGACCATGATCAAAGAAGAAGATGTGCTGGCTGCACTCGACAAGCCCCGCGCCGTCTATGGGCTGCAACAGCGGCTCGATCCCAGCAACAAGAGCACGGATGCCTTGCAGGAGTTGCTGATGCGCATGCGCACGGCGGGGACTGCGGCGTTCGACATCAAGACGGGGAAATGGCGCAAGGCCTGAGGGCGGCGTTCGCTGAGTTCAAATCAATTTAAGGGTTCGGAGCCGTTCATAGGTTCCGGCCCGTCCATGTCTCGGTAGCCGCAAATCTGGGTGTTCTCATCCAGGTCCTTCGCGATTGAGCGTTTATAGCGCCTGATCTCCCAGCAAATCTGATCGCGATCCATATCCTTGTTGTTTTTGACGTCTCGATCGTACGAGGTACCCATCTCGTGCACCAATTGATAAGCGCCGGTTTGTTTGCCTTCGCGATAGCCAAGCATCCAGCTTGCCGCGCAACCGAGTAAAGCGACCAAGATCAGCGCGCCGATACGTCCATTCATGTCTTAGTCCTCCCCCAGCAATCCCAAATTGTCATCCCCGGCCGAGCAAAGCGAGGGGAAGGGGACCCAGGTGGTGCAAAAACACGGGGTCCCGGTTTTTACGTTCGAGACTTTTTCTTCTTCACTACCTGGGTCCCCTTCCCTCGCGCGCGTGAAGGACGCGCGCTCGCCGGGGATGACAGGGTTTGTTTTTCATCAATCTCCTTCACCAGCTTCTTCGGCGCGATTTGGCGCCAGCGGCGTTCGAGCATCAGTTTCAACTCGTCCGGCGTGATGCGTTCCATGCGCACCAGCACGGATGGATAATCCTTGTAGTGGTCGGTGATGAAATAGGTCTTGGGGTCCAGCTCCAGCATCATGTCGCGCGTGGGTATGTCGGCCACGATGAAGACGAGCGAATTGTCGTCCTTGCGATAGCGGGTGAAGAATTTCTTGGCAACGAAGAAGCTGGGCTTTCCGTAAGACGGCTTCTCGCTCGTCTCCGGAAAGGACAGCGCGATCTTCTTCAATTGCGCTGGCGTGACGCCTTTGGCGGCGCTCTTTTTTGCAGGCATCTTCTTCATTCCTCGATCTCTCCCAACACGCGCGCGGGGTCTGCCGCTAGCTCCGACACCATCGCCAGCCGCTCCGCCGCCACTTTGGCGAAGCGTAAGGTCACGGCCTTGCGCCGGCTTGCATGAATTTTCCACGCTGGCGACGGCCGCACGATCGCCCCGCCGTAACGGTCCGCCACGATCAGCCCGGTGCCCTGTGGCACATGCTCATCGGGAAAATCCGGCGGGATGGCGAAATAGAAGCCCTCGCAGAACTCCAGATATTCGGGCCACTTCTTGTCGCCTTTCAAATCGTTCAGCGCGACCTTGATCTCCACCCCCAGCACCGCGCCGTCATCGCCCAGCGCCGCCACATCGAGCCGGCGCCCGTTCGCCAAGGTGAATTCCAGGATCGGCGAATAGCCTTCCTGCATGAGAAGCCGCGAAACCCCGCGCGCCACATCCTGGGCCGTGTGTCCGTTCATGGGTCATTGGAACATTATAAGAACGGAAATTCAATCGCGCACACGGCGGCTCCCTTTTTCTGAGCCGCGAATTATTGTCCGGGTGCGTTCGGGGATTTCGATGAAAGCTTTTTGGCCAGTCCTCGCTCTTTGTTGTCTGGCGGGCGCGGCGATGGCCGACCCGGTCTATGACGTCTCCCAATTCAACGCTTACGAGAACGATGGCACGGCGGCATTGCGGGCCGGGAAATATGCGGAGGCCGAAGCGGCCTTCGCGTCGGCGGTGCTCTACAATCCGCAACAGGCGGGCGGTTTCTACAATCTGGCCGCCGCTGCCGCGCGCGCCGGTCATCGCGAGAAGGCGCTGGCCGCGCTGGAGCATTTCGCGCAATTCGGCTTCGGCGTGAACCTCATGGCCGCGCCGGATTTCGCCGGCCTGCGCGACGCCCCCGAATTTCAACGCATCGCGCAGAAGCTTGCGAACGCCACCGCGCCGCTCTGTTCCTGCAAGATGTTCTATCAGGGCAGCGCCGAGCCCTTCATCGCCGAAGGCGTGGCGAACGACACGCACACCGGCCGCGTCTTCGTCTCCAGCATCGCGCAGCGCAAGATCGTCGCCATCCGCGGCGGCAAGGCTTACGACTTCGCGCAATTGCCCGATGGCCTTTCACCGCTGGGCCTTCGCATCAACGCCGCGCATGATCTGTTGTGGGTCGCCGCGTCCACCTTGCCGCAAAGCAATAGTGGTTCCGGCGATTTCGGCAATGCGGCGCTGATCGCGCTCGACATCACCAGCGGCGCGCTGCATGCGCGCTACAACGCGCCGGTCACTGCCTCCAGGCGCTCCTTCAGCGATCTCACCTTCGCGCCGGATGGCACGGCCTATGTCAGCGACGCCATCGAAGGCTCGATCTTCCGGCTCACACCCGGCGCGGACAAGCTGGAGGTGGTCGGCGGCACGGCGCGCTTCTCCTCGCCGCAAGGCATGGTCGTCAGCGCCGATGGCAACCGGCTTCTCGTCGCCGATTACGCCGCAGGGCTGCAACTACTCGATATTCCAAGCGGCGAGCTGGTGAATGTTGCCGTTCCTCCGGGGGTCACCACGCTGGGCATGGATGGGCTGGTGCAACTGCATGATGGCAACTTCGCCGCCACGCAGAACGGCATAAGGCCCAATCGCGTCGTGCATTTCCGCCTGTCGCGGAACTGGTCGCAGATACAATCCTTCAGCATTGTGGCGCGCGGTGGCGAGGCGCTCAGCGATGTCGCGCTGCTGGCGCCGGATGGCAACGATGTGCTGGTCTCGGGCATCAGCCAGTGGTCGTCCTTCGACGACAACAGCAGCGCGCCTGCGCGACCCTTGCACAACTGGCGCGTAATGCGCGTGACGATGCCGTGAGATAGGTTTTGCACATATGCATATCCGCACCTACGCCACCGCCGATGCACAAGAGCTGGCCAATCTTTTTCGTCGCGCTGTGCGGGAAATCGGCGCGCGAGATTACGACGCGGCGCAATTGAAAGCCTGGGCAGACGGTATCTCCGCAGAAAGACTCGACGCGCGGCTGAGCGACGGGCGATTGGCGCTGGTCGCCGTTGGCGAGGACGGGAGGCTTCTTGCGTTCGGCGATCTTGAAGCAGATGGCCATATCGATTTTCTCTATGCCTTGCCGGAGATTGCCGGAAAGGGCGTCGTCGCGATGCTTTACGATGCGCTGGAAACGCATGCGCGCGCCAAGTTCATGCCCCGCCTCTACACGGAAGCCAGCGAGGCGGCACGGCGTTTCTTTCTCAAGAAAGGATTTGCGGTTTTGCAGCGGCGCGACTTTCTGATCGGCGCGACACCGATCCACAACTACGCGATGGAAAAGCTGCTCTGAAAAGCGAATGGGCGAAACGTGTCAGAGCAGCCGCTCGTAGAAGCCGCCCCAGCTGCGCGTCTTGTCGACGAGATGGATTTCCAGAATCCAGTTCCGCGCATGGCCGTTGGCATCGGGATCGCGCATGCGCTTGGCATTGCCCGCCGTGATGCGATGCTCTTCGCGGCCGGGAATACGCTGTGCGTGCGGAAACTCGCCCACGATATGGCCCGCGATCGTGCCGCCGAAAATCCAGCCCGCCTCATCCGCCACTTTCTGCGCATGCGCATAAAGCTGTTCGCCGGTGATGTTGGGTGTCGCGTCGTAATGCGCTTTCACCACATCGAACAGCCGCGGCAGATCGGCGACGAGGCGCTTCTTTTCCGCATCGTTTCCCAACGCATAGCTCCGCCCCAGATCGGCTTCCCACTGCGCATTGCTGCTGGCGAACACGGGACCCAGATCCAGAAACACCGTGTCGTCCGGTACGACCATGCGCGACTCCGGATCTTCGGCGTAAACGCAGACCGTGTTGATGCCCGCGCGCACCAGCCGCTTATGCCAGTGAACATCGACCGCAAAATCTTTCTTGGCGAGAATATATATCTCGTCCTCGATCTCTTTCTCGGTCTTGCCGGCGCGGATGATGCCGGCGCGCTCGATGGCGTCGAACATCGCATTGCCCCACGCCTCGGCGGCTTCAAGGCCGGCGCGGATGGCGTCGTCGGAGGTTTCGGATCGGCTCGTCATGGTGCAACCTATTCGGCGCGTTCGGCGGAGACGAGCAGGAAGTTGGGGCGTTGGCGTTCGTCGAGCAGCGATGGCGCGGCGGCGGCCTGCGCATCGGTCGGTCCCCATTCCTCTATATGCAGAAGGCGCAAACGATTGGCGATCAGCATATTCACATAGGTCGTCATGCTGCGGTGCTGCTTGATGACGCCTTTCCCAAGCCAATCCACTTCACGCGCGCCGTCTTCGAGATAGTGATTCACCGGCCAGATTCTGGTGCCGTCTTTGTCGCGCGACCAGCCGGGATAATGCGGCGCCGTCACCATCGGGTGCTCGACGGAAAACACCAGCCGCCCCCCCGGCACCAGCGCACCCGCAATTTCGCCCGTCAGGGCACCGAGATTCTTCAGATAATGGAACGCCAGCGAGGAATAGATCAGGTCATAGGAGCCGCGCACCAGCGTGAGGCTGTCCATGTCCGCCTGCATGTATTGAATGGCGGGATCGCTTTCCGCTTTCGCGCGCGCGAGCATCTTTTCAGACACGTCGATGCCGGTGACCGACAGGGCAGAGCGATCCAGCGCCCAGCGGCAGAACCAGCCGAAGCCGCAACCGAGATCGAGCACGCGCAGCCCCGCGATCTCCGGCAGCATGGCGCGCAAGCTCGCCCATTCCGGCGCGCCTTCCAGTCCGCGCTCCGAACGCGGCAGCCTGCTGTAGCCTTCGAAGAATGCTTCGTTGTCGTAAATGTTCTGCGTCATAACGGCTTGTTAGACCCGCGCGCGCCAAACGAAAACCCCGCCATTTGCATAGCGGGGCTCGCGTAACAGGGATAGGAAAGTTGCTCCGCCGTTCCGCTATTTCGGCGTGGTCGTGCGCAATTTGTCGAAGAACATATCGATGCTTGTGCGAATCGAGCCCTCGTTGGCGAGCTTCATGCGCTCGACGGCTATGAAGGCATCGCCCACCTTGGCTGTATAGGGCGCGTCGATGGTCGACAGCAGCAATGGCTGGCCGGAAGAATCGTAGACCTTGTAGTTCACATGCGATGTCACCGTCAGGTCGAAGCCCATCATCGGCTGTGACAGGCCCAGCAGGTTCACATCGATCGGGTAGCTGCAGCCGGAAGCTGGCGCGGAAAGCCCGACTCTATCGAGTGATGTCGACAGCGCCGCCTTGAAACCGTCATTGCCCACTTTTGAAACCCAAAGAGGGTTGGTGCTCTCGCCGCCTGTGACTGTCCGGACGCACATGGCATGCTGCAGCTTTTCCGGGAAAGGCGCCGCCGTAGGCACCGAAGTCGTCACCATCGCGTTGGGGTCGGCGGCGGAAGCGCAACCGGCAAGTGCGGCAGCCATTGCGAGGAGCGCGATGCGTCCGGCGATTTTCTGTTTCCTCATTCTGTACATCCCTTCTGTTTCTTGAGGTATTCGAGGTGCTCGTTTCTATCGGCAAGCGCTCGAGCCTTCACTTGCTCTTCATTGGACAGGTCCGCCGAAGCCATGATCAGAGGGCCTACGAACGGCGCGGCGCCGCCGATGCCTTTGGCGATATTGGCGTTGGCCACGTCCCTGTCCTTTTTTTGAAAATCGCCTTCGGCCGCCGCGTTGTCGGCGATCTGCTTGCCGATCTGCGCGCAGGTCAGCCCGTCATCGCCGGACTGAACCATGGGAATTGACGTGAAGGATCTGGCGGCGCAGCCGCAAAGGCAGAGCGCCATCGCGACGACGACGATACTTTTGAAATACACCAATGCCCCCAACGGTACGCGAATACTGTGCCTTCCCCTTTTGTTATCCTATGAACGGCAATAGAGGGGTGTCAAATGGACCTGCTGACCGGATGTCGTCGGCAAACCCCAAATAAAAAAGGCGGCTCTTTTGGAGCCGCCTTTATGCAGGATTCGAAGAAGCTTACTCCGCCGCGAGCAGGGCGGAACCTTTGGACGCATCGGCGAAATTGATCGTCTGAAGGTATTTGATGCCCTCTTCCGCGATGTCGTCGCCGACCATGCGCTCGCCCTCGCCTTTGAGCTCGTCCATGTTGATATACATGCCATAGAAGCTTTTGGTGCGCTCGGTGATGATGCCGGCGTTGAGCAGCGTCTTCACCAGCACGCGGAAGATGTTGGCGGACTGCTTCATCGCCTCTCTGCGGTCGTCATCGGTGAAGGCTTCCATGATCGCGGCGCGCGCGTCCTGCCAGTCGATGCCGACGCTCTGATAGACGACCTTCATCTGCTCGGCGTTGACGAGGTTGAACAGCAGCGTCTGGAAGCACTGTGCCGCCCAGTCCTCGACGAGATTGTGTTCTTCTTCCGAGAGCTTCGGGATCGTGCGGTCGGCCCAGATTTTTCCGAATTTGTGATGGAAGGCTTCGTCGGTCATCACCAGCTGGCACAACTTCACCAGTAGTGGATCGTTCGACTTCTGATAAAGCGTGGCGAAGGCGCCCATTGCCAGGCCTTCCACCAGCATCTGCATGCCGACGATCTTCTTGTAGACCTCCGGCGCGCCGACGATTTCGGTCAAGAGGTTCTTGAGCGTGTCGCCACAGGGAAGCGGCGCGCCCCAGCGCGCCTTGATGTAGGCCGCGAACGCGGTCACATGGCGCGCTTCCTCGCGCGTCTGGTTGGCGGCGTATTCCTGCGCACCCGGGTCCTTCAGGATGTGGCAGAGCGAGGCCGACAGCGCGAGCGCACCCTGCTCGCCATGCAGGATCGCGGAGAGCTGCCAGCGCGACGCCTGGTTCGCGAATTTGATCTTCTGTTCTTCCGTCATCGCATCGCCAATGCGGGTCGCGAAGATCGGGAAGAAGTTCATCGGCATGATCGTCTTCGCCGTCAGGTCGAAAGAGCCGGTGAAGTCGATATATTTCTTGTCCAGCGGATCCCAGAAATGGTCATGGGTCGCGGAGATGATCTTGTCGAAAGCCGTGGAGCGATGGCCGTAACGCTCGACATCGAGCATCGCGGGAAAGTCGTCCGGCGCCACCGCGTCATAGGCATCGTCTTTGGTGATCTGAACCATGCGCCAAACTCCGCTCGAAGGGGGCCGCAAGTCCGGTCAATATGGCGTCGTTCCGTGAAGAGTCAATTAAAAATGACGCCAGCGTCATTATTG
>DASXHQ010000112.1:0-4793 GCA_036488415.1 Rhizomicrobium sp.
CGCCGCAACGCATGGGCATCCCCGGCGTGGAATCCGTGATTGCGGTGGCAAGCGGCAAGGGCGGTGTCGGCAAATCCACCGTCGCGGTGAACCTCGCACTGGCCCTGTCGCAGCTGGGCATGAAAGTCGGGCTGCTGGATGCCGACATCTATGGGCCATCGGTACCGCGCCTGCTCAACATAACGCACAAGCCTGAAAGCGACGGGCACAAGCTTCAGCCCATCGAAAAGTTCGGTATCAAGACCATGTCTATCGGATTTCTCGTCGCCGAAGACTCACCGATGATCTGGCGCGGGCCGATGGTGCAATCGGCACTCACACAAATGATGAACGATGTCGCCTGGGCGCCGCTGGATGTGCTGGTGATCGACATGCCGCCGGGCACCGGCGACGCGCAGCTCACTATCGCGCAGCGCGTTCCGCTCAAAGGCGCGGTGATCGTTTCCACGCCGCAGGACATCGCGCTGATCGACGCGCGCAAGGGCATTGCCATGTTCGAGAAGACGCAAGTCCCCGTTCTGGGAATCGTGGAGAATATGAGCCTGTTCATTTGCCCGCATTGCGGCCATGAATCGCACATCTTCGGACATGGCGGCGCGCGCGCGGAAGCGGAGAAGATGAACGCGCCTTTCCTCGGTGAAGTTCCGCTCGTGCCGCTTATTCGTGAGACATCGGATGCCGGCGCGCCTGTCGTGGCATCACACCCGGGCGGCGCCGAAGCGCAGGCTTTTCTTGCAATCGCATCCCAAGTTGCGCAGAAGATTGCCGCGCCCTCGCGCCGGGCGCCGAAAATCGTGATTGAATAGACCTCCGTTCGGGAAAAAAGATGGCAACGCCCAAGCCGCAGATCAAAAGCACATTCGCGACGCCGTCGTGCATTCACTTCCTTCCAGTGGCGAATGAAGTGAATGTCGATTTGCGCACGCTGGCGACGCAGCGTTTTGCGGTCGCAACCGGCGCGACGGGCGGCGAAGGCTGGCGTTCGGAAAACGATCTGGAAAGCTGGGGCGGCAATGCTGCGCAGACTCTGTTCCGCGTGCTGCGCGAACTCGCCGACGGCATGACCGCCAATCGCGCCGGCGGCCGCGTCTCACTGGATTGGAAGATCACCGCCTGCGCTGTCGTTCGCCAGAAAGGTGAATATGGCGCAATGGCGCCACGGCCCGGAGGGTTCTGGTCCGGCGTCTATTTCATCGATGACGGTTACAATAAGTCCGACGATGCCGCGCTCGGCGGCGAAGTTGTGCTGGCCGATCCACGCGGCGCCTTGCCCGCGATGATCGCGCCGCAACTGGCGTTCCGCGTTCCCGGCGGCGCCAGCGCCGGGCAGACGGAGACGATCCGCCCCTCATCCGGCATGATCGTGCTTCATCCGTCCTGGCAGCCGCGCGGTGAACGCCGCTATGACGGCGAAGGCCAGCGCATCACGATCGAATTCGATCTGTTGCCACCGGCCGCCGCTGAATAGACCGAGTTTTACTGAATGCCTTTGACCAGCGTGATCGTCCGCGTCTGGCCGTTCGCGGACATCGTCCAGCTATCGCCGACCTTGTGCGCTTCCACTGCCGTGCAGAAGGGATTGCTGGGAATACCCGGTGGCGCTTTCTCGTAGGTGCGGCAGAGCGTCGTGCCATCGACCCGCCACGTTCCCTTCCATGCCATGCCGAAGGACGGCGCCTTCATCGTGAAGGTGTGGTCTGCGTTGTAGTAGGTGTGCGTGTCGGTCATGCCGCCGGTGGCGATAGCGGTGTTGCCGACATAGCCGGCCATGATCTCATCGCCCGCATACGCGGCAGTTGCTGATAATGCGGCAAGCGAGACTGCGATCAAAAGCGAACGCATGAAATTCTCCTTCGAGGTTTAAGCGTTGTAATTCAGGCGAAGTCCCGCGGACGGCCAATCGGCCGCGAGCAATCGCCCCGTTCCCGAGGACGTGATGTAGGCCGTCTTCATGTTTTTTCCGCCCCAGCAGATGTTGGTCACCAGCGGATCGGGGATCGGTGTGTGGCGCACCTTTTTGCTGCCCGGCCAAAAGGTTGTGATGCCACCGGCCAAAATGGTCGCCACGCAGACGCCGCCATCGGCCTGCACGCCCAGCGAGTCGAAATAGGCGAGGCCGGGGAAATTGTTGACGAACGCGCCCGGCGTGAAGCCCTCCACTTTCTTGCCCTTGCCCGGCTTGTCGAGCGGCAGGCTGTAGAGCCGGCCGGTGAACGTCTCTGCGTAATAGACAGTGCGATTGTCCGGCGAGAGACCGACGCCGTTGGGCGTTATCAGCTCGCGTAGCACCTGCGTGATCTTCTTGCCGTTGGCCGTGGCGTAGTAGAGCGCGCCGTGGCTGCGGTATTTGCCTGTCGTGGTGCCGTGATCGGTGAACCAGAAGCCGCCCACTTCATCGAACACGATATCGTTTGGCGCAATCAGCCGCTCGCCATCGCATTGCTCATAAATGCGCTCGGATTTACCGGTGGAGATGTTCACCCGCTCGATCCAGCCGCCCTTGTGCGTCTTCGGCGCGTGGCCGGGGATCAGCAGGCCCATCCGTTTGGTGTAGGTGAAATTCTCGCCGTTGTTGCAGACATAAAGGGCACCATCCGGCCCAATGGCGAGACCATTCGGCCCACCTTCGACTTTCGCGACGGTTTGCGTTTTTCCGTCCTTCTTCACGCGGGTGATTTTCTTGGCCTTGATCTCGACGACGATGACCGAACCGTCGTCCATCGCCACTGGGCCTTCGGGAAATTGCAGGCCGGTCGCTATTTCGCGGAAATTCATGAGCGTTCCCCTTCGATATTGTTCGCGCGAAGGCTAGCGCCCTTCCCGCCTTGCGCAAGGGGTCAGCGCCGGTCGAGCGTCACATAGCTAAAGCGCAGTCCATCTGCCGTAGCGTGATCCTCGCGCGCCGTCTCGCGCCATTGCGCAGTGTCGAAAGCCGGAAACGACACGTCACCTTTCGCATCGATGTGGACTTCTGTCTGATGAATACGGTTGGCATGCGGGAGCGCCAGTTTCCAGATTTCCGCGCCGCCGATGATGGCGATCTCATCCGGCTTTTCGCTTTCGGCGCGCGCCAGTGCCACGTCCAGCGATGTGACAGCGACCGCGCCGTCTGCGCGCCAGTTGGGATCGCGCGTGATGACGATGTTGGTGCGTCCCGGCAGCGGTTTCTTCGGAAAGCTGTCCCAGGTCTTGCGGCCCATCACGATCGGCTTTCCCATCGTGATCGCCTTGAAGCGTTTCAGGTCTTCCGGGATGCGCCAGGGAATCGTGCCACGATCGCCGATCACGCCATTGTCGGCGCGCGCCAGCACGAAGGAGATGATCGCGCTCACGACGCCATCTTCTTGAGCGCCTCATTTTCAAGGCGATAGGTGTGCCAGCCGCCTTGCCGTTTGGCACCGATGCCTTCGTAGAAGTCGATGGAGGGCTGATTCCAATCCAGCACTTCCCACTCCACCTGACCGCCGCCATTGTCGAGCACGGTCTTTGCGAGATGCGCGAGCAGCGCCTTGCCATATCCTTTGCCGCGCGTTTGCGGCCGCACGAACAGATCCTCAAGGAAAATCCCGCGCCGCGCGGCGAAGCTGTGATAGGTCCAATACCAAGTGGCAATACCAACAGGTGCGGCGCCTTCAAACGCCAGATCGCAATTCATCAAAGGCTGGTCGCGGAAATAGTCACGGACGACGATCTCCTTGGTGATGTGAAACCGATCGAGCAGCTTTTCGTATTCCGCCAATTCGCGGAGAAGGATCAGCACCAAGTCTTCGTCGCCGTTTCGCGCTTTTCGAATCGTGAAATTTGTCATGCTATCCATCGGGATCCGCGCCGGACCTTAGGTGCGCCGCAGCAATTGGTAAACCGTCATGGAACTTTTCTTCACCCAGCGTATTGTCCACGCGGATGTGGGGCGCAGTGTTTTCTCAAAAAATGGAGAGATTTCCATGAAATCATTTGTTGTTTCCGCGGCGGCCGCTGCGTTGCTCCTTGCTGCGCCGGCGGCCTTCGCCGATCCGCCAGACCAGCATGGCAAGCACGGCGACAAAAACCAGGGCACGCACGACACCCAGCAGAGCACATCCCAAGGCTCAACCGGTACCACCATGAGCGGCCCGCAAAAAATGGACCGGACAACCCATGATCATGGGATGACGACCACAACTCAATCACCGAGCGCCAGCTACAATAAGGCCTTCGGGAAACAGAACGACCGCAACGACAATCGCGGGCGCGACAACCAGAACAACAATTACAACGATCGCAACAATCGCGACAACAATCGGAACAACGACCGCCGCGACAATCGCAATGACAACAATTATCGCGGCAACAATCGCACCAGCGTGAACGTGCATATCAATTTCAACCGCCGCAACGTGACCGCACAGCATCACTATCGCTGGCGCGGTGGTTCCTGGCGCTGGCCGAGCGGTTATCGTTATCAGCGCTGGAGCTTCGGCATGACGCTGCCGTCGCTGTTCTGGGCGCAGGACTACTGGATCACCGATTATTCGGATTATGGCTTGGCCTACCCGCCGCCGGGTACGGTGTGGGTGCGTTACGGCAGCGATGCGATCCTGATCGACCGGTCCACAGGAGAAATCCTCGAGGTCGTGTACGGCCAGTTTTATTGAACGGCCGTTCTTAAGTCGAAAAGGCCCGGAGGCGACTCCGGGCCTTTTCTTTCGCGCTGCAGAAAACGGTTTGAATGGAACCATTCACCACCCCACCGGTTAGCCAAAGGGGCATCAATCACATCCAAGGGAGAATTGGGATGAAACGCCTATTCTTGC
>DASXHQ010000149.1:0-14522 GCA_036488415.1 Rhizomicrobium sp.
GTGGGTGGGATGCGTAGGCTGGGAAGCGGCTGGGCCTTCGGGCTCGGTGTAATGCTGGCAATCGCCGGCCTCTTTTTTTCCGCAAATTTCGCGCGGGCCGATTTCACCGATGGGGCTGTCGCGTGGAACAGGATCAGTCCGCAGGCCGCCATCCGCATCTGGCGCAAGGCGGCTTGGCAGGACGACGACTTCCTCTCCGCCATCAAGCTCGGCGACGTCTATGGCGACGAGCGCGGCGACAGCAAATATTTTGACCCCGTCGAATCCTATGTCTGGTATTACCTTGCAACGGTGAGTTCGCGGCTCGGCGAAAATATCTCCGACCGCTATGCCCGGCGCGTCATATCCAACGATTTCCATCGTGCGCTCGACCAGCAGCAGAAATTCATGCTGCTGATGACAGCGGGGCAGCGCGAGGACGCGCGCAACCGGATCGTCTATATCCTGTCGTGCCGCGGCGCGGACGGGTTTCTCAAGCTCGGCCAAATCCACGCCACGAACGCTGGTTATGACGACGGCCGTTGGCGCGATTATGGCGACAGCCCTTCGACCTATAACGGCCTCGGCGGCATGTGGAATTCGCAATACAATTTCCGGCACCACGCGCACGACGAATACGACCGTGGCGACGCCGCCGACGCACGGCGCATGATGGGCATTTCCAACGATTCTGTGATCGTGCCCAACGACGGCGAGGCGCTGATGTATTACCACATCGCTGCCAATATGGGTCATCCGCTGGCAAACGAATATCTGCGCGGGCTGGACGCATCGGTGAAATCTTCGCGATGGCTCGGCCCGCGCATTTCGGTGGAAGCGAACGAGAAGGCGCGTTATTGGGCACCCCCTTACGAATACTACCCGCTCGGCGACAACGACAGCGGCGTGCCCTACACCGACGAGTGCTACGTCAATCTGGACCGTCAGCATTCGCTCGCGCTGGTTTCCGCCGCCCTGCCCGCCGGTGCAACGGGACAGGCATTATGGTTCTTGGGCTGGAGCACGACGCCGAATGCGCGCGTCGTCGCGCGGCCTGGGCCTTATGACCTGCGCGCCGTGCAGCGTTTTCAGGCTTCTATCGGACACGAGCCGAGCGGACGCCTCAACAACGCCGAAGCGGTGTTGGCCGTCGAGATGGCGGCGCGCAAGGGCGATGCCAGTTCGCAGAACGCGCTTGGCGTGATGTATGCGAAGGGCATCGGCGTGCCGACGAATTATGTGCGGTCTGCCTACTGGTTCCAGAAATCGGCGGATCAGCGCTACGCGGCCGCGATCTATCATTTGGGCGTGCTCTACAAGGCCGGCCCTGCGGGCATCAAGCAGGACCTCGCGCGCGCGGACAATCTCTTCACCGCGTCGGCGCTGGCCGGATACCGGCCCACGATGAACCAGCTTGCGGAGCTTCTAAGTACAGCCGACGCCGGGCCGCACCGCGAAGGCCACCATTGAGGGAGCGCGTCATGACCAAAGCGCCAAACCGTTTCACCAGCGCCGCGCTCTTCTGCGCTGCGCTTCTGCTGATGCTGGGTCTTGGCGCGCAGACCAAGGCGCATGCCGACGATTTCGCGGCGGGCAATGCCGCCCTGCTCGACCCGTTCGATCCGGTGCCGCAAATCCGCTTCAGCGATTGCTACGACGATTGCGGCTATCATCGCGGCTGCGTCGAATATTGCGGCTATCGCCGCCATTGTTACGACGGTTGCCGCCGCTATGGCTGGCGCAGCGGATGGCGCGATGGCTGGCGTTGCGATCACGATTGCCGCGATTACGACCGCGGCGACTGGCGCTGCGAGCGCGATTGCGGCCCGCGCCCGTGGGAGATCGACCACGAATGGGTGGATCGGCTGCATGAATACGATCACCAGATGGATAAGTGGCACGGCGACATGCACGAGTGGCATGACGCCATGGGCGAATGGCGCGAGGAGAATGGCCACTGGTTCTTCCGGCACGAAGACCATCAGTACGCCGATCACGAATGGCATCAGGACGGCGGCCATTGGCGCTACTGGCACGACAATGACTGGCACGATGATGGCTATGACGACTTCTGGCACGACGGCCATCACGACCATCACTAATCGCTGCTAGATCGCCGTCGCGCGTTCTTCCTTCACGAAGAACATCAGCGCCAGCCCGGTGACTAGAAACGCCGTCTCGCCCAGGAGCCCAATACGCTGGCTGTTCGACACCAGGGTCAGCCAACTCACCAAGCCGGTGGCGAGAAAGCTGGTGGACTGTCCCGACAGCGAATAGAGACCGAAGAACTCCGTCATCTTCTCCGGCGGTGCGATGCGCGCCAGCATCGTTCGGCTGTTGGCATAACCCGCCGTGATCAGCACCGCGATGAAGTTTACCACGATCAGGAAGATGACTTCCGGCCAGCTGTTGAAGAACGGCAGGCCGTTGATCGGCGCGGCGTGCACATCATAGGGGATGAACCAGAAGATGCGGTTCGGCGCCATCGTCAGCGTGATGAGGCCGGCCAACGTGGTGCCGCCGATGGAAATGAAGATGGCGCGCTTGGAGCCGAAGCGGTTGTCGAGCCACCCACCGACGAAACCACCGAGCACAGCAAAGATCGAAAGCTCGATGCCGTAAAGCAGCATCTGGATCGGTCCCCAGTGAAACGTGCTGGACGCATAAATGCCGCCGAACACAAGCACCGCTGTCATGCCATCGTTGAAGAAGAGCCGCGCCAGAAGATAAGTGCCAACATTGCGATAGTGCTTGAGGCTTCGGATCGTGCCGATGACGCTCTTCACGCCCGCCACCATCGCCTTCAGCAGCGGCATGTTGGAGGACGGCCGGTCCGGCGTGAACAGGAAGAACGGAATGCAGAACACCAGAAGCCAGATCGCGCCGACGGGGCCCGCGAGGCGTTCGGGCTCATGCAGCGCCTGGTTCACGCCCCATAGCGGATGCGCGGGAATGAAACTCCACGGCACGACGCCGGGCAGCGAGAACGCGATCAGCATGAACAGCAGCAACACGACGCCCGCAAAATTGCCCAGCGACAGTGCAAGCCCCGAAAGCCCGGCGAGCCGTTTGGGCGATGCGATGCTCGGCAGCAGCGAATTGTGAAAGACCGCGGAGAATTCGAAGGAGACGTTTGCGAGTGCCCATAGCGCGCCTATCAGAAACAGATTCCATCCCGTCTGGTGCGGCATGGCGAACCACAGCGGAACCATCGCGGCCACGAGGATCAGCGTGTAGAGCGCGACCCAGGGCTTGCGGCGGCCGCCGCTATCGGCAATCGCGCCAAGAAACGGCGCCAGCACGGCGATGATCAATCCGCTGTAGGATTGGATGGAACCGGCAATCGCCTGCCCGCGCACGCCATCGCCCACCACATGGTTCGCGAAGTAAGGCGCGAAGAGATAGATCGTGATGAGCAGAACGAACGGATCGCGCGCGCCTTCATAAAGCGCCCAGGACAGTTGGCCCAAGCGGCTCGCCTGAACATCGCCTGTGGTGGAAATGTCCTGGCGGTTGTGCAGCCAACCGGAGAGGCCGGTGGCGTCTGCTACGGGAGAAAGCGGCGGCGCGGAATCGGGTTCTGGGGGCGTGCCCTGTCCGTCATTTGAAGACCTCACCAACGCCTACTCCCCAGATGTCTTGTTTTCTTATCCAGCCTTCGGTGCCATCGACCGAGACCTCGCAGACCTCAGCCTTGCAGGCTTCCAGCTTTGCCACAACACCGGGCTGGGCGTAGGCGATAGCCTTGGCGCTCGCATCCGAGCCATCGCGGATGGGCGCGGCGCGCTTTGACGTGACGATAATCGTGCGGCGGCTGGTTGAGATCATCACATTGCTGATCCAGCCGACGGTGCCGTCACTGTCCTTCACCCGGTACCAGATGTCGTATTTGTTCAGGACCTGCACCGGCAGGCCCTTGCGCCGGTAAATCCACAGCACCTTATGTTGATAAGACGGGCCTTCGCGCAGATAGACCTTGTCGCTGGTGAGGCTAGCATAGGGCGGAAGCGGATCGGCCGCCAACGCCGGAAGCGCCGCGAATACGGCAAGCACCAAAGCCAAGGACCTTACGCGCGCGGCAAGAATCATCGGATTCGTTCTAATCGCTGGCAGCGCTTTGCGGAAGACGCGACAGGCCGCATTTGCCGCGTTGCAACCTTCTGGTAATAGCAAAGGGAGGGGCCGATAGAGCGCTCCGCCGGAGCTGGAAATGCCTGCGAACAAGCCGCTGGTGATCGTCACCCGCAGACTCCCCGACGCGATCGAAACGCGGATGCGGGAGTTGTTCGACGCGCGCCTCAATCACGAGGACGTGCCAATGACACAGGCGCAGCTTATTGAGGCTGTGCAGACGGCCGAAGTGCTGGTGCCCACCATCACCGACCGCATCGATTCCAAGATCATTGTGCGCGCCGGGCCGCAGCTCAAGCTGATCGCCAATTTCGGCGCAGGCGTGGACAATATCGACGTGAAGACCGCGCTGGAACGCGGCATCACCGTCACCAACACGCCGGGCGTTCTGACCGAAGACACCGCGGACATGACGATGGCGCTGATCCTCGCCGTGCCACGCCGGCTGGTGGAAGGCGTCGAGCAATTGCAGCAAGACAAATTCCAGGGCTGGGCGCCGAGTTGGATGCTGGGCAACCGCATCTGGGGCAAGCGGCTCGGCATTGTGGGCATGGGCCGTATCGGACAGGCGGTGGCGCGGCGCGCGAAAGCTTTTGGACTTCAGATCCACTATCACAATCGCAAACCCGTCGCCAAAGCGATCGAGCAAGAGCTCGAGGCGACCTATTGGGACAGCCTCGACCAAATGCTAGCGCGGATGGACATCGTGTCGGTGAATTGTCCGCACACGCCGGCGACCTACCACCTGCTCTCCGCGCGGCGGCTGAAGATGATGAAGCCATCCGCCTACATCGTGAATACCGCGCGCGGCGAAGTGATCGACGAGAACGCGCTGACGCGGATGCTGGGCGCAGGCGAACTCTCCGGCGCAGGACTGGACGTGTTCGAACACGAACCGGCGGTGAACCCCAAGCTGCTCAAGTTGAAGAACGTGGTGCTCCTGCCGCATATGGGCTCGGCCACGCTCGAAGGCCGCATCGACATGGGCGAGAAGGTTATCGTGAACATCAAAACCTTTGCCGACGGCCATAAACCACCGGACCGGGTTATTCCGGCGATGCTTTAAGCGCGTTCATACACGACATCATTCCAATACCGCGCCCTGTGCGAGCCAGTTTGTTTGAATCCGCGGCGGCGGAGTTCGATTCCGATCAAATAGTTGAAATAGCCGTGCGCCACCAATGCGATGCCGCCGTCTTTTGTCGCGCGCTTGATGAGGATGTCGGCCGCCTCTTTCGCGCGGCGCTTGGATTTGCGGTAACCTTCAATCTTCGGGCTGAAGCCGGCATACCACATCAGGCGGCTCACCACGGCCCACTTGGTCACCTTCATCTTGAGCAGCGGAATGCGCGGGGACGCGAGCGGGCTTTCGACGAACAACGGATCCACGATGAGTTCGGCGTTCGGGGCGAGCGCTCTTGCGCTGTCGGCGGCGCGTTTCTTGCCGCTGGTGAAAACGACGCTCAGTTCGCGCAGCAGATCGCGCAGTTCTTCGGGCGGCGCGTCGGTGGGGTCGAGGCCGGCCTCTTCATAGGCGTCGATATAGCTGCGGAATTCGTGGTGACTGGTGACCGGCGCGGACGCGATGGCGGGCTTGCCGTGGCGGATAAGGATGATCTTCAGCGGTCGCGTCTTTGCCACCGCAGCTGCGCGGGCGGGCATTTCCTCGTCCAGGGCCAAGGCGGATGCTTGCGGCGTCATGGGAGCAGTCTACGATCCCTCCGGAAAAAACGCGCCCCTGTCCGGGCCCGTTGCACACATATATATCCGGCACGTTGCATACTTATAAAGGGAAGCACGGATGGAACAGCTCAAGGGAAAAGTCGCAATCGTCACGGGTTCGGCCTCGGGAATCGGGGCTTCGGTGGCGCTGGGGCTGGCGAAACGCGGCTGCAACGTAGTTGTGAATTTTTCGCGAAACGAAAAAGACGCCAAGGCTGTCGCCGAGCAGGTGAAGGAGTTGGGCGCCCGTGCACTTCTGGTGCAGGCCGATGTGGCGCGCGATGAAGACTGTCGCAAGCTCGCAGGATCTGCGCTCGATCTGTGGGGCCGCATCGATATTCTCGTCAACAATGCGGGCACCACGAAATTCGCGGCGCATACCGATCTTGGCGCGCTTTCCGCCGAAGACTGGCAGACCATCTATGGCGTCAACGTCATCGGACCGTTCCAGATGATGCGCGCTTGCGTGGATGCGCTCAAAGCGCATGGCGACGGTTCTGTCGTGAATGTGTCGTCGGTCGCCGGGGTGATGGGCGTGGGTTCGTCGATCGCTTATGCGGCATCGAAAGGCGCGCTCAACACGCTGACGCTTTCGCTGGCGCGCGCCTTTGCGCCAGAAATCCGCGTGAATGCGGTGTGTCCCGGCTATGTGGCGACGCCGTGGTTCAGCGGGCGCTTCGGCGAAGAGAATTCCAAACGCATCGCCGACCAGCAGGCCGACGCTAATCCGCTCAAGCGCGTCGCGTATGCGGAGGACATCGCCAATGCGGTGCTGTTCTTGGCTGGGCCGGAATCGAGCAACATTTCTGGCGAAATGCTGCTCATCGACAGCGGCATGCACCTCAACATGACCGGGACGAAGCGGTAGGACCAATCGAGTCGGATCGCCCAATTAGGCGGCGGTCTGCCTAAAGGGCGCGCAAGTCCATGTTGCAATGCAACAACGGTGCGCAATATTCCAACAATACATAGGGTTTTTATATGCCGGAAGATGCCACCCGGCATTGAGCCTCTGTCGGTTTATTAGCGACGGTCTCCCCGATACCAACAAGGGGACCAAAAAATGAAAACGCTTGTTTCGGGGCTGCTTGTGGCTGGCGCGATGACGCTGGCAGCAGGAGGCGCGCAAGCCGGCGCCATTGCGCCCAACGCAACGCCGATCACGTTCGATTCCGGATTCGGCAATATCACCGTCGGCGGCCAGCTCAGCGGTCTCGCGTTCTATCAAAACAACGCCACGCATCTCTACCCGGGCGATTCCAGCACCTATCTGGACCTCGACAACGCGATGGTTTCCGTCGCCAAGACAGACGGGTTCTTTCAGTTCTATGTGCAGGCGGGTCTCTACGCCTTCCCGACCGTCGGCATCCCGTATGACAAATCGAGCGACCAGAACTCGTTCCTGGGCGCGGTGCCAGTCGCGTATGGAAAGTTTCAGCTGACCGACACGTTCTCGGTCTCGGCCGGCAAGCTGCCCACGCTGGTGGGCGCGGAGCTGCCGTTCACAATGCAGAACAGCAACATCGAGCGCGGACTTTTGTGGTGGCAGGAGCCGGTGGTGAGCCGCGGCGTGCAGGCGAACTATGCCAGCGGCCCGCTTTCGATCGCGGTGTCGTGGAATGACGGCTTCTACAGCAATGTGTGGAACACGTTCTCTGGCCTTATCTCTTATGCGTTCGACAGCGCCAACACGTTGGCGTTCGACGCCTCGATCACGCCGGACCGCAACATCGTACCCGGAAGCCAGATCTATGACCTGATGTACACCTACAATGCCGCACCCTGGACGATCGGACCCTATGTCCAATACCAGACGGCCAGCAAAGGCGGCGGCGATGAATGGGGTGTTGGCCTTCTGGCGAGCTATCAGTTCACACCGGAATGGAGCCTGAATGGCCGCGCCGAATACGAAACGTCTTCGAACAGCAGCTTCCTGTTGCCGTTCGGCCCCGGAAGCGACGCCTGGTCGCTCACGGTCACGCCGACATGGCAGAAGGGAATCTTCTACATTCGCGGCGAAGCGTCTTATGCCTCTCTCGGCAGCAATGCCGTGGGCTACGGCAAGTCCTTCGACAAGAACGACCAGATCCGCGTGATGCTCGAAACCGGCATCTCGCTCTAATTCTCGCTTTCCTCGTGGCGTTAAGCCCGTGTCCCGGCGTATTCGGGCGCGGGCTTTCGTTTTTCGGCCCACCGTGGAACGCTCCCGAAAAATAGCGGGATAGAAACATGGCGTTCGCTTTTCCAAAGGGCTTTCTGTGGGGCACCGCTACCTCGGCGCACCAAGTGGAAGGCGGCAACACCGCCAGCGATTGCTGGTTGATGGAGTGGATGGCCGACAGCGCCTTCGAAGAGCCGTCCGGCGACGCCTGCGACCGGTATCACCGCTATGACAGCGACATCGGGCTGCTCGCGGGGCTGGGCTTCAACACCTATCGCTTCTCCATCGAATGGGCGCGTATCGAGCCGGAAGAAGGCTTCTTCTCCAAGGCGGCGCTGGATCACTACCGCCGCGTGCTCGCGAGTTGCCACGCGCAAGGCGTGACGCCGATGGTCACTTTCCACCATTTCACTGCACCGCTGTGGTTCACAAAGGATGGCGGCTGGGAAGATCCAAAATGCATCGGCCGTTTCGCACGCTATTGCGAGAAGGCCGGCGATGCGTTGGGCGATCTCATTCCCTATGCCTGCACCATCAACGAAGCCAACATCCCGATGATGATCACATTGCTGCGCGAGATCGCGGGCCGCAAAGGCAGCGGACGACGCGAACGCATGCTGATAGAAGCTGCGCGGCTGTGCGGCGGCGAGCCCGGACGGTTCGCGCCATATCTCTCCGGCGACGGGCACAAGGCCACACCCAACATCATCGCGGCGCACCGCAAGGCCTATGGCGTGCTTAAAGAGCGGCTGGCCGGCAAGGTGGGACTTGCGCTGTCGCTCACCGAATATCAGGCGGAGCCGGGCGGCGAGGCTTTGCGCGACCGCGCCGACCATATGATCAACGGACAATTCCTGGAGAGCTTGAAAGGCGACGACTTCGTGGGCGTGCAGACCTATAGCCGCACGCGCTTCAACACCGACGGCTTCGCACGCCTTTCGCCGGAAACCGAGCGCACGCAGATGGGCTACGAATTCTATCCCGAGGCGTTGGAAGCCTGCATCCGTCAGGCGGCGAAGATGAGCGGCTGCCCGGTGATCGCGACCGAGAACGGCATCGGCACGGAGGATGATACCCGCCGCATGGAATACACGCGCCGCGCACTGAACGGCGTCATCGCCTGCCTGAACGATGGCATCGATCTTGGGGGCTACATCCACTGGTCGATGCTCGACAACTACGAGTGGCTGGAAGGCTACCGCCCAAAATTCGGCCTGATCGAAGTTGACCGCGCGACCCAAGCCCGCAAGCTGAAACCGACAGCGTACTGGCTGGGCGAGATCGCGAAAAGAAACACGCTTGGATGAACGCTGGCAAAAGTCACTTCTCGTAATAGTAGTAGCACCCAATCAGCGTCTGCTTCGTCTTCGGGCTATCTTCGGCCATCAGCGTGACGGTTCGCTGTTCGGCGATCTGCGAAGCGCAGGTCTGCATGCCGTCGCTGGTTTCGCAGTGGCCGAGTTTTTTGCCAAGAGCTTTCTCCATGACCGCACGGGTCTTGTCGAAAGGCGCATCGACGAAAATCGAAAGGCCGACGCCCATGCCGACGCTCTCCGGGAATACCTGCGCGACGTGAAGGCCCAGGACAGATGTTTCCGCGTTTGGCGTGGCGAAGGCGTCGTTGTCCTTGTGCGAGAAGTTCGCGCGAAAACGATCGCCGAAGATTTTGAGCTTCGCGGGATCGTTCTTCTGCCAGTCGAGCCATGAGTCTTGACACAGCGCCATGCGCGCAAGGCCTCCATCTTCGGCGGCGCGCGCAGGAATGACAGCAAAGGAAAGCGCGATCAACGCGCCGGTCAGCGATCGGATTTTCATGGTGTCCCCCGAGATTGCGAGAGTGGCACGGTTCTGCATAACTACAAAAAGCCCCGTCAATCGGGGCTTTTTGCAGCGTTGTTTGCAGGCGCGTTGCGAACTAAGCGAGGTGTCCCAGCGGGCTGGCCTTGAATTTGTCGCGCAGACGGAAAGCGGCGACGAGCATCGCAATGCCGAAGACGAGCGCGTAGGCGCCGATCCACCATGTCAGGACAAGCGCACCGATCATCGGCGCGATCACCAATAGCGCACCGTAGATGATCGACGCGGCGCCAGCCAGAACCAGCCACCAGCGCCCGTGATCGGCATCGAGCTCGAAAGCGCCGGCGAGCATGAAGCTGCCGGTGATGAGCGCCCATGCTGCGACCAGCGCGACAAAGACAACGACCGTGACCGATGGCATTGTCGCGGCAGCTGCGCCCAACAGGATGTCGACAATTCCTTCCAGCGCGAAAAGGCTCCAGCGATCACCCTGTTTGGCGGCGCGGACCGCGCTGATGATCGCCAGGACGCCGTCCGCAAGCGCATAGGCCGCGAAGACGAGCACCAGAGATAGCATCGTGACTCCGGGCAGGAAGAAGGCGATCAGACCGAAAAGCACCGCGAGAACGCCACGCGCAACGAACGCCCACCAATTGCGAACGAGTATCGAAGCCATCGGATATTCCCCTAGTTGATGCTCAAAACCTATCATGGGGCTCGTCGATGTCTACGGACGATCCCGAGTCGGGGCGTTCGACAGAATGTCATTCACAGCATCGCCGGCTCCGCCAAAGCGCAATGCTCGCAAGCGCTTCGCCTGGAAATAGCATAGACTTCCGCCATCGAAGGCAATCGTGAGAATTGATGCCCGTTGAACCCGATGTCCCCACTTCGGTCGCGCTTGCCCAGCTGTTGGCGCAGGCGCCCAAGGAACAGGTGACTCTCGGCTGGCTCATCGACCATCTGCAGAAGCGCGCGTTCGGATTGCTGCTTCTCATTCTGTCGGTGCTCGGTCTTGCGCCGGGCGTCGCGACGATCATTGGCCTTGTGATCGCGATACCCGCCGTTGAATTGATGCTGGGCCGGAAAACGCCTTCGCTTCCGCAATTTCTGACCAAGCGATCGATTTCAACGGCGAAATTCGCTGGTGCGGTCAATCGGCTGATTCCGCTTTTCCGCGCTATGGAAACGATCGTGCGGCCGCGATTTCATCTGCCATTCCGCACCACGAACGAGCTGGTGGGACTGCTTGTATTCCTTCTGGCCATCACGCTGTTTGCGCCGTTTCCGTTCAACATCATCCCCACTCTGGTGATCATGCTGATCTCGTTTTCCTACCTGCAAGAGGACGGCGTGTTCCTCTGCATCTCATTCGTCGCGGCGATTCTATCGCTGTCTTTCACGAACGCGCTGGTACTGGCGGCGCTGCGCGCGACGGGCTTTCTGCACAGGATTTGGGCGCACACATAACAATTGGCCTAAAACGGAAAGTCGTCCGCAATCCGCGTCGCCTTTTTCCGCTTCGCGCTGGTCCACAGCACGCTGGGATAGCCCTTCAGCGGACTGAGCTTCTCGCCGCGATATTCCCATTCCGGCGCGTCTTCGAAAGCGATGTGATAGAGTGGCTCGCGCCCCGTGCGCGTGTCGAACAGCGCACGCGGGATGTTGACCATCTTCGGTGCGCGCGGACGCTCATAGAGCAACGGCGTCCCGCATTTGGAGCAGAAGCTTCTGATGGCACAAGTTTCGGGTTCTTCGAAGCTTGAAATGTTTTTTGCGCCCTTCACCAAGCGCACCTTGCTTTTCCAGCAGCCGATATAGGTGGCGCAAGCGCAGCCCTGCGCGCGCTGCGTTGCCTTGGAATGATCGTGCCATGCCCAGAAAGCAGGTACATCGATCTCGATCCGCACCGCGCCGCAAGCACAGTTCGCAACAGCTGTCCCACGCGGACGTTTCGTCTTTTCGGGTTTCGATGAGCTCACGGGCATATGCGGGGATCATTCCCGAACCCGCCCGGAATGCAACCGCCCGCCTAACCTTCAGTCAGGACGCGCTTGAGCTGGGAGTCGTTGTAGGGCTTGGGCAGGAAAGTCACGTCCTTCGGAAGCTCGGCGTTATCGCTGGCTTCGGTCGAATAACCGCTGGCGATGACGACCTTGAGACTGGGGCGCAGTTTACGTGCCTCCTTCACCAGCTGAACGCCGCTCATGCCGGGCAAGCCCAGATCGGTCAGCATCACATCGATGTCCGGATTGGTTTCGATCAGTGCCAGCGCCTGTGGCCCGTCGCCTGCCTCAAGCGAACCGTGGCCAAGCGACTCCAGCATGTCCGCGGTGGTCATGCGAATCAACGCTACGTCTTCGACGATAAGAACCTTCAATGGCCGACCCTCGAACTCTGCGGCCGATGATAGAGCGGTTTCGATCTGCGCAGAAGTTTCTTCGATACGGTCCGGCGAATGATTCTGTTCGGTAGCGGACATATCCAGCAGGCTGCGCAATTTCCGCGCCAGATCGTCCTTGCGATAGGGCTTGGAGAGCAGGAACACGTCGTCGTCCAGCTTGCCGTTGTGGACGATGGCGTTCTGGGTATAGCCGGAAGTGAACAGTATGCGAATATTCGGGCGACTGTCCTTCGCGCGGCGCGCAAGCTCGCGGGTGGGGATACTGCCCGGCATCACCACGTCGGTGAACAAAAGGTCGACTTGCGCGCCGGCCTTCAGGATCGTGAGCGCCTCTTCGGCGTTCGCGGCGCGCAGCACGGTATACCCCAACTCGCTCAAAAGATCGGTGACCGCCGCGCGCACGCCGTCGTCGTCCTCCACCACGAGGATGGTCTCGGTGCCGCCAATGACAGGCTGCGCATAGAACGGTTCCTGCACGTCCTGCGGTCTGCGCGAGCGCGGCAGATACATCTTGATCGTCGTGCCTTCGCCGATTTCGCTATAGATCTTTACATGGCCGCCGGACTGCTTGACGAAACCGAACACCTGGCTGAGGCCGAGGCCGGTGCCCTGTCCTTCAGCTTTGGTGGTGAAGAACGGATCGAATGCCTTGGCGACGACGTCGGGCTGCATGCCCGATCCGGTGTCGCTGACGGCCAGCATGACATATTGGCCGGGACTGACTTCGCTGTGCGCGGCAGCATAGGTGTCGTCGAGGAAAGCGTTGGCGACTTCAATGGTGAGCTTGCCGCCGTCGGGCATCGCATCGCGCGAATTGATCGCGAGGTTGAGGATGGCGTTCTCCACCTGGCTGCGGTCCACCAACGTGTTCCACAACCCGCCGGCAACCACCGATTCCACCTCGATGCGCTGGCCCAGGGTTCGGCGCAGAATATCGGTCATTTCGTGGACTGTGCGACCCAGATTGGTGGAGCGCGGATCGAGCGCCTGACGGCGCGCGAAGGCGAGCAACTGCCCGGTAAGTCGCGCACCACGCTCCACCGCCGCGACCGCGGCTTGTAGGCGCGCGGCACGCCTGGGAACGTCGCCTTCGTTCTTCACCAGCAGATCGAGATTGGCGCTGATGATCTGCAGGAGGTTGTTGAAGTCGTGCGCCATGCCGCCGGTGAGCTGGCCGATGGATTCCATCTTCTGCGCGTTGCGCAGCGACTGTTCGGCGCGCACGCGTTCGGTGACGTCGGCAACGGAAAAGAGGAAACCCTCGCCCGGTACGCTCCTCTTGTAGATTTCCAGCTCGCGGCCGTTGCGGACAAACCGCGTATCCCGCGAGCCGACCATGCTTTCCTGCACGCTTTCCAGCGTTTCGCGCCCCAGCTTCGCATCGGCATCGTAGAGCTCGGCAAGAGGCGTTCCCAGCTTGGCGAGCGAAAGGGGAAAATCCATCAGGTCGAAGAATGTTTCGTTGAAGGCGGCGATCTTAGCGTTAGCGTCGAGGACGAGGAGGCCCTTGCGAAGGTTATCCAGTGTCGCCTGCAAGATGGTTGCCTGACGCCCGCGCAGCGATTCGCTTGTGGCGAGCCGGATGTTGTTGCGGACGAGCAGGATGGCGGCTGTGAGGAATATGAACAGCGCGATGACGGCGACGAGGACAGCGGCGCCGATTTCATTGCGCTCAAGAGCGCGGCGCGCTGCGATGCGCGTCGCCACGAGCCGCTGTTCCTGCTCGATGCCTTTCTGAATGACGCTGCGCGTTGTGTCCATGAGCGCGCGTCCCTGTTGCAGGGAGAGCAGCAGCGGGGGCGGCAGCTCGCGGGCGAATGGGCTCATGACGATGCCCTGGTTGAGGACCTTGAAACGGTCGGCAAAGAGCTTGCGCAATTCCGCGGCCCGTTTCTGCTGGTCGGGATTGTCCCTTGTCAGCCCTTGGAATCGGTCCAGATCACGGTCAAGCCGTGCTTCGGCGGCGTGAAACGGCGCAAGAAAGGACGGATTGCGAGTGAGCAGATAGCCGCGTTGCCCGGTTTCGGCGTCCACGGCATCGCCAAGAACCGAGCGCAACGAATCCATCACCTCATAACTATGCGTGACCCAAACCTGTTCTGTCCGTTCGCCCTGGGCGAACTTCGCCAACGCGAACGCGACCAAAGCAAGAATGAGAACGACGGGAATACCGCCGAGAAAAATGACCCTGTTGGCCCGCAAAATGAGCCTTACCCCTGTGCCACCGGTGGCCAAACGCGTTTCGTTACTGATGGTTCCGCCCGGATTTTCAAAAACAGCCCCGCGTCCCTATAGCGCGGGCGAAACCGTTCGCAAATGGTCGGAGAG
>DASXHQ010000164.1:0-3120 GCA_036488415.1 Rhizomicrobium sp.
CGTTGCTTTGCGCCTCGATCCGGATTCTTACGAAGTCAACAAATCAGCCGCGCGGCTGAACTTTCGCAAGCGCAACATTGAAGACGCGGCGCGCTATTTCGAGCGCGCCACGGAGCTTATGGAGACCGATTTCAATTCGCCGCTCATGCTGATGACATGCTATCGCGCCCTCGATAAGCCCCAGGACACGCAGCGCGCGGCGCGTATCGCGCTTGCCCGTTCGGAGAAAACGCTGGCGCAGGATCAGAACAACGGCGCGGCCATCGCCAGCGGCGCCGATGCCCTTGCCTTGCTCGGAGAAAAAGAGCGCGCAACGGATTGGATCAACCGCGCGCTTCTGATCGATCCCGACAACATGAACATGCGTTACAATTTCGCCTGCACGCTGGTGACGCAGTTGAAAGACTTCGACACAGCTTTGGAAATGCTGGCGCCTGTTTTCGCCAAATGGAATGTCGGTTTTCTCAAGCATGCCAAGGCCGATCCCGATCTGGATGACATCCGCGACGATCCACGCTTCAAAGCCATGCTCGCCGCCGCCGAAGCCCGCGTGGCGGCGGAAGGCTCGGCCTGAAGGCTTTTCTCGCATGTAGAACTGCGAACGCCGACCGGTTCCGCTGTCGATCTGATAATTTGTCATATTAATCTTCCTAGTAAGGCTTGAAAGTCCTACACAGTTGTTCTATATTCATTCTCCATCCCCAACATGGAGGACTCCCAGAATGCCGACCTAGTTTCACCGCAAGAACAGACAGGTAAGGGCGCCCACTTGCGGGCGGCCCGCGCGGGATCGGTAGGCCGGCGATGGCTCCGTCCGGTTCCCGCATGCAAACCGGGGAGGTTGAAGCGAAGGTGCTTATTGGTTGGCATGAAAGACGGCCCTCCTAGGGCCTGCTGGGTAGCGAAAAACCAAGGGAAAAGGCGTTTTTGGGAGCCGGTCGCGAAAGCGTGCCGGTATCCTAGGGGCCTTTCTTTTATGGGGAACCGGGGGGCTTTGGCGGGGTTACTCCCCGAAATCCTAGGAAATCACGGGTTTTTGGGCTTGGCGGGGGCGGAGAAGCGGTCCTAAAGTCCGCCAAACCTTGGGATTCGCCCCAACTCGGGAGGCCTTCGTGAACAAGAATGACCTGATCCAGAAACTCTCTGACCATTCCGGCCTCGACAAGAACACCTCGGCCAAAGCCGTGGACGGTGTGTTCGACCTCATCACCGAAGCCTTGAAAGCCGGCGACGAAGTGCGCCTCACGGGCTTTGGGGTTTTCGTGGTCGCCAGCCGTGCGGGCGGCAAGGGCCGCAATCCGCAGACCGGCGAAGAGATCACCATCAAGCCGTCCAAGCAGCCGCGCTTCCGCCCCGGCAAACAGCTCAAGGATTCGCTCAACCCCTGATTGGCCGTTATCGCCAAGGCGCCTGAACGGTGTGAACCGGGATGGCCGTCGGCGATGTCCGCTTCGTGGCGAGATAGCCGCGCTTGCGCAACCGGCGCAGCGCGGCCTGCACCGACGATTTCGACAGCCCCGTTTCCACCGCCAGGGTGGAAAGGCTCACTTCGAAGCGCCGTCCCGGCCCGCCGGCGTCATGCCACAGCTTCACATAAACAATGAAAGCCGATGGCGCGCGGTCATGCCCGATAAGGTCGGGCATCAGCGTTTCGACGACATAAGCGTCCAACGGGGCTTTGCGAACCATCGCTATAGTAGGCGTTGGGACGCTTGAGCGCGCAAGGGGCGGCGGCGGAATATGGCCGCGCTCAGGAGGTCCCCATGATCACGCATCTGAAATTCATCAGCATTCCCGTGGCCGATCAGGCCCGCGCGCTCAAATTCTATACCGAGAAGCTGGGCTTCAAGGTCGCCACCGATCAGGAGATGGGCCCCGGCAAACGCTGGATCGAGCTGCGCATCGGCAAGGCGGAAACCCGCTGGGTGCTGTTCACGATGGAGGGCGAGGAGGGGCGCGTGGGCTCGCGGATGAACTGCTCCATCGCCTGCGACGATGTCGAAGCCACCTATCGCCAGCTCTCGGAGCGCGGCGTGGAATTCGAAAGCCCGCCGCAGAAACAGCCTTGGGGCAGCTTCATGATCATGAAGGATTCCGAGGGGAACCGCTTCGTCGTGGGATCGGATTGAGCGGGCGAGGCTGGGGCTCTATAAGCCGCCCCTCAAGGGCGGTTAGCTCAGTTGGTAGAGCATATCGTTTACACCGATAGGGTCGGCGGTTCGAGCCCGTCACCGCCCACCAGCCTTTATTACTACCGCGCGCATTGACCGCGCTGTGGCGCGGTGGCCAAGTCGGCGCATGAAGACGCTGCCTCTTCTCGCTTTGGCTTGCGCGCTGGGTCTTGCGGCCTGCGGCACCGATCATCCCGATCGCAAGCCGCCGGAAGTGCCGTGGCATCCGGCGACGCAGATGCTGCAGAAATATGTGACCAACACCGACGGCAGCCTGACCCGCGCGCAGATGGAAGCCGGGCTCCGCAAGGATTTCGCCGCCGCCGACAAGAACAAGACCGGCTGTCTCGACACGGACGAGGTTCGCGCGATCAACGAAGAGCGCATCGCCCAGGACCAATCCACCGCTTCGCCGCTGGTCGATTTCACCGGCAAGGGCTGCATCGATTTCGAAACCTTCTCCAACACGCCGCGCTCGCTATTCCAGGCACTCGATCGCGACAACAATGGCGTGCTGACGTCGCAGGAGCTGCATCCCTGGCTGCCGCCGCCCAAAAAAGACGACGACCAAAGCGCGCCGCCAGAGGAACATCACCATCGCCATGGCGGCGGCGATGGCGGCAATTAGCGCAGCGTTTTTCGCGGCTTGACTTGGGACAGGGCGGGCCGTACATCCGCCGTCCTTCGCGGGTCCGCCCGCGAGCGCCCGCGGGGGCGTAGCTCAGTTGGTTAGAGTGACGGCCTGTCACGCCGTAGGTCGCGGGTTCGAGCCCCGTCGCTCCCGCCATTTCTTTCCTGAAATGGCCATAGTTGAGAATGTCTCGCAACTGCCGGGACTGTTTCCACTGTCATTTTCGCCACCACATCGGAAGGCAAATTTTCCGGTTTTTCTGTGCCGAATCTTGCTTTAAACCCGCGTTGCGCGAGGGCGGTGCCTGCCTATACTGCA
>DASXHQ010000118.1:0-14978 GCA_036488415.1 Rhizomicrobium sp.
CGGCGCTGGGAAACCAATGCGCCGATGCCAGTGTGCCGATCATCGCCAGATTGAGCAGATTGGACCATGCCGCGGCGGCCCAGAATTTCTCGATGGCGTTCAGCATCGCCGAAATCTGAATCGCGACGACGGTGAGGATCAGATAGGGAAAGGTGATGCGCGCGAGATTCACGGTGAGCGTCATTTGTCCCGGATTGCTGGCAAAGCCCGGCGCGATCACATGCACCAGCGCGGGCATGAAGATCAGTGCCAGGATGAGGATGCCAAGCTGCACCCACATCTGCCAGGAGAACACGCGGTCCGCGAACAGCGCGGCGGCATTGTGCTCGCCCTTGGCATGTAGCGCCGCGTAACGCGGCAGGAACGCCGGGTTGATGGTGCCTTCGCCGAAGATGGAGCGGAAATAATTGGGAAACAGGAACGCGACGATGAAGGCATCCGACAACACGCCCTTGCCGAGAATCCACGCCATGAGGATGTCGCGCGCGAAGCCGGTGATGCGCGAGAGCAGCGTGAATCCGCCGACGGAGAGGAGCCGCTTGAACATCTAGTGCTTCACCTCAGCCACCAGCTTCAGCACATCAGGTATGAGCTTGCCGACGATGATCTTCACACCCGCGGGATTGGGATGGATGCCGTCCTTCTGGTTGAGCTTGGGGTTCAGCGCCACTCCATCCAGCACGAAGGGATAAAGCAGCGCGTTAAATCGATGTGCCAGCTTCGGATAAATCGCGTTGAACTTCGCCTCATATTCCGGCCCGAAATTTTTCGGCGCGCGCATGCCCAGCAGCAGAACCGGAATATGGGCAGCTTGCAGCTTGGTCAGGATCGCCGAAAGATTCTTCTCGGTCGAAGCCGGATCGATACCGCGCAGCGCGTCGTTCGATCCCAACTCCACGATGGCGGCATTGGGATGATCCGCCAGCGACCAGTCCAGCCGCGACAGCCCGCCCGCCGATGTGTCGCCCGACACGCCCGCGTTGATGACGGTTGCGTCGATACCCTTTGCTTTCAGCGCGTCCTGCAGCACGGCCGGAATTTCTGTGCCCGGTGGCAGGCCGTAGCCCTGCGTCAGGCTGGTGCCGAGCGCGACGATTTTCACTGGCGCGGCCCATGCGGGCGCGGCGAGCAAAAGAAACGCCAGCGCTGCCGCCAAACTCCGCTTGAATCGCCTATATGTCATGCCATATCGCCTATCATGCCCTCGCGCGACCGGCGAGGCCGTTCCGAGGCCCGCCCATGAATGTTGTTGTGACGACCGCCGCCATCGACTTGCAGGACATACGACTCACGCTGTCCAGCGCCGCGGGGCCGGTGAACATTCTCTCCGGCGTGTCGCTCAGCGTTGCGCCGGGAGAAGCCGTCGCCCTGCTCGGCCCGTCCGGTTCCGGCAAGTCGTCGCTCCTGATGGTTGCCGCGGGCCTGGAAGCACCGACGCAGGGCCGCGTCTCGATTGCGGGAACCGACATCACGAAGATGGGCGAAGATGAATTGGCGCGCTTCCGGCGCGGACATATCGGGATCGTCTTTCAATCTTTTCATCTGATCCCCACCATGACCGCGCTGGAGAATGTCGCCGTGCCGCTGGAACTGGCGGGCGCAAGCGACGCCTTCGACAAAGCCAAAGCCGAACTCGAAGCCGTCGGCCTCGGCGCGCGGCTGGATCACTATCCGGGACAACTCTCCGGCGGCGAGCAGCAGCGCGTGGCATTGGCCCGCGCCATCGCGCCACGTCCCAGCGTTCTTTTCGCCGACGAACCTACCGGAAACCTCGACACACACACCGGCGAGGAAATTTCCGAGCTTCTGTTCGCGCTCCACGCGCGCGCGAAGACGACGTTGTTTCTGGTCACACATGAGGAACGGCTGGCGCAGCAATGCAGCCGCATCGTCCGTCTGAAGGACGGCCTCATTGTGGCGGACGAGCGCAAATGAATTCGTTTTCGCTTGCGGCAAAGCTGGCGCGGCGCGAATTGCGCGGCGGCCTCGCGGGCTTTCGCATCTTCTTCGCTTGTCTCGTTTTGGGCGTAGCGGCGATTGCCGGTGTCGGCTCGCTGGCCGATGCCATGCTCGCGGGGATGGCGAGTCAGGGCAGCGTGCTGCTGGGCGGCGACGTCTCGGTCCAACTCGTCCACCGCGAAACAACACCGCAGGAACACGCTTTTCTCGCGCGGCACGGCAAAGTCTCCGAAGTCGCGATGCTGCGCGGCATGGGCTACGCGATCAAAGGCGGCAAGGAAGCAGACCGTCAGCTCATCGAGATCAAGGCGATCGACAACGCCTATCCGCTCTATGGCAGCGTCGGACTTGCGCCGGCGGTTTCGCTCTCCGATGCGCTGAAATGCGATGGCAATATCTGCGGCGCGGTGGCGGAGCAGACGCTGCTCGATCACCTGCATATGATGCGCGGCGACATCTTGCGCATCGGCACACAGGATTTTCGCATCGCTACAGTGCTGACTGGCGAACCGGATCGTTTGTCCGGCGGCTTCAGCTTCGGCCCGCACGTCATGGTCTCGATGCCCGCGCTAAAACGCACCGGCCTCGTCACCATCGGCAGCTTGATTGATTACTACTACCGCGTGGCGATACCGCCGGGCGCTGACGTCAAGGCGTTCCATCGAGAGGCCGACGCCGCCTTCCCCGACGCTGGATGGGAATTGAGCGACCGCACCAACGCCGCGCCGGGCACCAAGCGCTTCATCGAGCAGGTTTCGATGTTTCTCACGCTGGTGGGCCTGACCGCGCTCGCCGTCGCCGGTGTCGGCGCAGGACAAGCCGTGAGCGCCTTTCTCGACCGCAAACGCGAAGAAATCGCGACACTGAAATCGCTTGGGGCAGAAGGCGGCCTGATCTTTCTCACCTTCTTCCTGCAGGTGATGGCGATTGCGGTACTGGCAGTCGTCTGCGGTTTGGTATTGGGCACGATCATGCCGTTCGCGGTTGGCCATTTCTTCGGCGAGGAGATCCCCGCGCCTGCGATCTACACCGTCTATGCCGGGCCGCTGATCCTCGCCGCGATTTTCGGCGTTCTCTCCGCTGCCGCGTTCTCCATTCCGCCGCTGGCGCGCGCGCGGGAAATAGCGCCCGCAAGCCTGTTCCGCGACATCGTGGCGCCGGTGAATGCGCGCGGGCGCTTGCCCTATCTGATCGCGGCGGCTGTCTGCGGCGTGATCGTGATCGCGCTGGCGATGATCATCTCGCCTTATCCCACCTTCGCACTCTGGTTCATCGCCGGAGCGGCGGGCGCATTGATCGTTCTGCGCCTTGTTGCAATGGCATTGCGCTGGTCGCTTCGCAAAATTCCGCGCCCGAAACAGGCGACGTTCCGTCTGGCGCTCGCCAATCTCACGCGGCCCGGCGCAGCGACATCTTCGGTTGTTGTTGCATTGGGGCTTGGCCTGACCTTACTCGCCACCGTCACGCTGCTCGACAACACGATCTCTTCGCAGGTGAAGGACAGCCTGCCCGGCACCGCGCCGAGCTTCTTCTTCGTCGATATCCAGCCCGACGAAACCCAGGCGTTCGATGCGACCATCCACCGCTTCAAATCCGCCACCGATTATCGCCGCTCGCCCATGATCCGCGGGCGCATCACCGCGCTGAACGGCGTGCCGTCAAAAGATGTGAAAGCGGCAGCCAGCGCCAAATGGGTGTTGAACGGCGACCGCGGCATCACTTACGCCACCACCCCGCCTGATCACACCGAGATCACGCAAGGCAAATGGTGGCCCGCGAACTATACCGGCGACACGCAAATCTCCTTCGACGCGGAAGCCGCCGATGGCCTTGGCCTGAAGCTCGGCAGCACGGTCACGCTCAACGTGTTGGGTCGCGAACTGAAAGGCACGATCACCAGCTTCCGCCATGTCGATTTCACCAACGGGCGGCAGAATTTCGTGATGATCCTGTCGCCCGGCATTATCGATCAGGCGCCGCACGACTATCTCGCCACCGTGCGCGTGGAAGGCGCGGACGAGGAAGCGATGTACCGCGCCGTCACCGACAAATTCCCCAACATCTCCACGGTGCGCGTGAAAGACGCCATCGCGGCGGTGAACGGTTTGCTGCAACAGCTTTCCGACGGCGTGCGCGCGGCGAGCCTCGTCACCATCCTCGCCGGATTGTTCGTGCTGGCGGGTGCGATCTCCGCCGGCCAGCGCGCGCGGCTTTACGATTCAACGGTGCTGAAAGTTCTCGGCGCCACACGCGCACGCATCGCCGCCGTCTATGCCATCGAATATGGATTGATCGGCCTGATTACCGGTGCGATTGCGCTCGCGGCCGGCACGCTCGGCGCGTGGCTGGTGGTGAAATATGTGTTCGATGTCGATCTGGTGTTCAACGCGGGCGCGGCGTTGCTCACGGTCGCGGGCGGTGGCGCGGCAACATTGCTGTTCGGGCTGGGCGCGGCCTGGGCCGCGCTCTCCGCCAAGCCTGCCGTGGTTCTTCGCGCGCCTTAGACACTCGAAAACGCTCGCGGATAGGTAAGCGTCCACGGGCCACCGGCCAACGCGCCGGGATTCAATTCCAGCGCCTGAAAATGCTCTCCGGAATATTCGCTCTTCAATGCGTGTGCGGCTTCAAGCGTAAATCCGAATCTTCTGTAGTAGTCAGGATCGCCCAGAACCGTCACCGCATCGAAGCCCAGCGCCTTGCAGCGCGCGCGACCTTCGCGGATGAGTGCGGAGCCAATGCCGCCGCGCTGGCGATCCACCGCCACGCTCACCGGCGCCAGCGCAGCAACGCGCAACGTCGCCGGTTCGACCGTCAGGACGCTGAACAGCGCGTGGCCGATCACTTCATCGGCTTCCAGCGCCGCCAGTTCCAACGCCACATCGCCATCGGCGCGCAGGGCAGCGATCAGCGCCACTTCACCGTCGCCCGAGCCATACTCCTTCTCGAACGCAGCGCGCGTGGCAGCGGCGATGCCGTCTGAGTGGGCAGCGCAGTCCGTGACAATTGTGAACGCGTTGGTCATGTCCTTATGAAACCTATATTTTCGAGCAAATCCCGCAACTTGATCCCCCTTCTGCGAAGCACCATATTAGGCGGGACTCGCCGACCTCGGCGAGCAAAGGAGATTTTATGGCTGACTACGACAATCGCGTCGCCCGCGCCTCGACCACAGTCGATTATATCGACTCCGGTCTGCGCGCCTACATGCTGCGCGTTTACAACTACATGCTGGCGGGTCTGGTGGTCACAGGCCTCGCCTCTTACGGGACCTTCCTCGCCGCGGTGACGACCGATCCTGCGAGTGCGGCGGCGCATCTGCCCGGCGGCATCATGCTGACAAGCTTCGGCGTGACGCTGTTCACCGGCCCATTGATGTGGGTCCTGATGTTCGGCTCTCTGGGCCTCGTGCTGTTCCTCAGCTTCCGCATCAACAGCATGAGCATCGGCACCGCACAGGCGAGCTTTCTGGGCTATGCCGCGCTGATCGGCGTGACCTTCGCATCGCTCTTCGTGGTCTACACCTACGCTTCCATCGCGCAGGTGTTCTTCATCACCGCCGCCACCTTCGGCGCGATGAGCCTATGGGGCTACACGACCAAGTCCGACCTGACGAGCTTTGGCCACTTCCTGTTCATGGGCCTGATCGGCATCGTGATCGCTTCGCTGGTGGGCTTTTTCTGGCATTCGGCGATGCTGCAGTGGGTCATCTCGGTGGCCGGCGTGCTGATCTTCACGGGCCTCACCGCCTATGACACCCAGTCGATCAAGGACAGCTATGTCGCGGGCGATGACGGCACGGTGGCCGGCCGTAAGGCGATCTTCGGCGCGCTCAGGCTGTATCTGGACTTCATCAACCTATTCCTAATGCTGCTGCGCCTGATGGGCAATCGCCGCTAGCACTAGCCTGAATGACAAAGCCCCGGTGGAAACACCGGGGCTTTTTCGTTAAGGGAACTTCATGGAAGAGAAGCCCTCCATCATTCCCGTCGAGCTTGTCCCGCACCGCGCGGAATGGGCGCAGATGGCCGCCGCCGAGACAGCGCGGCTGAAGGCGGCGCTGGGCGACAATCTCATCGCCGTGCATCACGTCGGTTCGACCTCCATCCCCAACATCATGGCCAAGCCCATCGTCGATCTGATGCCTTATGTGCGCGACCTGGCCGCGCTGGACGCGCAGGAAGAGATCGTGCGTGGCCTCGGTTACAAATGGCATGGCGAGTTCGGGCTGGAAGGCCGCCGCTTTTGCACCTGGGCCGATCCCAAAACCGGCCAGCGCCTTTTCCAGCTTCACTTCTTCCGCCCCAACAACGAGCACGCCATTCGCATGCTCGCTTTTCGCGATTATCTGCGCGCGCACCCCTTCGTGGCGAAGGCCTATGAGATGGAAAAGCTGCGCGCAGCCGCGGTGCAGCCCAACGACACCACCGCCTACAATCACGAGAAGAATAATTGGATCAAACGCGTCGAACAGGACGCGATGGCGTGGGCGGAAAACCGTTAGTCGCTCGACAGCGCCTTCAGCAATTTTCCGGCGAACACGCGCAGCACGTGTTCCAATTCATGCCCGCGCTTGAGAATGCGTCCGCCAGCGTCGATCACGGCATACATGCCTTGCTTGTTGCGCAACACCGGGCGTTTCTCCACACGATAGAGCGGCATCTCGGCAGTGCGCCGGAAGATGGAGAACACCGCCGCGTCGTCGCCGAAATCGAGCGCATAATCGCGCCATTCGCCCGCGGCGACCATGCGTCCATAGATGTTGAGAATCTGGTTCAACTCGCGCCGGTCGTAACGCACCTGCGCCGCCGTGAAGCCACTGCTCCGATGTCCCGTCCGCGCGGCTGAGCGTTGTTCCGCGCGGAGGAACGCTATGGGTTCCTCTGCCATTGGGCGAAGTGTGATCCTGTCGCCGCCGCACCGCAAGCTTTTATGACAGCGTGCGATCAGCGCTTGCGCGCCAGCATCACGCCGTCGCCGATGGTGGCCAGCGCCATGTCCACCCGCTCATCGGCATGGATCTTCTTGTTCAGTGCACGGATGGCCACCGTGCTCGCATCGTTGTTTGCCGAGTCGGCCACCGCGCCGCTCCACAGCATGTTGTCCAGCGCGATCACTCCGCCCTGCCGCACAAGCTTTAATGCCCGCTCATAATAGGCATCGTAATTGGGCTTGTCGGCGTCGATGAAGACGAAATCGAACGGGCCTTCCTTCGCCGCGATCATGCGGTCCATCTCGTCCACGGCAGGGCCGAGACGCAGATCGATCTTCGATTCCACATCCGCCTCTTTCCAATATTTGCGGGCGCGGCTGGTGAATTCCTCGCTCACATCGAGGCACACCGCTTTGCCATTCGCGGGGAGTGCCTGCGCCACCGAGAGCGCGCTGTAGCCGGTGAAGGTGCCGATCTCCAGATAGCGCGTCGCCCCAATCAGCTTGACCAGCAGCGCCATGAATGCGCCCTGGTCGGCGCCGATCTGCATCATCGCCATCGGCATGCTCGCGGTTTCTTCACGGCAGCGAATCTGCGCCGGCGTTTCACGCGTGCCGTTCGCATCCACATATGCTTCCAGTTGATCACTGCCTCGGATCATACGTCCCATGGTTGTCCTCCCAAATTTGTCACAGCCAAATAATCAAAAAATCATCATTATAAATGCCATATAGTGATGGAAACAAGAAATCGCCGTTTTCTCGACTTGTTAGAGCCGCCTTCCCCCGCGAAAAAACGCCTGTCGGCTGGCTGCGTAACGTGGCGATCCGGAAGACATCTGCCCCCCAGCCCCTCCCGGGTTGCCCAGGTCAGCCGACATTTTCATTCTCCTTCAGTTCTCCCAAACCATTGAAGCGACGCGCGTCTAGCGGCGGCCCATCTTTTTCAGATTGGCCGACATCTGGCCGAACAATCCGCCCACGGCACCCGTCACCACACAAATGGTCGTGAACAGCGGAACGATATGCAGCGGCGCGTCGCGCAGCGCCACAGACACGCCAACGCCGATAAGCGCCGACAGGCCACCAAGGATCGCGGCCATCGTGGCGCTGGTGAAATAACCCCGGCCCGTGTCCATCGCATAAAGGTAGCCGGCGACGGCCGAAATCGTCATGCCGCCGAGCAGGAAACCCTGTTGCTCTATGAAGACGACGAAATGCGTGGCCACCATCAAGGCGACTTCCAGCACGACGCCGACGGTCAAGGCACGGATGAAGACGCGAATATCGATCACAAAATGCTCCGGCAATGAAGAAAACTCATTCTCCCCGCTTTGCCGGAACGATCAAACCGTGGGGCGCGGCATCAAGCGATTTTGTTTGGATTTCGCCGTCAAATTCCCCGCAAACCGCCCATGACCGACCTTTAAGGAACTTGGCCTTGCGGGTTTCGCCCGATTCCCGTTAAGCCCTTGGCCGGGGGCATATTCTTCGTTTGCGAGCGATGATCGAGATAGATGGCCTGACAAAGCGTTTCGGCGCCGTCGCCGCCGTTGCCGGGATCGACCTGAAGGTCGGCAAGGGTGAGGTGCTGGGATTCCTGGGACCGAACGGCGCGGGCAAATCCACGACCATGAAAATGGTCACCGGCTTTCTCACGCCGACCGCAGGCCGCGTGAGCGTGTGCGGGCACGACATCGAGACCGACACGCTCGCCGCGCAGAAGACCATCGGCTATCTGCCCGAAGGCGCGCCAGCTTATGGCGACATGACTCCGCGCCAGTTCCTCGCCTTCATTGCGCGCGTGCGCGGATATGAGGGCGCGGCGATCAAGGAGCGCGTGGATGCGGCGGTAGCGAAGACGGATCTCGATCCGGTTCTGGATCAGCCCATCGACACATTATCCAAAGGTTTCAAACGCCGTGTCGGCCTCGCGCAGGCGATCCTGCACGATCCGCCGGTGCTCATCATGGATGAGCCGACCGACGGCCTCGATCCCAACCAGAAACATTCGGTGCGCGAACTCATCCGTATGATGGCGAAGGAGAAAGCGATCATCGTTTCCACCCATCTGCTGGAAGAAGTGGAAGCGATCTGCACCCGCGCCGTCATCATCGACCGCGGCCGCGTGGTGGCGGATGGAACGCCGGCGCAGCTTCTCGCCCGCTCGCGCCATCACAACGCGGTGACGCTTATTATTCCAGCGAAGGACGCGGCGGACATCACCAGGAAGCTCCGCACCATTCCCACCATCGCGACGGTCGAACAGTCTGCGGCGGACGACGGCATGGTTCAGCTCACCGCTTTTCCAAAGAGCGGCGCACTCCTAATCGAAGAAATCGGACGCATGGCGGCGGACGACGAATGGGATGTGAAGGAGCTTTACGCCGAACCCGGCCGCCTTGACGAAGTCTTTCGCGCCATCACCACGCATGATGCGGCACGGGCGCGCGAGGGCCGCGCATGAGCCAGGTGTGGCCGATCTTCCGCCGCGAATTCGCGACCTATTTCGCGACGCCACTGGCTTATGTGTTCATTGTGATCTTTCTGTTCGCGATGGGCGCCTTCACGTTCTACATCGGCAATTTCTATGCGAACGGCGTGGCCGACCTTGCTGTCTTCTTCGGCTATCATCCGTGGCTCTATCTCTTCCTCGTCCCCGCCATCGCCATGCGGCTGTGGGCGGAAGAGCGCCGCACCGGCACGATGGAGTTGCTGCTCACCCTCCCTATTCCGTTGTGGGCGACGGTTGTCGGAAAATTCCTCGCAGCCTGGGCCTTCACCGGCATCGCGCTCGCGCTCACCTTCCCGATCTGGCTGACCGTGAATTTTCTGGGCTCGCCGGACAACGGCGTGATCCTCGCCAGCTATATCGGCAGCTTCCTGATGGCCGGCGGCTATCTCGCCATCGGCGCGGCGATCAGCGCGACGACGAGCAATCAGGTGATCGCCTTCGTCGTCAGCGTGGTCGTGTGCTTCCTGTTCACGGTGGCGGGCGCGCCGATCGTCTTGGACTTCTTCCAGGGCTGGGCACCGCTCATCCTTCTGAACACCATCGCCTCGTTCAGCTTCCTCACGCATTTCTCCGCCATCACCGCGGGCGTCATCGACCTGCGCGATATCATCTATTTCTTCTCGCTGATCGCGCTATTCCTGCTGGTGAACGTCGTCGTCATCGATCTGAAGCGGACGAGCTGAGATGAAACCCATCTCGCGCCGCGTCTATGCTATCGCCGCCATCGTTCTGGCGGCCGTCATCTTCGTCGCCATCAACATCGCGGCGAACACCGGCCTCACCTCCGCCAAGCTCGATCTCACCGAAAATGGCCAGTTCACACTCTCCGACGGTACCAAGCACATCATCGCCAATTTGCAGGAGCCGGTAACGCTGCGCTTCTTCTATTCCAAGAAGATCGCCGCCGATTACGCGCAGATCGACGCCTACGCCAAACGCGTGCGCGACCTCCTGGAAGAATATGCGGCGCGCAGCCACGGCAAGATCATCGTGCAGGAAGTCGATCCCGAGCCGTTCACGCCCGCCGAAGACGAAGCCACCGCCAACGGCCTCACCGGCGCGCCGACCGACAGTGGCACCGCCGTTTATTTCGGCCTCGTCGCCACCAACACGGTGGGCGACAAAGAAGCGGTGACGTTCTTCGCCGCCGAACGCGAGCCTTATCTGGAATACGACCTGTCCTCGCTGATCTATCGCCTCTCCAATCCGAAAAAGCCGAAGATCGCGATCCTCACCAGCCTGCCGCTCGACGGGGGCGGCATGCAGGCGATGATGCAGGGGGGCGCGCAGCCCAACATGATCTATGCGCAGCTAAAGCAAAGCTACGACATGCAAATGCTCGATCCGGCGACGACGGCGATCCCGCGCGACGTGGACGTTCTGGTGATCGCGCAACCCGCAGCGCTGAGTGCTGCGCAATCCGAAGCCATCGACCAGTTCGTCTTGCGCGGCGGGCGCGTGCTGGTATTTGTCGATCCCAATTCCGAGATGGCGTCGCAGGCGAGCGGCGGCGGAGAGCCCGCTGTCTCGGATTTGCCGAACCTGCTGAAAAGTTGGGGCGTGGTTTATAATCCGCTCAGAGTGTTGGCCGATCGCGAACTGGCGCAGCAGGTCCAGACCTCCAACGATCCGCGCAACCCCACCGCGCGCTATCCGATCTGGCTGCATCTGACCGCCGCGAACTTCAACAAATCGGACCAAGTCACGTCGCAGCTTCAGGCACTGAACCTCGCCAGCGCCGGCGCGCTCTCACCCGCGAAAGGCGCGACGACGACGTTCACGCCGCTGGTCTCGTCCTCCGATCAAGCCGATCTGCTGGACGCGGCGATGATCCGTGTCATGCCGCGGCCACAGGATATCTGGAATGCGATTCACCCGGCCCGTTCGCCCTATACCATCGCCGCGCGCATCTCCGGCCCGGCAAAGACGGCCTTCCCGCAAACCGCGAAGATCAAATCCGCAAAATCCATCAACGTCATCGTCATGGCGGACAGCGACATCTTCGACGACCGCTTCTGGGTACGCACGCAGGACCTGTTCGGCAAGCGCATCGCCCAGCCATTTGCCGACAATGCCGCCTTCGTGCTGAACGCGGTGGAGAATCTCACCGGCTCTGGCGACCTGATCTCACTGCGCACCCGCGCCTCGAGCGACCGTCCGTTCACCGTCGTCAAGCAAATGCAGGCTGAAGCGCAGGCGCAGTATCAGCAGGAAGCCGATGCGCTGCAGGCGCGCCTTACCGATACCGAACAGCGGCTGCACGCGCTGGAGCAGGGCCAGGCCGCGAACGGTCAGAATTCCAAGACGCTCACCCCGGCGCAACAGGTGGAGATCGAGCAGTTCAAGCACGATCTCATCAACACCCGCGCCCAACTTCGCGACGTGCAGGCGCGGCTGCGCAGCGACATCGACGCGCTGGGAAGCTTCCTTGCCTTCGTGAACATCGCGCTGGTGCCGATTTTGGTGTCGATCTTCGCGCTCGTGCTGGCTTTCCTTCGCAGGCGCCGCCGCGCGCGGGCGGTGCCGGCATGATGTCCGCGCTCAAATCCGATCCGCGCCGCCGCAATCTGGCGATCCTCGCCGCCATCGCGTTGGTCTCAATCCTGCTTGCCGCCCTGGGTATCTGGCATCAATCGGCGATGACGGGAACGAAAGCCGAAGCCGAAACCGTCTTCCCCAAACTTCCCGGCAAAGTGCGCAAGGTCGCGCGCATTCATATCGTCTCGAAAGCGCATGGCGTGCTCGACGTCGCGTTCAATCCGCAGAAGGGCTGGGTACTGCCGCAGCACTCCAATTATCCCGCCTCATTCGAAACCCTGCGTGCAACCGTTGTTGGGCTCACCGCGCTGCAAACGATCGAGCCGGCAACATCGCGCCCCGACTGGTATGGCAAGATCAATGTCGATACTCCGCCCAAAGGCAGTGGAACGCTGATCGAATTGTTCGACGACAAGGGCGCCACGCTGGCTTCGCTCATCATGGGCCGTGAGATCGACATCGGCGACACCACAGGCGCCGCCGGCATCTTCATCCGCAAACCGGGCGACAAGCAAAGCTGGCTGGCGCGCAGCGTGTTCGAACCGAAGAGCGATGCTACCGACTGGCTCGACAAGAACGTCGTCGCCATCGACCGCGCGCGCATTCAGGAAACGGACGTCACGCCGGTGACCGGGCCGGCTTTCGCCGCGCGTCGCAACAAGCCCAGCGATGCGGAGTTCACCCTCTCTCCGATCCCCTCGGGCCGCGAGTTGGCCTATGAAGGCGCAGCCGACGGCGTTGCCACCGCGATCACCGGGTTTACCTTCGACGACGTTCGCCCGGTCACCGATCTGGACTTCTCCAACGCGCCCAAACTCATCACCAGCACCTTCGACGGGCTTGTGATTACCGTGCAGATCGTCACGCAAGGCCCGGATTTCTGGGCCACGGTCTATGCCGAGGGCGAGCGCGGAAAGCCGGATGCAGAACGCGAGGCCCGCGCCATAGATGCACATGCCGACGGATGGGCCTATAAGCTGCCGGACTACAAGGGCAAGCTTTTCATGACCACGCTGGACTCACTCTTAAAGCCCCTCGCGGCGAAGAAATGAACGCCGAACCGATCGTCCAAGCGGGCGCGGACGCCACGTTCCTGCGCGACTGCTGGTACATGGTGGCGCTCGCGCGCGACCTGAAGCCCAGCGGCATGAAGCGGCAGATGCTGCTGGGCGAGCCGGTGGTGGTCGGCCGCATGAAGAACGATGATGTGTTCGCGCTGCGCGATATCTGCCCGCATCGCGGCGTGCCGCTGTCGGCCGGAAAGATCATGCCGGAGAATTCCGTCGAGTGCCCCTATCACGGCTGGCGTTTCAAAAAGGATGGCGTGTGCTCGCTCATTCCGTCCACGGTGGACGGACAGGACAATATCGATGCGTCGAAAATCCGCGTGCGCGCTTATCCGGTGCGCGAGCAGGACGGATTGATCTGGGTTTATGTTACGCAGAACGAACGCGAAGCGCCGAAGAACGAACCGCCGCGCGTTCCGGTCCCCAACGCGAAGCCACGCTGGGTGGAAAGCCAGCTTTTTCCCTGCGGCATCGACCAGGCCGTCATCGGCCTGATGGACCCGGCGCATGCGCCTTATGTGCACGGCCGCTGGTGGTGGCGCGTGACGCCGCGCGAGAAGGTGAAGCATTACGAACCGCTGCCGAACGGCTTCGTGATGACGCGCCACGCGCCGAGCAAGACCGCTTACAAGATCATCGGCGGTGCGGATGTTTCCACCGAGATCACGTTCGAACTGCCGAGCACGCGCTTCGAGAATATCCGCGGCACCATCTTCGGCCGTCAGGTGGATGTGTCGGGCCTCACCGTCTGCACGCCGCTGGATGCCAGCAACACGCAGGTGACGCAGATCTTCTTCTGGCCCGCATGGCTGGGGTTCCTCAAACCCTTCTTCATGGCCCTCGGCCCCACTTTTTTGGGCGACGACCGCCGCATCGTGGAATTGCAAAAACAGGGCCTCGCCTTCAATCCTTCGCTGATGCTGATCCAGGATTCGGACGTCCCCGCCATGTGGTATCACCGCCTCAAGAAGGCCTGGGCCGAATCGACGACGAACAGCACGCCGTTCGTGAACCCAGTGAAAGCACGCACACTGAGATGGCGGAGTTAACCTCCGTCCGTTTCAGCGAATCGAGTCTGCGATGCTCGGACAATCCGGTCGCTAAGGCCGCCGCGATATCCCAGCCTTTTTGCTTCAGCAAAACATCGCGTGGCTTCGACCGAATTTCCCTTCGCCATTGCAAGGACGCCGAGATTGTAAAAGGGCAGAGGGCAAAGCGGATCAATCGAGATAGCTTCGTTCAAGTGCTGCTCTGCGGCGTCGAACTCGCGAAGACCAATTTCCGCGCCTCCCAAGTTGTTGAGCGCGAGAATTTCCGGATCGCGAGAATAAGAACTCGATCCAAGCCAAACCAAGTGTTTGATCCAGGGGCGTCGCCGCACCTCCGCTAAAAACCGCAGCGATGAAGCTTTGGATGCCGCATAGTCTTTTGCGTTCAGAAGCCGCAGGCCTCGCAACAAATCCCGCCAAAAGAACCCCAGAATTCGCCCCGGAAGCAGGAGACCAAGTAGCACTGCCAGCAGTGCAATCGGCGCGAATCGAAAATACACGAGGATTGCGAGTGCCACGGCGGCGGCGCTGCCAAGAATCGCAAAATACAATCCTTTGTAGAGGGCCGTTCGGCTCATGTGGCGAATATAGTGCTTACCATCGGCCCGGTCTTTGGAATGATGGCCAAGGCGGTTCTAAGGCAGGCAGATTGTCTGTGCACTGCGGCAATTCGAGGGTTGCGGTTGGCGGATCAACGGTCTAGACGGTCCCCTTAACCTGCAATCTGACCGGGCCGAACACGCGAATCGCGTGTGGCCATTCGCGCGCGAGAAACGATGCCCAAACGCCAAGACATCCACACGGTCCTGATCATCGGCGCGGGGCCTATCGTTATCGGGCAGGCTTGCGAGTTCGACTATTCCGGGGTGCAGGCGTGCAAGGCGCTGCGGGCCGAGGGCTACCGGATCATCCTGGTCAACT
>DASXHQ010000139.1:0-15821 GCA_036488415.1 Rhizomicrobium sp.
TCGCGGGGCTCGTCATTGTGATGACTGGCTGGCACTGGGTCGATCCACTCGTGAGCCTTGGCATCAGCGCCGTGATCGTCGCTGGCACTTGGTCGCTGCTGCGCGATTCATTGGCGATGACATTGCAAGGCGTTCCCGCCGGAATCGACTTGCCCGCCGTGCGCGACTTCCTGGAAAAATGCCCCGGCGTTTGCGCCATCCACGACCTGCATGTCTGGCCGATGAGCACGACGGAGACGGCGCTCACCTGCCACATGGTGATATTGGACGGCCATCCTGGCGACGAAGCGCTGCACAAAATCTCAGACGAACTGAGACACCACTTCGGCATTCCGCATTCGACGATTCAAGTCGAAGTCACCGACGACGCCAACTGCGCACTGGCGCATAAGCATGCGGTCTGAAAACAAAATGGCCCGGTTTGCGCCGGGCCATTTCGAGTCTGAATGAGAGAAGAACTTATTCTTCCGATTTCTTCGCCTTCTTGGCTTTCTTCTCGGGCTTTTCGGCTTTCTCAGCAGGCTTTTCGCCGAGCTTCTCGGCGGCTTCATCCGGGTCCATGAACAGCGTCTCGCGGTCGACCGGCTTTTCGGTCACCTGCGCGAGCTCGGCGATGAAATCCACGACCTTGTCTTCGAAGATCGGCGCGCGGATTTCGGCCATCGCCTGCTGGTTGGTTTGATAGAATTTGAACACCTGCTCCTCCTGGCCGGGGAACTGGCGCGCGCGCATCGCGATGGCGCGATTGATCTCGTCCGGCGCGATGGTGATGCCGTTCTGCTCGCCCAGGCGCGCCAACACCAGACCCAAGCGCACGCGGCGCTCGGCGATGTCGTGATATTCCTTTTTGAGCTCTTCTTCGCTTTCGGCTTCGTCTTCTGGCTTCTTGCCTTCGCGCTCCAGCTCCGCCTGCACGGCGCGCCAGATGGCGTCGAACTCGCCTTCCACCATCGTCGGCGGCAAGGGGAAATTGTGCTCGGCGTCGAGCGCATCGAGGATGCGGCGCTTCAGATGCAGACGGCTGGCATTCGCGAAGTCGTTCTTGAGCTGCGTCTTCACGCGATCGTTCAGCGTGGCGAGGCTGTCGAAGCCGACGCGCTTGGCGAGGTCCTCGTTCACTTCGATCGGATCGGGCTTCTTCACGGCATGCACCATCACGGCGAACACCGCATCCTTGTCCGCAAGCTTGGCGTCCGGATAGTCGGCCGGGAATTTCACGTTCACGTCGCGCTTGTCGCCAGCCTTGGCGCCGATGAGCTGGTCTTCGAAGCCCGGAATGAACTGGCCGGAGCCGAGAACCAGGTTGAAGCCTTCCGCCTTGCCGCCGGCGAATTCCTCGCCATCGACGCTTCCCACGAAATCGATCGCGATCTGGTCGTCCTTCTCCGCCGCTTCGCCTTCGGCGCGGTCCGAATAGCTGCGCGTCTGCTCGGCAAGCTTCATCACCGCTTCATCGACTTCGGCCTGCGTCACCTCGCCGACGAGCTTCTCGACCTTGAGCTTGGACACATCGGCCAGCGCGAACTCCGGCATCAGGTCCACCTTCACGGTGAATTCCAGATCCGACTTGCCGTTCATCACCTGCTCGATCTCGCTGGCGAGGTCGATGCGCGGCGGGAACGCGGGTTTGAGGTTGTTGTCTTTCACAGCCTGTTGGCTGGATTCGGAAACCGCCTGCTCGACGATCTCGCTCATCATCTGCTTGCCGAACGTCTTTTTCAGATGCGCGGCAGGCGCTTTGCCGGGACGAAAGCCCTTCAGGTTCATGCGCGGCTTGATCTCTTCGATCTTGCCGGTGAGGCGCTTGTCCAGATCGTTCGCCGGAATGACGATCTTGTATTCGCGGCGGAGATCCTGATTGACGGTCTCTGTGATCTGCATTGGCGTCTCTGCTTTCCCAAATATCTACTCATCCAGCGCATGTGGTGCGGGCGAAGGGACTTGAACCCCCACGACTTTCGTCGCTGGAACCTAAATCCAGTGCGTCTACCAATTCCGCCACGCCCGCGCGCGGGCTCCGCCGTTCACCTTATTACTAGGGTGCGCGCCGGGAGGCGGGCCGTATAGCAGGGGTTTTTGGGCGGGGCTAGGGGTCTGGCCGGGCAGGGCCGCAGGTCAGGCCATGTCCTTCAAATAGAGGCCGACATCCCAGTATTTCCCGAATTTCCGGCCCACTTCGGTGTAGGTGCCGACATGGCGGAAGCCGAAGGCTTCGTGGATACGGACCGAGCCTTCATTGGGCAGCGTAACCCCGGCATAGGCGCGGTGGATGTCTTCGCCTTTCAGCGCATCGAACAGGCGCGTGTAGAGCTTGCGGCCGATGCCCTGCCCGCCGCGCTCCGGCGCGCAATAGATCGTCATCTCGATGGTCGTTTGATAGGCCTCTTTTTCCTTGAACCGCGTGGAGCCGGCATAGGCGATGACGTGGCCACTCTCCTCCGCCGCGAAGCACTGGTAGCGCCCGCTCGTCGAGAACTGCGCGAGCCATTGCTCGCGCTCAGCCGGCGTGCGCGGCTCGATGTCGAAATTCACCGGCGTGTGCACGGCGTAGTGATTGTAGATGTCGCGCAGCGCGGGTAGATCGGCGCGTTCAGCGCGGCGGATGAGAATCTCGCTCATACAATTGGTCCTTCAGGGCGGAGAGCGCGTCCGGAATGGCTTCCGGCAAATCCTCCGCGATCAATCCCGGCCCGAACTGAAACGCTGCTTCCCCGTGGAGCCACGCCGCCATGCTTGCGGCTTTGAAGGAATCGACTCCCTGCGCCATCAAACCACCGATCAGCCCGCTGAGAACATCGCCCGAACCGGCGGTCGCCAATGTCGCCGGTGCATGGCTGTTGACGATGGCGCGCCCGTCCGCCGCGGCGATCACCGTGTCGGGGCCCTTGAGCAGCACCGCGCATTTCGTGGCCGCCGCCGCGGCGCGCGCCGCTTCGATGCGTGACGCAGACTTCTTGAGCAGGCCCGGAAAGATTCGCTCGAACTCGCCGTCATGCGGCGTGAGCACGCAATTCTCACGAAGCTGCACAAAGAGATTCTTTGTGTCGTCCTTGAAGGATGTCAGCGCATCGGCATCAAGAACTACCGACGCTTTCGTCGCCAGAACCGCGCCGACCTGTTCTTGCGTGGCGCGGCCGATGCCTACGCCGGGACCGATGGCGACAGAGTTCAGCCGCCCGTCTTTCAGCAAATCCGATAACCCGCTCGCACCGGAGAATGGCTTGACCATGATCGCGGTGAGCTGCGCGGCATTTACCGCAACAGATTCTTGCGGGCTGGCGACGCTCACCAGCCCTGCGCCGATGCGCAGTGCCGCGCGCGCCGCGAGCCGCGCCGCGCCGGTGGCATGCGCCGGACCGCTCACCACCACGCAATGGCCGCGCGCATATTTGTGGCCGAGCGGATCGGGCCACGGAAATTCCCAGAGCGATGGGCTGTTCTCGAACAGCTTGGGCTTGATGGTGCCGATGGCGCTTTCGGGGATTCCGATATCGGCGACGACGATCTCGCCGCTGTAGAAGCGTCCCGGCATCAGCACATGCGCTGGCTTTTTGCGAAAGAAACTCACCGTCAGATCGGCATGAACGCATTTGCCGTCGAGCGCCTGCCCGCTGTCACCCGCGATGCCGCTGGGCACATCGACTGCGACGACCGGCAGCTTCGCCGCGTTCACGGCATCGGCGACAGCGGCAGCAGCGCCGCCCAAAGGCCGCGACAGCCCCGCGCCGAACATTGCATCAACGACCAGTTCTGCGTCTTCCAGCACCGACGGCGACAGCGTTTCAACCGCGCCGCTCCAACGCTTGGCCATTTCGGCCGCGTCGCCTTTGAGCGCATCGCGCTTGCCGAGAAGCGCCAGCCGCACATCCCATCCGCGCTCGCGCAGTGCCCGCGCAACAACGAACCCATCGCCGCCATTGTTGCCCGGCCCGCACAGCCCGGCCACTTTGCGCGGCGACCACCGCTGCGCAATCGCGTCGGCAATGGCCCGGCCCGCATTCTCCATAAGGATCAGCGTACGCACGCCCTTGCCGTCGGCGAATTTGTCCGCCTCATAGCACTGCGCGACGGTGAGAATTTCGTGGCTCATAAAACCCGGTAGTGATAGCGGTACAGCTCGCGGCTGAAGCCCATGCTCTCATACAGCTTAACCGCTGGTCTGTTCGCCGCAACGACCTGAAGGCAGGCACCGTCCGCCCCGCGCTTTTCCGCCCACATCAACAAGTCATTCAAGGTGGCCCGCGAAAGCCCCCGCCGCTGTTGCGCCGGATCGGTGGCCACCCATTGGAGGCTGACCAGCTTGTCGTGCAGCGCGCCATAGGCGACCGAAGCGATATTGCCGTTGTCGTCGCGCGCTGCGGCGAAGGCGACAGGCAACGCCACCAGATCGAGCAACCGGCGGCGCGTGTCGTCCTTCGGCGGTGGACGGCCGGAGAATTTCTCATGCGCCTTCAGCCATTCCTCGCTGGGCGCGCCTTCGCGGATTTCGATACAGAGCGGCGAGGTTTCCGGCGGCGTGACCGCGAAATCCATGAACAGGGTGCGCGTGTCGTCCTCCGCGCGGAAGCCGCGCGCTTCCAGAACATCTTCCAGCATCGGGTCGTCAAACGAGCGGATGCGGAAATAGGCAGGCTGGTCGTGCGCCGCATAGATGCGCTCGCAATGGGCGATCTTCTCGTCCAGCGCGCGCGTGCCGTGGCCGATAACGTTGACGGAATTGGTGCGGCGTGTCTCGCCATTGGCGAGGCGGATCAGCCAGCCGTCGTAGAAAATCTCTTTCAGCGCCGGCCAGGCGTTCAGGCACGCCTCTTCCACGCTGGCATTCAACCGGTCCATCGCATCCTCCGTATCGCCGGACGCGCGAGGGCAACAAAAAAGCCCCGCGTTTCCGGCGGGGCTTCGAAACAACTCGCGTTCACACGCGCGCGGCTACGCATCCCCTCCGATGGGAGCACGACGTCGCGCAGTGGTGGTCACGAATTTCATGGCGCGCACCATACGCAAAGTTTCCGGTATGGCAAGCGGTCAGATCACTTCATAGGCGAAGAGGAGCGAAATCACCGTCAGCGCCACAAGGCCTGCCATGAACGCCATGTCGGCGATCCGTTCCAGCGTGATGCCGATGCGCGACTCCGGATCGAGCCGTAGCGAGGCATAGGAGAGCAACGCGCTGATCAGAAAGATAACCGCCGCCAGCGCTGCATATTCGTCCACATTGCTGGGGCCGATGCGGCCTTCCACGATCTTCACCAGCCCGATGGCGGTGACACAGATGCCGATCATGGTCGAAGCGTTCGGTAGGATTTGTAGGGACAAGCGCGGGCGCATGATCAGAATCCTTCCGGCGCTTTCTCGTAATGCGGATCGGCGAGTTCGTAGGCATAGCTCGCGGCCAGCACGCCTTCGTCGTCGAACATCCGGCCCACGATCTGAAGTCCGACCGGCAAGCCATCCTTGGTGAAGCCGCAGGGCACACTCGCGGCCGGTTGCTGGGTGAGATTGAACGGATAGGTGTAGGGCGACCACGCCATCCACGCCTGGCCGTCATCATCTTGCGGTGAGAGCTTACCGACATCGAAGGCCGGCGTGGCGACCTGCGGCGTGAGCAGGAAATCATATGCCTCCATAAACACGCGCATCTGACTTCCCAGCGTGCCGCGCGCGGCGGTGGCCTGCATGAAAGACTTCTTGTCGATCTTCACGCCCTCTTCCACCATCTGGCGCAGGCCCGGATCGAGCTTGGCCTTCTGCGCCTCCGGCAGATCGCCCAACGCGAAGCCCGCGCCGGACCACCACAGCTTCTGGAAAATATTGCCCGCCTCCGCGCCGCCCGGCGGATCGATCTGTTCGACATGCGCGCCCATCGCCTCGAAACGCTTCACCGCTTTGGCGACAAACTCCTCCACCTCCGGCACGATCTTCTTCACCCAGCCGAGGCGCGGCGAATACGCGATACGCTTGCCGCGCATCGATTGTTCAAGCTCCGCCGCATAATCGGTCGGCTCATAGGGCAGATTGAACCAGTCGCGCGCATCCGGCTTGCTGATGACGTTCATCAGCATCGCGCTGTCCATCACCGTGCGGCTCATCGGCCCGACATGCGCGACGGTGCCGAAGGGCGACAACGGATAAGCGGCGACGCGGCCGAAGCTCGGTTTCAAGCCATAGATGTTGGTGAAGCTCGCCGGGATGCGGATGGAGCCGCCGCCATCGGTGCCCAGCGCGAGCGGACAGAAGCGCGCGGCCAGCGCAGCGGACGAACCGCCAGACGATCCGCCCGGCGTCTTATTCTTGTTCCACGGGTTGCGCGTGATGCCGGTGAGCGGCGAATCCGTGCAGCCCTTCCAGCCGAATTCCGGCGTGGTGGTTTTGCCGATCAGCACCGCGCCGGCTTCCTTCAACCGCGCGACGGTGGGCGCGTCTTCTTCCCACGGGCCTTTGGGATCGACGGTGAGCGAGCCGCGCCGCGTGGGCCAGCCTTTCGTCACCAGCAAATCTTTCACCGCGATGGGCACGCCATCCAGTGGCGACAACGGATCGCCATCCTGCCAGCGCTTCTCCGACGCTTCGGCCTGCGCCATCGTTATGTGCGCGTCGGTGAGGCAGAAGGCATTGATCTCACTGTCCAGCGCCTCGATACGCGCAAGCAGCCCTTCCGCCACCTCCACCGGCGACAAATCGCCATCGTGGAATGCACGGGAGAGTTCTGCAGCGGTCATCTCATGCGGTTCGGACATCTCAGTTCACCTTCGTCAGCGGGGCTTCCTCGCCTTTCTCGATTAGGCGAAGCGATGTTCCATCGGTTTCCAGCACCGTCACCGAGCAATTGTCGGGCGAGAACACGACGACGCGGTCATCCTGCGTCGCCGCACCGGCCAGCACATTGATGGCGACGTAGTGCGAAAAGATCACCGTATCCTGCGGGATGGCAGCCACCGTCGCGATGCAGTGCTCGCGCCAGGACGCCAACTCCGGATTCACATCGCGCCACGAACCTTGCATCAGCTTGCGCAGCCACACCGCGCGCTCTTCCAGCGACGCGAGGTCGGGCGACGGAATTTCCGCCACCGCATGTTCGATTACCGGTGCCTTCTTCCACAAGCCCGCCAACGGCGCGGCGGTCTGTTGCGTGCGCGCGAGCGGGCTGGACAATATCGGCAGCGGGCCGATGGGGTGAAGCTTCTGCGCCACGGCCTCCGCCTGCTCGCGCCCCAGAGCATCCAGACCGGGGTCCATCGCGCCGCCAAAACCGGCTTCCGCCTTGCCGTGACGCACCATGTAGATTTTTGCCATAAGAAGAACCCAGGTTTCATATTATCGTAGACACACCAACAAGGCTGAAAGCAATCGCGGTGGACCAAAAATATGAACCATTAAGCGCAGGAGAGGCGCAAAACCTTGATGGCGCGCGCGTCTGGCTGAAAGGTCATTTCACTGACCACACGGAGGAGAAATACGAATCGCTGGATGGCAAACTCCGCTTACTTGATGCCATTCTTATCAATCGCTGGGTTCCGGCGAACGACACCGCGAAATTGCAAAGCTTAGGCGTCTGTTTAGGCGACGCACTTGTGCAGAAGCTCGGCCTTGAATGGATCATGATTGACGACGAAGCCGGACGCACCCCTGCCGTACGTTTTCCAAATACATTGATTATCGCCTATCCGCTTGCAGCAATCTGGAAGCGCATCGAAAGTGGAGAAGATTTCGATATAAACGATCTATTCCGTGGTTTCTGTGAACGCCTCACCGAAATGAAAAACAGCGGCCAATACGACCTCATTTGAACTCGAATAAATTGTGCTCGCCCGGTGTGACGGTTCCTTCGCGGCCGAGGATTTCCTCGCGCATCATCCAGTCGAGCGTGGCGTCGTCGTCCGGCGTGTTGGCGAGGAAGCGGCGTTTCTGTGCGTCGCGGCCCACGACGATGCCGAAGCGCTTGCCCTTGCGGTCGGTGACGACGGTGTAGGTTTCCACCTTCGCCTTGCCTTCGGGCCGCTCGATCACTTCAGGATGCGCCTCCGCGTCGATCTCTTTCTGATAGCTCTTCGGGTCTTCGCGCTTCCATGCGCCGCTGGTCGGCGTGGTCGAATAGATTCCGGCCGAATGCTTGGTGACATACCAGCCATTGGCGGTGCAAAGGCCGACTTTGCCCGGCGCGCCGCGCAGCTTCTCCATCATCATAACAATAGAGTGCATGACATAGTTGTTTCCCGCGCCGCCGAAATAAGGAAGCCCGCCGGTGATGGTAAGGCCGCGCTTGTCGTCGGTCGCGATGCCAAGCTCCTTGCAGCCGATTTCCACCGCGCTCGGGAAGCAGGAATAGAGATCGATGAAATCCATATCCTTTGCGCTCTTGCCCGCCATGCCGAACGCCTTCTTGCCGATCATGCGGATCGCGGGCGAGGAGTAATAATTCACCCGCTCGCTGACATTCCAGATGTCGGTGGCGTCCGCGCAGCCATGCAAAAACACCCATTTGGATTCCGGAATGCCAAGCTCGCGCGCCTTGGCCACGCTCGTCATCACCACGGCGGCGGCCATGTCCACTTCGATCACAGCGTTGAGATATTTGGTGTAGGGGAATCCGACGAAGCGGTTTTTCTCGCTGGGTGTCGAAATCTCTTCCGGCGAGCGATAGGTCGGAAACCACGAATACGGATTCTCCGACGCCACCTTCGTGAACGGCGAGAAAAATTCGCCCAGCCATTTCAGATGTTCGGCCGGCGAACGCTTTGCCTGCCCGCGCAAGCCGTTCTCGAACAAGGGATAGGCGTTCACCGGAAAGTTCAGGCCGTATTTTAGTTCATAGGCGCTCGTGCCGGGCCGCATGTCGCCGATTTCTTCCGGATCGCTGCCGGGATCGGCATCGGCGCTCCAGTCCAGCTTCACGCCCTGTTTCATCGCGGTGAGCAGCGTGGCGATATATTCCGCGCCCGCCAGCAGCGCGACATCGCACTCACCGTTCGCGATCTCTTCCGCCGTGCGGTTCACCAGCCATTGCGGTGTGTTGCCGCCGACGGCGGTGTAGAACGCGCGCTTGGGCTTCGCATCCAGATGCTTCGCCAGCGACGCCGGCGGATTGCGGAACATGCGCTTGGGCAAACGGCCTTGATCGCCGGGCGAGTCCGCCGTGAAGCGCACCACTGCGATAGTGTCGATGGCATCGGCGAGTTTGTTGCCTGCGCCGGTATCCTCCATCGCCAGCCGCGAGACCTTTGCCAGCATCTCGATGGGCGAAAGGCTTTCCGCGACTTTTCCTTCGCGCGCGGTGCGCTGCGTGAACTGGCTTGCGCCGACAAGAATGGGGGTGCGGGGATCGAGACTCATAAGGGCGACTTCATCCGAGAGGGTTTCGCTTGCTGTGGTTTGGCGCTATCGTAACGCGATCATCTGCGAAGGGGGAATAGCGTGATGAAAGCCATCGGACTTGCCGCTGCGGTATGTAGCGTTTCCATCCTGGCCTCGGCGGCGCAAGCCGCAGGCGATCCGCCCGCGCTGGCGCCGTTCACACAATTCATCGACGCGATGAACAAAGGCGATGTGAAAACGGCCGAAGGCGAATTCGCCGCCGCGCCAACGATCATCGACGAATTCGCGCCGCATATCTGGAACTCGTTTGCGAGTTGGAACGCCGATCTCGGCAAAGGCCTCAAAGCGGAAGGCGTTACGGATTTTCACATCGCCTTGTCGCCGGTCAGCTTCAAGAATGTCGATGCGAAGACCGGCTACGGCGTCGCGCCCAGCACGCTGAGCTACAAGGTGAAAGGCAAGCCGACGACCGAGAAAGGCATGTTCACCTTCTCCACGAAGATGACGGAAGACGGCTGGCGCATCACCGGCTGGTCGTGGTCGACGCTCTAGGCCTGTTTGTTGAAATAGGTTGAGAGGCGCGCCAGCGCGTCTTCGATGACGCTACGCTTCTTGCAGAAGGCGAAGCGCACAAGCGTGTCCGGCTTGTTGCCAGTGAAGAAGACGGAGAGCGGGATCAGCGCCACGCCCGCCTCCGCGACCAACCGCTCGCAGAACGCGGTGTCGGGTTCGTTGGTAAGACCGGAAATGTCGGCGGTGAGGAAATAGCTGCCTTCGCAGGACAGCGTCTTGAAGCCGAGCTTGCACAGACCTTCCGCCAGCACATCGCGATTGCCCTGCAATGTCTTGGTGAGGTTCAACGTGAAGTCCATTTCGTGCTCCAGCGCATGCGCCACGCCGAGCTGCAGTGCGGGCGATGTGGTGAAGGTGATGAACTGGTGCGCCTTGGCGATGGGATCGATCAGTTTGGCGTCGCCCGTCACCCAGCCGATCTTCCAGCCGGTGAGCGAGAACATCTTGCCCGCCGATCCCACGCGCACCACGCGCTCGCGCATGCCGGGCAAGGTCATCAGCGGAATCTGCTCGCGGCCGTCAAAGATAAGGTGCTCATAGACTTCATCGCACACCACCACCGCGTTGGATTTGGCGATGATTCGCGCCACGCCTTCCAGCTCTTCGCGCGTGAAGGCGCGGCCGATGGGATTGAGTGGCGAGTTCAGCATCACAACGCGCGTGTTCGGCGTGATGACGGCCGCGAGCGCGTCCGCATCCAGCCGCCAGTCCGGCGGCGAAAGCTTCAGCGTCTTCACCTTCGCGCCGACCGCTTCGGCAATGGGGCCATAGGAGTCATACGCCGGTTCGATCAGCACCACTTCGCCGCCCGGCCCTGCCAATCCCATGATCGATGCGGTGAGCGCTTCGGTGCCGCCGCTCGTCCCCAGCACATCGGTCTCGGCGTTGAAGTCCAGATCGTAGAAGCGTTTGGCATGTCTCGCGATGGCGGAGCGCAGCGGCATCAGCCCGCGCGTCGGCGGATATTGGTTGGGTCCGTCCAACAGCGCCTTCGATGCTGCTTGCCGGATCGACAGTGGCCCATCCTCATCCGGAAAGCCCTGCCCCAGATTGATCGCGCCATGCTTCACCGCCAGCGCGGACATATGCGTGAAGATCGTCGTCGGCAGCGACGCGAAGACCGGGTTGAATTTCAGATCGGACATGGGCGCACCTTCGCGAGGCCGGGCGGAGGTTTCAATAGGCGGAACAGGTGCTTCCGCTGCGGCATGGCGCAACACGCCGGCCGCCCAACCCACTTGCCAAGCGGGGCTTCCACGCTATCCTGACAAAAAGTCATTACAGGGCGGCACAATGAGCGAAGCGGCAGTTAAAGACGATCTCGGTTTCGACCCGGCGGCCCTCAAGGCCAAATACCGTGCCGAGCGCGACAAGCGCCTGCGTGCGGAGGGCAACGAGCAATATATCGAGATCAAGGGCCAGTTCGCCCATTACCTCGAAGACCCGTATGTCGAGCCGCTCGTCCGCGCGCCGCTGACCGACGACGTGGAAGTGCTGATCGTCGGCGGCGGTTTCGGCGGCATGCTGGCCGCTGCGCGCCTTCGCCAGGCTGGCATCGAAGACATCCGCATCGTCGAGAAAGGCGGAGACTTCGGCGGCACCTGGTACTGGAACCGCTACCCGGGCGCTGCCTGCGATATCGAAAGCTACATCTATCTGCCGCTGCTCGAAGAGGTGGGTTACATCCCCGTCGAGAAATACACCCGCGCGCCGGAAATCCTCGCCTACTGCAAGCGCGTGGCGGAGCATTTCAATCTCTACAAGGGCGCCGTCTTCCAGACCGAAGTCACGGAGATGCGCTGGGACGATGCGTCCGCACGCTGGATCGTGAAAACGAACAAGGGCGACGCGATGAAGGCACGTTTCGTCATCATGGCGAACGGCCCGCTACACCGCCCCAAGCTGCCCGGCATTCCCGGCGTGGAGAGCTACAAGGGACATTCCTTCCACACTTCGCGCTGGGATTACGACTACACCGGCGGTGATTCCACTGGCGGCCTCACCAAGCTGAAAGACAAAGTCGTCGGCATCATCGGCACCGGCGCCACGAGCGTTCAATGCGTGCCGCATCTGGGCGCGTCTGCGAAGCATCTTTACGTCTTCCAGCGCACGCCCTCCTCCATCGACGTGCGCAACAACCGGCCGACCGACCCGGAGTGGGCGAAGTCGCTCAAGCCCGGCTGGCAGCAGGAGCGCATGGACAATTTCAACGCGCTCATCTCCGGCGTGCCGCAGAAAGAAGACCTGGTGAATGACGGCTGGACCGACATCATCGTCAATCTGGGCGTCATCGCGCGCAATCGCAGCGCCAAGGCCGGCGCGACAAATCCGGGCGAGCTTCTGGAGCTGGCGGACTATCGCAAGATGGAGCAAATCCGCGCCCGCGCCGAAGCGATCGTGAAAGACCCGAATGTCGCGGAGTCGCTGAAGCCCTATTACCGCCAGTTCTGCAAGCGCCCCTGCTTCCACGACGAATATCTGGACACGTTCAACCGCCCGAACGTCACCTTGGTGGACACGGCCGGCAAAGGCGTTGACCGCATCACCGAGCACGGCATCGTCGCCAACGGCAAGGAATACAAACTCGATTGCCTGATCTACGGCACGGGTTTCGAAGTCGGCACCGGTTATTCGCGCCGCGCGGGTTACGAAATCTACGGCCGCGGCGGCCAGTCGCTGACCGAGAAGTGGAAAGACGGCGTCGCCACCTTCCACGGCTTCTTCAGCCGCGGCTTCCCCAACATGTTCATCGTGTCGAACGCGCAGTCCGGCTTCACCGCCAACTTCCCGCACATGCTGAATGCGCAGAGCCAGCACATGGCCTACATCATCCGCAACGCAGCGGACCGCCAGGTGCGCACTTTGGAAGCCAGCGAGCACGCGGAGAAGGACTGGATTCAGACCGTTCTCGACGTGGCGATGATGCGCCAGCACTTCCTCGAAGAATGCACGCCCGGCTACTACAACAATGAAGGCAAGCCCTCCGTCGCCGCCGTGCGCAACGGGCCTTATGGCGCGGGCTCCATCGCGTTCATCAAGCTGCTCGAGGATTGGCGCGCGGAAGGCTCGCTCAAGGGCCTGGAGCTGAACTAGCCCCTTCAGATCGCTTTAGCGGCGAAATCGCGGAAGTGGGTCTTTCCCGCGAGCGCGCGTTTATATTCGTCCTTACCCAGAATGTTCTCGTCCAGCGTCATGTCGGTGCGGCAATAGTGCTGGAAAAACTCAGCGATGTGCTCCGGCGAGACCGTGACGTAATCGCGGATGTAGTTGATGTCGATGTTGACGCAGATCGCGCCCACCACGCCATAATCCTTGCGCAGAATCGGAACGGTCGTGCATTTGAAGCGCCGACCGCCAATATTCAGTTCGTAGTTCAGCTTGTCCTGCCTCAGGTTTACCCGCCGCATCAAATCCACGAGCAGCGTCGTTGTGCCCATGCCTTCGGTGCGGCCTGTCACTTCGCCGCCTTCGATGGTGACGATCGAATGTGTCGGGTTGGAAAGATCGTGGATCAGCACCTCGATGCCCATGTTCGGGAAGGTGCGCCCGATCAGCCGCGCGATATTGCGGTAATTCTCCAAAAAATCCTGCGCGTCGCTGGCGATATGTGCGCCCTGATATTTCGCGAGCAGCTTGTCGTATGACGCAATATCCTCTTGGCTTAGCGCATGGCGGACATTGTTCTGCTCGCCGATGAAGATCAGTTGCCGCGCCGCTTTGGGATCGAAGTTGCGCAGGAAATGATGCACCCCGAGCCGAAAGTCCTTGAGGCTGAACTCGGCAAACTTCTCCGGCGTCGAAGTGTAAGGATAGAAGTCGTATTCGGTGAGATCGCGGCCCTTCAGCTTCTGCCGCTCGCGAAAGCGACCGACCACGAAGCCGCCGGCCACCAGCACCAGCGATGCCGCGACGTCGGAAAAGACACTGCCGATCAATGCGTCCGCGAACATGGACCGCTCCCCGAAAATCGCGCCGACTCTACCAAAGCAATTGCGAATTTCGCTGCGCCCGACGAAATCTGGATTGCCTGTTTTCGCGGCGATCTGCACAAAAAATGATCTTCGGCCAACAAGTCGCGATGAGGCGGCATCTAACTCGCTGATTTTGCTTGTGGATATTCGCCGTGGCGCTTGGCATGAACCCTGCTAAATCCTTAACAAGGAGCCTGGCGGCTTACCCTCGCCGGGCCGGGAGCACATATGAAAAAGATCGAAGCCATCATCAAACCCTTCAAGCTCGACGAAGTGAAGGAAGCCCTGCAAGAAGTCGGCATCCAGGGCATCACGGTCACCGAAGCCAAAGGCTTCGGCCGTCAGAAAGGACACACCGAGCTTTATCGTGGCGCCGAATATGTCGTGGACTTCCTGCCCAAGGTGAAGATCGAGATCGTCCTCGCCGAGCAGCATGTCGAAGCCGCGGTGGAAGCGATCCAGAAGGCCGCGCGCACGGGCCGCATCGGCGACGGCAAGATCTTCGTGCTCAACGTCGAGGAAGTCATCCGCATCCGCACCGGCGAAACCGGGGCGGACGCGATCTGAAATATTTGGGGTGAACCAGTTCAACCGTTCGAAGGAAAGTTAGCACCATGGCCGAGAAGAAAGACGCCCATTACGTTCTGAAGACGATCAAGGACAAGGAAATCAAGTTCGTCGACCTGCGCTTCACCGATCCGCGCGGCAAGTGGCAGCACGTGACATTCGATCTGTCGCTGGTCGATGAGGACATGCTCACCAACGGCACGATGTTCGATGGCTCGTCCATCGCCGGCTGGAAGGCGATCAACGAATCCGACATGACGCTGGTGCCCGATTGCGAAAGTGCGGTGATCGACCCCTTCTTCGCGCAGCCGACGCTGGCGATCTTCTGCGACGTGGTCGAGCCGACAACCGGCCAGCGTTACGCCCGCTGCCCGCGCTCCATCGCCAAGGCGGCCGAGAAATACATGGCCTCCGCCGGCGTGGGCGACACCGCCTATTTCGGCCCGGAAGCGGAATTCTTCCTGTTCGACGACGTGCGTTTCGACGTGCAAATGAACAAGAGCTTTTACTACATCGACTCCGCCGAAGGCGCCTACAACACCGGCAAGGAATATGAGAACGGCAATCTGGGCCATCGCCCCGCGGTGAAGGGCGGCTACTTCCCCGTTCCGCCGGTGGATAGCGCGCAGGACATCCGCTCCGAAATGCTTGCCATCATGGGCGACATGGGCATCCAGCCGGAAAAGCACCACCACGAGGTCGCCACCGCGCAGCATGAGCTTGGCTTCAAGTTCAACACGCTGACCAAGTGCGGCGACAACATGCAGATCTATAAGTATGTCATCCACCAGGTGGCGGCGGCTTACGGCAAGTCGGCCACGTTCATGCCCAAGCCGGTTTATGGCGACAACGGTTCGGGCATGCACGTCCATCAGTCGATCTGGAAAAGCGGCAAGCCGCTGTTCGCCGGTTCCGGCTACGCCGATCTGTCGGACACCTGCCTCTATTACATCGGCGGCATCATCAAGCATGCCAAGGCGCTCAACGCCTTCACCAACCCGCTGACCAACAGCTACAAGCGCCTGATCCCCGGCTTTGAAGCGCCGGTGCTGCTGGCCTATTCCTCGCGCAACCGTTCGGCGTCCTGCCGTATTCCCTTCTCGCCGTCGCCGAAGGGCAAGCGCGTCGAGGTCCGCTTCCCCGATCCGGGCGCGAACCCCTACCTCGCCTATGCGGCCATGCTGATGGCGGGTCTGGACGGCATCGAGAACAAGATCCATCCGGGCGGTCCGATGGACAAGGATCTCTATGCCTTGCCGCCGGAAGAACTGGCGAAGGTGCCGCAGGTTTGCGGCAGCTTGCGCGAAGCGCTGGACAGCCTGAAGGCCGACCACGAGTTCCTGAAGAAGGGCAACGTGTTCAGCCAGGACTTCATCGAAAGCTATATCGAGCTCAAGA
>DASXHQ010000165.1:0-28571 GCA_036488415.1 Rhizomicrobium sp.
CCTTTCCAACTTTTGCGTTGAACGACTGGATTAGAAATCCATATCGCCCATGCCGCCCATTCCGCCGCCGCCGGGCATAGAGGGGCCGCTGTCCTTCTTCGGACGGTCGGTGATCATGGCTTCCGTCGTGATCAGGAGCGCGGCAACCGAGGCTGCGTTCTGCAGCGCGGTGCGCACGACTTTCGTCGGGTCCACGATGCCGGCGTCGATGAAGTCGACATAGGTCTCCTTCTGCGCGTCCCAGCCGAACGTGGCCGACTTCTGCTCCAGCAGCTTGCCGACGACGATGGAGGCTTCCGTGCCGGAATTCTCCACGATCTGGCGGATCGGCGACTGGATCGCCTGACGGACGATCGCGATGCCGGCCGTCTGGTCTTCGTTGTCGCCGGTCAGGCCGTTGAGGGCCTTCGTGGCATAGAGAAGCGCGGTGCCGCCGCCCGGAACGATGCCTTCTTCAACGGCCGCTTTCGTGGCGTTGAGCGCGTCGTCCACGCGATCCTTCTTCTCTTTCACTTCGATTTCGGTCGAGCCGCCGACGCGGATCACCGCAACGCCGCCCGCGAGCTTGGCGAGGCGTTCCTGCAGCTTCTCCTTGTCGTAGTCCGACGTGGTCTCCTCGATCTGCGCCTTGATCTGGGCAACGCGGGCCTGGATGCCGGCCTTCTTGCCCGAACCGTCGATGATCGTGGTGTTGTCCTTGTCGATCTTCACCGTCTTGGCCGTGCCCAACATGTCCAACTTCACGTTCTCGAGCTTGATGCCGAGATCTTCGCTGATCACCTGGCCGCCGGTCACGATGGCGATATCTTCCAGCATGGCCTTGCGGCGATCGCCGAAGCCCGGCGCCTTCACGGCAGCGACCTTCAGACCACCACGCAGCTTGTTGACGACGAGAGTCGCCAGCGCTTCGCCTTCGATTTCCTCGGCGATGATGAGGAGCGGACGCCCGCCCTGCACAACCGCTTCCAGAATCGGCAGCATCGGCTGCAGGCTGGAGAGCTTCTTCTCGTGGATGAGGATGTAGGGCTCGCTCAGCTCGGCGACCATCTTCTCCGCATTCGTGATGAAGTAGGGGGAGATGTAACCGCGGTCGAACTGCATGCCTTCGACGACTTCCAGCTCGGTCTCGGCGGTCTTGGCTTCTTCAACCGTGATCACGCCTTCATTGCCGACCTTCGCCATCGCCTTGGCGATCATCTCGCCGACTTCCTTGTCGCCGTTCGCGGAGATCGTGCCGACCTGGCCGATTTCCTCGTTCGACTTCACCTTCTTGGAGCGCTTCTTGAGGTCCGCGACGACGGCTTCCACCGCCTTCTCGATACCGCGCTTCAGGTCCATCGGGTTCATGCCGGCGGCAACGCGCTTGGAGCCTTCGCGAACGATCGCGCGGGCCAAAACCGTCGCCGTCGTCGTGCCGTCGCCGGCCGCGTCGTTGGTCTTGGAGGCCACTTCGCGCACCATCTGCGCGCCCATGTTCTCGAACTTGTCGCCGAGCTCGATTTCCTTCGCCACCGTCACGCCGTCCTTGGTCGTGCGCGGGGCGCCGAAGCTCTTGTCGATGACGACGTTGCGGCCCTTGGGGCCCAAGGTCACCTGAACTGCGTCGGCGAGAATGTCGACGCCGCGCAGAAGCTTCTCGCGTGCATCAGCACCGAATTTTACGTCTTTGGCTGCCATGTTTCTGTTCTCCTGAATTCAATGATGAAGGGCGCTTATTAGGCGGCCTTCTTGCCCGAAGCCTTGCGGCCTTCGAGAATGCCCATGATGTCGGACTCCTTCATGATGAGGAGTTCTTCGCCTTCAACCTTCACTTCGGTGCCCGACCATTTGCCGAACAGAACGAAGTCGCCGGCTTTCACTTCCGGAACGACGCGCTTGCCGTTGTCGTCGAGGGCGCCGGGGCCGACGGAGATGACTTCGCCTTCCTGCGGCTTTTCCTGGGCGGTCTCGGGGATGATGATCCCACCGGCGGATTTCTGGTCTTCTTTGACGCGGCGGACGACCACGCGGTCGCCGAGCGGACGGAATTTCATTGGATGTCTCCTCAAAACCTTAGGTTTTCCAAGAACTTGGATTAGCACAGCAGCACTCCCGCAAGGCGAGTGCTAACAGGCTGCGCGGGATATAGGACTGGCCCGGAAGACCGTCAAGGCGATCCAGCACGGGAGGGGGATTTTCGAGGGCGCTATTGCAGCCGGAATTCGCCGTTCACGAGATTGAGTTCGGCGTCGGCGATGAGGGCCCGAGAGGCGACGCGGACCGCATAGAGTTTTCCGTCGAGGCTGGTTTCCCAGAAATGCAGAAATTTATTCAGCGCGGGAAATTTCGGCGCGATGTCGAAATCCTGCCAGAGGAAGCTTTGCAGCATCGATGGATGATCGGGCATGCGATACAGAATTTCCGCGGTCGTCAGCCGATAACCGCGCAGACGCAACTCCAGACTATTCATATAGACTCCGCTCGCTGATGTTCCCCTCGGAAAGCCTTTCTTAGTGTTCCCATTGTCGCCATTTGTTCTTAATGCAGCATGAAGTGCGCCGGCTGCATCTGTCGAGCCTGATTTTTCCACGGTTTTCGGGCAGCACTCGCGCAGACAGAGTGCTTGAACGACAGCGCTATCCGCATCATGAGCTTGGTGATCAGTTGCGTTCCCAGAAAAGCACACGCTTGCAAGGGCGTTGGAAATGAAAAACCGGGAACAAATCTTCGCTGAATACTATCTCGCGAAATTTTGAGAAATTTTGCGAACGGTTTCATCGCTGGAACCGAAGGTTCCTATTGATTTCGATATTGTCTTAAACGATGTAGCGGTCCTCGCGGTTGGTGTATCGGCTGGACGATCTCTTCGGCGAATGCGCGGAACGATTGTTTCCGCCTCCCAACAACACATCGCTGGAGAACCCGCGTTGTCTCATGCTGCTGTCCGCGCCCGCGAAGGCGCTTCGGGAATTGTTGCGAAATTTTTGTTGTTGAGCCTCGCCACAGTGGTGGCGTTCTTCGCCTTGCCCTTTCACAACGCCTATCGGCTTCCGCGGTTGCCGAGCGTGAATTTCGAAATCAGCGCGCCTGTCGCGACCATCCGGCCCGATGAACCGAGTGCGCCGGAGGTGTCAAAGGTCCTCGAGCAGGAGATGGCGATGAGCTCCGCCGAACTTCTCGATCGCTGGAAACCGTTCATTGCAGAAGCATCCAGGCGTTTCGGGATTCCCGAGAAGTGGATCCGCGCTGTGGTGAGCCGCGAAAGCGGCGGGCGCACCGTCGAAAGCGACGGAAAGCCCATCACCTCCGATGCGGGCGCCATCGGCGTGATGCAGGTGATGCCGGACACCTATGACGAGATGCGCGCGCAATACGATCTTGGCGCCGATCCCGCCGATCCGCACGACAACATCATCGCCGGCAGCGCGTATCTGCACTGGCTCTATAAGCGTTATGGATTTCCCGACATGTTCGCCGCTTACAATGACGGCCCAGGAAATTTCGACAAATACCGTGACGGCGGACGTAGTTTGCCGGCAGAAACCGTAGCCTATCTCGCAAGCATGACCGCCAAGCTCGATCCGCCGCGCCGTGCAAGACTGCGTTCGCGTCCGGCGTAAAACCTAAGGACTTTTCGAAAAGTCGTGCTAGCGTTCTGGCAGAACAGCGGAGCGCTTCCCATGCGTGTGAAACTCGTTGCGACCCTTCAGGTCGCCGCCGTCGTCATCATTGGCCTTTCGGTCTCAGCCTTCGGTCCGGTGGATGCGAAGAAGGGCACCTATAAGATCGATCCGCGCCACACGCAGATTATCTTCGAGATCCAGCACATGGGCCTTTCGAATTTTCTCGGCCGATTGGGTCCGGTCAGCGGCACGCTGCAATTCGATCCCGCCGCGCCGGAATCCAGCGCGCTCGGCGCCGACGTCGACATGACGACGATCGACACCCATGTCCCTGAGCTCGACAAGGAACTGGTGGGCTTCTTCAAGGCGGACAAGTTCCCAACCGCCTCATTCAAGGCGACGGGCATCACGCGTACCGGCGACAACACCGGCACCGTGACCGGCGATCTCACATTGGCGGGCATTACCAAGCCGGTAACTTTGAACGTCACCTTCAAAGGCGCGCGCAACCCGCCGATTCCGTTTCAGCCCTATCGTATCGGCTTCGACGGCACGGCCACGATTCACCGTGCCGATTTCGATCTCACCCATGCTCTTTGGTCCGGCCTCGTCGGCGATGACGTTACGCTGCTGATCGAAATGGAAGGCGAGTTGCAATAATCACTTCGGCGGCGACTGCAGAATAGGCACGAGGTGCTTTTCCAGCTCGCTGTCCGTCAGATTGGCGAATTCCTTCTCCACCTCGCGCCAGACGGTTTTCTTCAATTTCTCGCTGGCAACGGAGCGAAATTCTCCCACGCTGCGAACCGGCGCCACAATGGCGAGCCGCGCGAACTGATGTTGCTCGAAAGCGCTGTCCAACTCCTGCGCAATCCGCACGACGAGGTCATGCTTCTCCAGCTTGCGCGGATCGTGCTGGGATTCATAAGCATGATGTTGCCCGCCCTCGCCGCTCTCAAAGCCGCGTCCGGGCCTGTCCGTCTCAATGTCGCGCCGGTCGTGATCGAGCCGGGATTTGATCTCGTCGAAGATCGGCACAAGTTCTCCATGCGGCTGCTTGTATTCGAAAAAGCGCGCGTGACCGGAGTCGAAAACGGCGACAAGGGTGCGATCGTTGTTCATGGGGGGACCTCCGGGATGAATAACCGCCATGTGGCGCACGCCGTTCCCTTCAGGTGCGCTGACTCTCTAGGATAGGGGGCGAATTCTGGCGGATCGTGCATGGCATTCACCAACGCCTTCATGGAAAGATTCGGTCTTTCCATCCCCATCATCCAGGCGCCGATGCTAGGCGCGACAGACTCTCGCATCGTCACGGCGGTAAGCGGGCAAGGGGCAATGGGAACCCTCGCGGCAGGCGCGTTGTCGCCAGCGGCTATCGCTGACCAAATCGGCGGGCTGAAGAAACAGGGCAAGCCGTTCGGCGCCAATCTGCTGGTCGTGCCGAAAGCCGATCCGGATTCGGAGACCATCGAGCAAGCTGTTCGGCGTCTGGCGAAATGGCGCAGGGAATTCGGATTGCCGGAAGAGTTTCGCCCCAATCGCTGGAGCGAGGATTTCCGCTCGCAGCTCGACGCGCTGATCGAGTCCGCACCTCCGGCCGTGTCGTTCACCTTCGACCTGATTGCGCGTGAAGACATCGCCGCGTTCAAACAACGCGGTACTTACGTGGTGGGTACCGCCACGGATGTGCGCGAGGCGCGCGCGTGGGCGGAGGCCGGCGCTGACGCGATCATCGCGCAAGGTTATGAAGCGGGCGGCCATCACGGCGCCTTTTTGTCGGACGGCAACGATCAGGCGGTCGGCACCTTCGCACTTGTGCCCGCCATCCGCGCCGTCACCGATCTTCCGGTGATAGCAGCAGGCGGAATCATGGACGGCGCGGGCATAGCAGCCGCGCTGCTACTCGGCGCGGATGCGGTGCAGATGGGAACGGCTTTCCTGCTCGCGCCGGAAGCAACCATCTCGCAGCCGTGGCGCAACGCGTTGAAGAACGCGCCGGACGACTCCACGCGGCTCACGCGCGTCTATTCCGGTCGCTACGCGCGCGGTATCGAGAACCGGTTCATGCGCGAATTCCGCCCGGTGGAAAAAGATATTCCTGCCTATCCAGTTCAGAACGCGCTCACCGGCGAACTGCGCGCCGCCGCCGCGAAAGCCGGATCGTCCGATCCCTTGTCGCTGTGGGCGGGCCAGGGCGTGAAGGCCATCCGCGAAATGCCCGCCGCCGATCTGGTTCGTTTGCTCTGGGATGAAACGCGCGAAGCGATGGCGCTGATGCAGAAGCGCATGGGCTGACGCTGCGGAAGTGATCGCCCGTGCTTGTCGTTGTCACGCTGCGCCGCTAGAGCTTTGACGAACGCTATTTCGAGAATTTCATGTCGGCCGACATTCCTGAGGGCTTCCGCCCGCTCAATTTCAATATGGGCTTTATCGAGCAGACCGGTCCTCTTTATGGAAAGTGGGACGGCACAAATCTGCAGCTCGGCTTTCGTGTCGAAATGCGCCACTGCAATCCGGGAGAGGTCGCGCATGGCGGCATGCTGGCGACGTTCGCCGACATGCTGCTGCCAATGACCTCGCGCCTTCAGAGCAAGCAGGATATGGGCTTCATGCCTACCGTCCAGCTCACCTGCGATTACCTCGCGCCCGCCAAGGTGGGCTCCTGGGTCGAAGGCCGCGGCGAGGTGGTGAAGATCACCAGGAACCTGCTGTTCGCCCAGGGAACTGCGACGGCCGACGGCGCGCCTTGCCTGCGCACCAATGGAATCTTCCGCGTCATGCCGCCTTCGGGCATGGGTTTTTCGCTGGAAAATCTCTTCGGTACGGCCAATTAGCCGGATTCGCCGCGAAAATATTGGCACCAAGGTTGAGAAAACTGTAGCTATCGCGTTCCATAAACCGCCGGGGTGGCGACGAGGGTTGGCGTGACGATTCGGTTTGCAGATGCTGTGTTGCTGGCGCTGGTTGCGGTGATCGCGGTGTTCGCGTTCGGCCTGTTTCCGGCCATCGTCCCGCAAACATTCGCCACCGATGCACTGTTCGTTGTCGTCATGGGCGCCACGTTGCCCCTACACTATGGCCTCATGCATGAAACCATGCACGGCAATGTCTTCGCGAGTGAAGACTGGAACCGCCGCGTCGGTCGCCTGCTCGGCATCACGATGGGCTATCCGTGGGAGACAATGCGCTTCGGTCATCTCGCCCATCACGGCTTTAACCGCCACGATTACGACCGCCCGGAATCCTGGCACGAGGGCCGGGACTATTTTGGCAAGGCGGTTCAATATTATTTCCAGCTCGTGATCGGCAATGTGGTGCTCTATGTGCTCGCGCCGCTGCCGCTATTGCTGCCGGTGTCCACAACGCCCGCTGTCGTCAAGCTCATGGACCAGAGCCCGGAGATGGAGTGGTTCCGCAACGCGGCGATGCGCACTTTTACCAATCCGCAGAAGCGCCGCGCTATCCGTACCGATCTGCTGTGCACCGTTCTGCTGTTCGCTTTCGCCGTTTGGATGTGGGGCCCCCATTGGCCCGTGTTCGCCCTAGGCATTGCCGCGCGCTGGTGCGCGCAGTCCATCCTCGACAATGCGCCGCATTACGCAATGCCGCTCGATTCCGGCCGCGACGCCCGCAACACGACATTCCCTGCGCCGTTCCGCTGGATGATCCTCAACCAGAATTTCCACGGCGCGCATCACCATTCGCCGCAAACCCATTGGCTCGAATTGCCCGCGCTCTATGCGGCCAGCGATGCACCGCTCGACGGAAGCTGGTTCACGGCGCAGGCGCGTCAGTTCCGCGGGCCCGTCCGTCTGCGCTGATCCGATGAGCGACGCGGCCGTCTTTTCCAAATGCGCGTGGCGCCTGATCCCCTTCATGGGATTGCTCTATGTCGCCAACTTCCTCGACCGCGTGAATGTCGGCTTTGCCGCGCTTTCCATGAATGCGGACATCGGCCTGAACGCGGAAGCCTATGGCCTCGGCGCGGGTATGTTCTTCATCGGCTACTTCTTCTTCGAGGTTCCGTCGAACGTCGCGATGGAGAAATTCGGCGCGCAGCTCTGGATTTTCCGTATCATGCTGACATGGGGCGTCGTTTCGATGGCGACCGCTTTTGTGACCGGGCCGGTCAGCTTTTTCATTCTGCGTTTTCTACTGGGCGCCTGCGAAGCGGGTTTCTTTCCCGGCATGATTCTTTATCTCACTTACTGGTTTCCAGCCGCGACGCGCGCACAATTCAATACACTGTTCCTGTCCGCCATCGTGATCGCCAACATTATCGGCTCGCCACTTTCCGGCTTTATCTTGCAGACGGCGGGCGGCTTTGGCGGACTGAAGAGCTGGCAATGGCTTTTCCTGCTCGAAGGCCTGCCGTCCTGCATTCTCGCTTTCGTTACCTTGTTCCATTTGCCAAACAGGCCCTCGGACGCGAGTTGGCTTTGCGCGGAAGAGAAACAAATCATCTTCAATGCCATCGCGCGTGACGATCTTCCGCATCGCGATCTCAGGACCGGCCTGAGCGACATACGCGTCTGGCTGCTGGCGCTCGCGGATTTCGGCATCATCATCGCGCTATATGGTATTGGACTGTGGTTGCCGCAGATCGTGAAATCGCTCGGCTTCAATGATCTCGAGACCGGTTTCGTCGTTGCCATGCCCTATGTCGCAACCATGATCGCGATGATCGCCTGGGCGCGCGTCAGCGATGCGCGTGGCGAGCGCATCCGTCACATCGTGCAACCGGCGCTGCTGGCGGCCGCAAGCCTCGCGGCCGCGGCCGTTTTGGGTACGAGTCTTTGGTCCGTCCTCGCGCTCACTCTTGCGACGATCGGTATCTACGCGGCACTGGTGGTTTTCTGGACTTTGCCGCAGTCCTTCCTTGGCGGAACTGCTGCGGCAGGCGCCATTGCGCTGGTCAATTCCGTCGCCAATCTCGGTGGCTTCATGGGCCCCACGATTGTCGGCTACCTGAAAACCGCGACCGGGAGTTATGCGGCGGCAATGGGTTTCTTCGCGGCGGGGCTGATCATGACGGTGATTGTGATCGGCGCGCTTTCGCGATCTATTCCCGCCCTGCGGTCGGCCGCCGTGCTACAACAATGAGGGGTTTGAGAGGGGTCGCCATGCGCGTTCTGACTGCTTTTTGTCTGGCTTTTCTCAATTTTGCCGGGCTGAGCGCGCCGGCGAACGCCATGCCGCAATATCCTAAGGGCGCGCTGGTGCTCGAAGCGCAACTGCTCGCAAAGCAGACCACAGATGCGAAAGCCTGGATCAAGGACGAAGGCGCGCAGGAGGCGGTTGGCCAGTTTCTGTCCGATGAGACGGCGCGCAATGCGGCGCGCAAATATGGGGCGTCGGGCCCCGATGTCAGTGTGCTCGCCTTCCTGGTTCTGATGGAAGCCGCGCGCGATGCCGATTCCAATGTCTACACGCTCGTGAATGGTGTGCAGGCCGAGGGGGCGAGTCGCGCGGATCAGCGTCAGGCGGCCCTCACGTCAAGCGGAATCGCAAACGCCCAGCAGGCGCAATTGAGCAGCGGCCTGCAATCCGCGCAGCAAAATCAGGGAAATGCATTTGTCCCTCTTGCATCGAGTGACGGCAGCAACCCGGTGCGGGATGCACGCAACGCCTCCGCCGTTATCCCGGCGCCGAGCATGAATTTGCAGGACGCGATGGATCGCGAATCCAGGGTCGAAGACCTTCTCGTCAACGCGATGAAGCGCGTCCCGCCCAGCTGATATGTTTTTTCCTTCTCGCGCTTTTCCGCGCTTCGCATCCCTCGCAATTGTGCTTCTCGTTTTGTCTGCGTGCGGACGAGAGCAGAAGCTTGCGCCGGATTTCGCATTCAATTTTACCTGCAGCGGCGCGCACTATCCGGCATCCGAGATGGCGATCGAGAAATTCATTGCCAGTCGCGGCTTCACCGCGTTCAACGAAGAGCGCGTCCGCCGTCAATATAAACTCCCCATGTATCCGCTGGCCATCGACGGAGTCGATGTGCGCCACCGCATGTTGGATTTTCGCGGCATCAACGAGAATGCCAGCGACAAGCCCGAACCGGTCGCCACAATCTATTCCGTTGGGCTCTATTCGCCACCGCCGACGCATCACGACGCGAATCTGGAAAAAGCGATGCAGGATTTTGTGAGCGGCACGCTGAAATGCGCGGTCGCGAATGTCAGCCACGGCGATAACGGCGCGGAACGGGCGGCCTTCTTCGACAAGATATATAAGGTGGAACAAACGCGCATCGCCCAGGGCATGCGCTGCGACAGGCAGTCAGGCAAGAAGCTTGACACCAAATGCCCCAATTGATTTGTCTGCCGCCCATCAAATCGGGTCCACGATGACGCGCGCTTTCATCTTTCCGGGGCAGGGCAGCCAGGCTGTCGGCATGGGCAAGGCTCTCGCCGAAGCGTTCGCGCCGGCGCGCGAAGTTTTCCAGGAAGTGGACGACGCGCTTTCGCAGAAGCTTTCCACGATCATGTGGGAAGGACCAGAAAACGATCTGGTTCTTACCGAAAACGCGCAGCCCGCGATCATGGCAGCGAGCATGGCGATCGTGCGTATCCTGCAAAAGGAAGCCGGGCTCGATTTCGCCAAGCATGCACGGCTCGTCGCCGGCCATTCGCTGGGCGAATACACCGCGCTTTGCGCTGTCGCTGCTTTCACGCTTGCCGACACGGCGCGTCTGTTGAAAGCGCGTGGACAGGCGATGCAGGTCGCGGTGCCTGTCGGCGAAGGTGGCATGAGCGCGTTGCTCGGCGCCGAAATCGATCAGGCCGAAGGGCTCGCCAGAGAGTGTGCTTTGGTGACGAACGGTGTGTGCGTTATCGCCAATGACAACGCGCCGGGACAGGTCGTCATCTCCGGCACAAAAGCCGCCATCGACAAGGCGCCGGAAATTGCCAAGACGATGGGCATCAAGCGCGCGATGGCGCTGAATGTGTCGGCGCCGTTTCATTCGCCGCTGATGCAGCCCGCTGCCGACAAGATGGCCGAGGTTTTGGCGCAAGTGACGATCCGCCCACTCGCGGTGCCGTTGGTGGCCAATGTTGCCGCCTTCGAAGTTCAAGAGCCGGATGTCGTGCGCCGTCTGCTTGCGGAACAGATCACCGGCCGCGTGCGTTGGCGGGAAGGCGTGCTGGCATTCCGCGGATATGGCGTCGCCACCACCGTGGAAGCCGGCGGCGCAAAAGTTCTGACCGGGATGGTCAAGCGCATCGACAAGGAACTCGCCAACCTCACGCTCGACAGCGCGGCGGACATCGAAGCCTTCGTCAAAACGCTCTGAGGGAAACGCTATGTTCGATCTCACAGGCAAAACGGCGCTCGTCACGGGGGCCACCGGCGGCATCGGCGGCGAGATCGCCAAGGCGCTCCACAAGCAAGGTGCCGCCGTGGTTCTGTCGGGCACGCGCGCCGAAGCGCTCGAATCGCTGAAGAACGAACTCGGCAGCCGTGTGTTCACCGCAACCTGCAATCTCAGCGACAAAGAATCGGTCGAAGGCCTGGTGAAGGCTGCGGAAGCTGCCGCCGGCGCGCCAATCGACATTCTCGTCAACAACGCCGGCATCACGCGCGACAACCTCTTCATGCGCATGAAAGACGAAGAGTGGGATCAGGTGATCGCCGTCAATCTCACCGCCGCGTTTCGTCTCTCCCGCGCCGTCCTGCGCGGCATGATGAAGAAGCGCTGGGGCCGCATCATCTCCATCACCTCCGTCGTCGGCGAAACCGGCAATGGCGGGCAGGGCAATTACGCTGCCGCGAAAGCGGGCCTGGTGGGCATGTCCAAGTCGCTGGCCGCGGAAGTCGCCAGCCGCAACATCACCGTTAACTGTGTTGCTCCAGGCTTCATCGCCACGCCCATGACCGACGCGTTGACCGATGCGCAGAAGGAAGCCGTCTTCGGGAAAATCCCGGCCGGACGCATGGGCACGCCCGCCGAAATCGCCGCCGCCGTGGCCTATCTGGCCTCGGAAGAAGCGGCCTATGTGACCGGGGAAACACTGCAGATCAATGGTGGAATGGCGATGATCTGACAGGAAATACAAATACTTAACCCGCTTATAGCGGTTCCGGGGGCTTTGTGTTACGAACGCGCCAATCTCCGGCACCCGCCTTCGGCGGAAAGCATGGGATTGCCCCGCGCACCCTTCAACCAACGCGCGGCGGCTGACAACAACGAGAGGCTTTTGAGAGCAATGAGCGATACTGCGGAACGCGTGAAGAAGATCGTCGTCGAGCACCTGAATGTGGATGCCGACAAGGTCACCGATAGCGCGTCCTTCATCGAAGATCTGGGCGCGGACAGCCTCGACACCGTCGAGCTGGTCATGGCGTTCGAAGAAGAGTTCGGCATCGAAATCCCCGATGACGCGGCCGAATCCATCGTCACCGTCGGCGATGCGGTCAAGTTCATCGACAAGTCGCAGGCTTGATGCTCGGGGCCAAAGCCTCAGACATGCGCAGAGTAGTGGTTACAGGACTGGGTCTCGTCACGCCGCTGGCATGCGGCGTGGAGGAGACTTGGTCCCGTCTCCTCGCCGGGCAGTCCGGCGCGCGCAAGATCACCGAATTTCCGACAGACGACCTGGCGACCAAAATCGCCTGCATCGTCCCGCGCGGCGACGGCACCAACGGCACGTTCAACGCCGACCAGTGGGTCGATCCCAAAGAACAGCGCCGCACCGACGAGTTCATTACTTTCGGCGTCGCCGCCGCGCAGCAAGCGGTGACGGATTCCGGCTGGGAACCCAAGACGGAAGAAGATCGCTGCCGGAGCGGCGTGCTCATCGGTTCCGGCATTGGCGGGTTGAACGGCATCGCGGACGCGGCGCTGCTGCTGCACGAAAAAGGCCCGCGCAAGATTTCGCCGTTCTTTATTCCGGGGCGGCTGATCAATCTCGTGTCGGGTTATGCGTCGATCAAGTTCGGCTACAAGGGTCCAAACCACGCCGTGGTGACAGCTTGCGCCACCGGCGCGCACGCCATCGGCGATGCGGCGCGGATGATCGCGCTGGACGACGCGGACGTGATGCTCGCGGGCGGAACGGAAGCCGCCATTGGCCGGCTGGGCATCGCGGGCTTCAATGCCTGCCGCGCGCTTTCCACCGCGTTCAACGACACGCCCGAGAAAGCATCGCGGCCTTATGACAAGGACCGCGACGGCTTCGTGATGGGCGAGGGTGCGGGTGCCGTCATCCTCGAAGAATATGAGCACGCCAAGGCGCGCGGCGCGAAGATCTATGGCGAAGTGATCGGCTATGGCCTCTCGGGCGATGCCTTCCACATCACCGCGCCGTCGGAAGACGGCGACGGCGGCTATCGCGCCATGCAGATGGCGATGAAGCGCGCGGGTTTGCAGCCCTCCGACATCGATTATGTGAACGCCCACGGCACATCAACGATGGCCGACGGCATCGAGCTGGGCGCGGTCGAACGCTTCCTCGGAAATGCCGCGGGCAAGGTGTCCATGTCCTCGACCAAATCCGCGATCGGCCATTTGCTGGGCGCGGCGGGCGCGGTGGAAGCGATCTTCTGCCTGCTCGCGATCCGCGACCAGATCGTTCCGCCCACGATCAATCTCGACAATCCGGCGGTGGAAACGAAACTCGATCTGGTGCCCCACAAGGCCAAGAAGCGCGAGGTGAAGGCCGCGCTGTCCAATTCCTTCGGCTTCGGCGGCACCAATGCGTCACTAGTCGTCGCACAAGTCCAATAAGCTCCCGCCATGCTGCGCTTCCTCGCGATCCTGGTTGTGCTGGCCCTGATTGCGGGTGGCGCGTGGTTTTGGGAACAGCAGAACTGGCAGGCCGCCGGCCCTTCGCCGTCCTACAAGGTCGTGATGGTGAACCCGGGCGATCACACCGCTACGATTGCACAGAACCTTCAGAAGGCGGGTGTGATCGCGAATGCCGATCTGTTTGGTCTGGGCCTGCGTATCCGCAACAAACAGACCGAGTTGAAGGCGGGCGAATATGGGTTTCCCGCCCATGCCAGCATGGAAGACGTGACGGCCATTCTCATCGCCGGAAAATCCATCGAACACAAACTCACCGCTGCCGAAGGTCTCACCAGCCAGATGATCTACGACATCGTGAAGGCCGATCCGGTGCTCGTTGGCGATGCGGGGCCGGTACCGGAAGAAGGCACGCTGTTGCCAGAGACCTATCTTTTTACTCGCGGCATGACGCGTGCGCATATGCTGGATGAGATGCGCGCGGCGCAGAACAAATTTCTAGACGCGCAATGGCCCGCGCGCGTTGGCAACCTGCCGTTCCAGACGCGCGAGCAGGCATTGATCCTCGCCTCCATCGTGGAGAAGGAAACCGGCATTCCCGAAGAGCGCCGCCATATTGCAGCGGTGTTCGAGAATCGCCTGCGCCTCGGCATGAAGCTGCAATCCGATCCGACGATCATCTATGGCATCACCAAGGGCTATCCCATCGGCCGGCGCATCCGCCAGAGCGAGATCGATGCCCAGACGCCCTACAACACCTATGCCATCCCCGGCCTGCCGGCCGGGCCCATCTGCAATCCCGGCAAGGACGCCATCTCGGCGGTGCTAAACCCGGACGGTTCCGACGATCTCTATTTCGTCGCCAATGGAACCGGCGGGCATGTGTTCTCCGCGACGATGGCGGAACACGAAAAGAACGTCGCCAATTGGCGCAAAATCCACGACGCGCAGCATTAAAGCGCAGCCGGACCAGGTTTGATCCCTGCCCGTGAGGCGCTAAGTTCGCCGCATGGAGATTCACCTGTGACGGTCGTCAGCATGACCGGCTTTGCCGAGGTGCATGGCGCCCATGAAGCCGCGCGCTGGCGTTGGGAAGTAAAAAGCGTCAACGGCCGCAGCCTTGAAGTGCGTCTGCGCATGCCACCCGGCTTTGACGGCATCGAGATCGCGGCCCGCACGCTGGCCGCGGAGCGCTTCAAGCGCGGCAACCTCCAGGCGACGCTGACGATGGAGCCGCGCGACGAATCGCGTGCGCTGCGTGTCGATCCGGTCGCACTGAATGCCGCCGTGCGTCTCGCCAAGCAGATTGAGGACGAAACCGGCCTCGCCCCAGCACGGGTCGATGGCATCCTTTCGCTGAAAGGCGTGATCGTTCAGGACGAAGCCGCCGTGATGACGCCGGAGGAGCGCGCCGCGCGCGATGCCGAGATGCTCAAGAGTGTGGCAATGGCGTTCGACTCCCTTCGTCGCGCGCGGCGCACCGAAGGCGCCAAGCTGGCCGCGGTGCTGAAAGGCCAGATCGACGAGATCGAAAAGCTGACGCAGGAAGCGGGCAAGCTCGCAGCAACACAGCCCGCTGCATTGCGCGACAAGCTGATGGCGCAGGTGAAGGAGCTGATGAACGGCACTCAGCTTTCGGAAGAGCGGCTGACCCAGGAAGTGGCCTTGCTGGCCACCCGTGCCGATGTGCGCGAGGAGTTGGACCGGCTCGACTCGCATGTCCACGAAGCACGCGTGCTGCTGTCGTCCGGCGAGGCGGTGGGCCGAAAGCTCGATTTTCTGGCACAGGAATTCAACCGCGAAGCCAACACGCTCTGCTCCAAGTCCTCGGACATCGCGCTTACCCGCGTGGGGCTTGCGCTCAAGCACGTGATCGATCAATTCCGCGAGCAGGCGCAAAACGTCGAATGAATGAGGGGGCAATGCAGCGCCGAGGGCTCATGCTGGTTCTGTCGTCGCCGTCCGGCGCCGGCAAGACGACGCTGTCGCGCCGCCTGTTGCAGAGCGATCCGTCGATCACGCTGAGCGTCTCTGCCACCACGCGCAAGCCACGCCTGAACGAGATCGACGGCCAGGATTATCATTTCATCGACGATGCGGAGTTCGAGCGCCGCGCCAAGAGCGGCGAATTCCTCGAGCATGCGCATGTCTTCGGCAATCGTTATGGCACGCCGAAGAAAACGGTGATGGCCGAGCTGGAAAACGGCAAGGACGTGCTCTTCGACATCGACTGGCAGGGCACCCAACAGCTTCGCCAGCAGGCACGCGACGACGTGGTGAGCGTTTTCGTGCTGCCGCCCAGCCATGACGAACTGGAGCGCCGCCTTCGCGCCCGCGCGCAGGATGCGGAAGATGTCGTGCAGCAGCGCATGGCCAAAGCCGCGGCTGAGATCAGCCACTGGGCCGAATACGATTACATCATCATCAACGATGACGTGACGCGCGCGCAGACGCAGCTGGAAACGATCCTCGCCGCCGAACGGCTGAAGCGCATCCGCCAGCTCGGCATCTCGGCCTTCGCGCGGACGTTAGCGAGCTAGAACTTCTCGCCCACCATCTCTTCGCTTTTGGTCCATAGCGCCTTGGCGTGGTCGGCATCGAGCGCATAGGCGCGCACGCCGCCGCGCGCTTCGGGGTTCTCCTGCAATTGCGCGACATGACAGTCCTCGCAATATTTGCCGCCCACCTCGTCGGCGGGGGCGACAAAACCGCTCCATACCGTCGTCGCGGCGCCTTGCGGGATGGATTTCCACTGGAACGCGGGCGCACCCGCCTTCTTGTTGGCCTCTTCGATTCCCCTGATCATGTTCTGCACCAACTCCGGCGTCATGTAGCGCCCGAGCTCGGTCTGGATGCCGCCGGGATGCACAGCCGTGGCGCGCACGCCTTCGCCCTTGTGCCGCCGGTCGAACTCCACGGCGAACAGAACATTGGCCGTCTTGGAGCGGCCATAGGCACCGAACTCGGTATAGGGCGTATGCTCGAAATTGGGATCGTTGAGATCGACATCGGAGAAGCGATGCCCCGCCGATGACAGGTTCACCAGACGCGAACCCTTGTGCAGCAGCGAGACGATCCGGTTCACCAGCACGAAATGGCCCAGATGGTTGGTGCCGAATTGCGTCTCGAAGCCGTCGGCGGTCTTGCCTTTGGGAACTGCCATCACGCCGGCATTGCAAATCACCACGTCGAACGGCTTTCCCGCCTTGACCAGTGCGTCGGCGCAAGCGCGCACGCTCTTCAGCGAAGCCAGATCCAGCTCGATCAATTCCAGGCTGCCGCCGTCCTTCGAGTCCTTGCGGACGACCTCCGTGGCTTTCATCGCCTTGTCCAGATCGCGTGCCGCGCCGATGATCGTTGAACCATGTGCCGCCAAAGTGCGCGCCGTTTCCACACCCAACCCCGCCGAAACGCCAGTGACCAGCACGCGTTTTCCGCTGAGGTTCACGCCTTGCAGGACTTCATCTGTCGTCGATGTTGCACAGAATGCCATGAAAGCCTCCATGCACGCCTGGAGCGTGCTTCAAACGAGGGATTTGCCGGTCAGGCCAGATTGACGCGATAGACCTTTGAAGCCGTGCCGCTGAAAAGCGCGGTCTTCTCATCTGCCGAATAGTCCTTGGCGATGCGCTTGAACGCATTCCACAAGGTCACATAAGTGGAGCCGAAGCGGTCCACCGGGAAGTTGCTCTCGAACATGCCGCGGTTCACGCCGAACGCCTCGATGCAGGCTTCGATATAAGGCTTCCATTCCTTCGCGAGTTGCTCGGACGAGGGCTGCGGATCGTGCCAGCTCTTGCGCCAACCGGCGAAGGGCATCGGCAAGCCGCCGAGCTTCACATACACATTCTCGCATTTGGCAAGTTCGCGAATGTTCTTGCGCCATTCGTCAAAGCGTTCTTCCCGTTTGCCCTTGTAGCGCGCGATGCCGAGCGGTGTTCCCACGTGATCCAGAACGATGGTGGTGTCCGGGAATGCCCGCGCCAGATCGATCAGGTCGGGAAGCTGCGGCTCCAACAGCCAGGCGTCGAAGGACAGCCCCAGCTTGCCCAACACCGCGAAGCCTTCGCGGAATTTTTTGTCCAGATACATGCCGGCCGTTGTGCGGCCATGCAGCGGCCCCAGCACATCGGGATCTTCGTCATAAGAGGCGCTGTGGCGGATGCCGCGGAAGCGGCCATGCCCCGCCGCGATATGCGAGCGCAGGGCATCCTCCACGCCTGCGCCTTCGCGCAGATCGACATGGCCCACGATGCCCGCGCACGCGCGCATGTCGCCATAGAGGCCGCTCGCCGTCATCGCCGCGACGCCGTTGACGAATTCGGTTTCGCCCACGCAACGCAGTTGCTCCGGCCCATCGGCGCGGTACATCGCGCCGCATTCCATGTAGATCGTGCCACGGATGTTGTGGCCGCTTTTCAGGTCGGCGAGCAATTCGTCCAGCAGATAGCGCGGCACTTCGCGGATGATGTCCATGAAGCCGTGATCGAGCGGCGGCAGGTTCTTCAGGATGTCCGCCGGCCGGTCCCACAAATGATGATGGGGATCGACGATCGGAAGTTCGGGTTCGAGGATCGCTTCGCTCATCGCGCGTTCCTTATGGCGTGAGAATGACGCGGCCGGTGACTTTGCCGGCAACCAGATCCTCCAGCGCCGCGTTCGCCTGCGACAGCGGACGCTTGGTATAGGGGATCGGATCGACTTTGCCTGCGCGTACCAGCTCCATCATTTCTTTCGTGTCGTCCAGCGAGCCGACCATCGATCCGCCGATAGAGATCGTGCGGAACGGGAACATGGGCAACGGCATGGACATCGCGCCGCCGAACAGGCCCACGATGATGATCTTGCCGCCGCGCCGCACCGTTTGCGAAGCGAAGGCAAATGTTTTTTCCGAACCCACGAAATCCACCACCGCGTAGGCGCCGCCGCCGGTATCGGCCATCAGACGCTTGGCTTCGTCGGGGTTCTTCGTGTTGTAGGTGGCGCTGGCACCCGCTTTCTTCGCGGCTTCCAGGCGGCCTTCGTCGATGTCTGCGGCGAGCGGACCTTTGCCGAACATCGCCTTGGCGAATTGCACGCCCATCATACCGACGCCGCCCACGCCCAGCACCAGCACCTGATCGTTCGGGCCGAGCTCGCCGACCTTCTTCATCGCCGCATAGGCCGTGACGCCCGAGCACATATAGGCCGCGCCCAGCGCCGGATCGGTATTGCCGTAGTCGATGAGGTAGCGCGGGTGCGGCACCATCACATGCGTCGCGTACCCGCCGGCGCAACCGTTGTTGCAACCGAGCTGGCGCGGGCCGCCGACGCAGATGTTCTCTTCCCCGCGCAAGCACGACGCGCACTTGCCGCAACCGATCCACGGGAACGCCGCATAGCGTGCCCCGATCTTGATATCCTTCACATCGGGACCGGCGGCGATGACTTCGCCTTCGATCTCGTGGCCCAGCGTGTGCGGAAGCTTGATGTTCGCCATCGGCAGCTTGTTGCCGCCGCCCAGATCGAAATAGCCGTCGTGGATATGCACGTCGCTGTGGCAGACGCCGGCATTATGGACCTTCAGGAGAACTTCGGTGCCCTGCGGTGTCGGCGTCGGTGTCTCGATCTGCTGGAGAGGCTTTCCGAATTCGACGATGGCTTCGCTGAGCATTTCTGTCTCCCGTAGTTTATGATCTTTTGTCAGTCTTGCACGCCTATTTGGCAGCCTCAACCGTGGCACGATGGGCGCGCGCCAGTGCGGCAAAATCGGCGACCGAGAGATTTTCCGCGCGTGCCGTGGGGTCAAGTCCGGCGGCGCGGACAAGCGCTTCCGCATCCGGCGTCAGCGACTTCAGGCTTTGGCGCAGCATCTTGCGGCGATGGCCGAAAGCGGCGGCTGTGACGGCTTCGAGATCGGACAACCGCGCAGGCGCGACGGGCTCTGCCAGCGGCTCGATGTACAAGATGGAAGACGTCACTTTGGGCGGTGGCGTGAAGGCGCGGGGTGAAACGTCGAACAGGATTTTCGCTTTCGTACGCCATTGCGACAGCACCGAAAGCCGCCCGTAGGATTTCGCATCCGGCTTGGCGACCACGCGCTCGGCCACTTCACGCTGGAACATCAGCGTGAGCGACTGCCAGAAGGGCGGCCAGTGTTCGGCTGTCAGCCATTTCACCAGTAGCGCCGAGCCGATGTTGTAAGGCAGGTTGGCGGCGATGCGCACCGGCGTCGCTATGCCGTGCTCGCGAAAGAGCTTCACCTCGTGAAGCGCAAGCGCATCGGCCGGAACGATCTGCAAGCGGCCCGGATAAGCGCGCGATATGTCTTCCAGCGCGGGCAGACAACGATCATCGCGTTCAACCGAAACAACCTTTGCGGCACCTTCCATCAATAGCGCGCGCGTCAGCCCGCCGGGACCAGGGCCGACTTCGTAAATCACCGCGCCTTCGGGCGAAGCCGCGCGCGCGATCTTGCGTGTGAGATTGAGATCGAGAAGGAAATTCTGGCCGAGCGATTTCTTCGCCGCCAGATCATAACGCGCGATCACATCGCGCAGCGGCGGCAGCGGATCGGAATTATCCAAACCGTGCGTCCGCAATGTCGGCAGCCATTTTGATAGCGGCGATCATGCTGCGCGCATCGGCCTTGCCTTTGCCGGCGATGTCGAGGGCCGTGCCGTGATCGGGGGAAGTACGCACGATGGGCAGTCCCAATGTCACGTTCACGCCATCCCAGAACGCCAGCGTCTTCAGCGGGATCAGCGCTTGGTCGTGATACATGCACAACGCGGCATCATATTTCGCGCGCGCTTCTTCATGGAACATGGTGTCGGCGGGCAGGGGCCCAAGTACTGTTGCCTCCGCGCGCAGGGCCTCGCAGGCCGGGCGGATAATGTCGCGCTCCTCGCGCCCGATCTCGCCATCCTCGCCCGCATGTGGATTGAGCCCGCTGACGGCGAGGCGAGGCTTTGCGATCCCAAATTCCTCTTTCAGCGCGCGCAGGATGATCTCGCCCGTCTCCACGATGGCAACTTCGCTGATACGTTTGGGCACTTCGCTTAGCGCAATGTGGATCGTTAGCGGAACCACACGCAGCCCGCCCCCTGCCAGCATCATTACCGCGCGCAACGCTTGCGTGAGCTGCTGCAGATACTCGGTGTGGCCGGGATATTCGAAGCCGCCCTTCATCAACGAAGCCTTGTGGATCGGCGCCGTTACGATGGCGGCCGCCGCCCCCTGCATCGCCATCGCCACCGCGGTATCGATCGCATCCACCACCGCATGAGTGTTTGCCGAAGCCGGGTGTCCCATGCGCAGCGGCGCGCCAAGCGCGTGACTTTCGATTAGCGCATCGTTTGGAACATCGCCTTGCGCGCGAAACACGCTGGCATCACCCACAAGCTTCAGTGCGCGTTTACCGATGTGCCCGCCGAGCGTGCGCCAGGCGGCGACGGCGATCTCCGGCCCGATACCGGCCGGCTCGCCCATGGTTATGAGGACAGGCGCATCCGGCGCGGGCGAATTTTCACTGTTCCGAGGCATCGGACGATTTGCGCGGCCCCAGTGGCTGGCCCGGCAATTCGATGTCGGCATCACGGCGCAGGTCGCGCAGATATTGGCGCGACAGCACGGCCATGCGCTGCTCAAACAGCGATTGCTCGATGTCATCGCGCGAGGGCATGTGGAAGGCCGATTGTGGCGGCGGCGGACCCTGGTCGCAGCGCACGAAAAGCTCGACACCGGCCGCCGACTGGAACGGCACGGTCGTCTCGCCAGCATGAGTTTGGGCCAACGCCTGCTGAATCTGCGGACTGAGATCGGCGAGGCGCATATTGCCAAGGCTCATGAACACCACGCCCTTCATCTTCTTGATCGCAGTGTCCAAACCTTCACAACTCTGAATCTGCGTGCGCATATTGGTCGCGAAGGTCACCACCTTGTCGAGCAGTTCCTTTGGCGGCTTGGGGCCGATCGGAATAAGAATGCGGTCGAGCGGCAGCGAATCCGGATGCTCGTTGACCGGCTTCTGCGCCACGTCGGGCACCTTGGCGCCTTCGCCTTCCTGCCGCGCGCGCAGTGCCAGGATATAATAGCCGCCTGTCGACCGGATGGGCGCGCTGAGCGAGCCCGGGCGCATCTGGCTCAATGCCGCGTCAAGTTCCTTCGGCAACTGGCCTTGCACAACAACGCCCAAGTCGCCGCCGGCGGCAGCAGTGGGATTCTGGCTGAATTGGCGCGCGAGTTCGGCGAACGCGGCGCCACTGTGCAGCTGATCTTCCATGTCCTCCATGTTCTTACGGACTTTGCCTTCGTCTTCCGGATTGTCGACGGGCAGGAAGATTTCGGAGACAAGGAAATGGGGCTTGTCGCGGCCTTCGGCCATGCGCCTGAGCTCGGCATCCACGTCCGCCTTGGTGACATCGACACGGTCGCCATATTCTTCCTGCACCGCTTTCGACCACGCGACCTGCGAAGCGATCTGCGAACGCATGGTGGCCAGCTTCACGCCGGAGCGCGCAAGAATGGCAGAGAGTTGCTCCTGCGTGAGGTGATTGTCCTTGAGGATGTTGTCGATGGACTTGTCCACGTCGGCGGCGGACACGGTGATCTTGTTCTTCTGCGCTTCCAAAAGCTGGATGCGTTCGGTTTCAAGCTGGCGCAGAACCTGTTCGCGAATCTTCTTCTGCATTTCCGGCGTGGGGTGGGCGTTCGACGTCGCAATGTAGAGCCCGACGCGCTGCCGCAAATCGTAGTCCGTGATGACGGTGTCGTTGACGATGGCGGCGACGCTATCGCCTTTCAGTTGCGCCTCTTCCGGCGATTCACCGACGTTGAGTTCCTCCGTGCCGGGTGGCGTGGGGGCTTTTTGCGTGGTTGTGGTGGCCGCGGCGGGTGCTTCCTTGGCAAGGAGCGGCATGGCGTTCAACGCAAGTGCGCAAACACCGATAAGGGCAAACGTGCGGCTGCGAGTCATTTTGAGGACCGGTCTCGGATATTCTTGCGGTTACGGGTCACCATTCGCGTCCCGTCCACCGCGGGCGCCCGGCTGAGGCGCAGAATAGGCGATTTGGGCGCAAGGTCAAAGGTTTGTGGATGAGAACAGGTGCCGCGGGAACAACTCGCTCAAGCCCTGTGTGTCGGGCTCGTCGCTGGTGTTCAGCTTGAAGCGCAAAAGGATGGAGGTGGAGGGCGGAATGTCGCGGTCGCGGGTGTACTGGCGGCGATAGGAAAGCGAGATTTTCAGGCATTCATCGTCGTAACCGACGCCGAATTCGTTATCGAGCATCTGACTGTTGGCAAGGTCGCGCCGCGCCGCCGCGAACAACACCCAATAATCGAAGACGCCAAGGGTCGCCTGTCCGTTAACCTCTTCGCGTGGTTCATCGGTTGTGATCACATCCTGTTGCGGCAGGCGCACATAGCTGAGCTCTATGGAAGAACGTCCATAATTGCCATCCAGATAAACCTGGTTGCGCCGCACTGTGCCGCTGGACTGGTCGATATCTACGCGATGGGTGAGGCTCAGATAAGGCGGAAATTTGATCGTGAAGCGGCCGACGATATCGGATGCCTTGTCGGCGAATCCGGTCTCCTGCGCGAAGATGGGGTCTGGTTTCAGGCGCAGTACTTCGCCGACCTGAATTTCCACGCTGCCTTTCGGAAAGAGCGCCTCGGTGCGTAAACCCACATTCGCGCGCGGTCCGCTTTCGACGATGTCGTAGCCGGGAATGCGGTCGAAGCTGAACACATCGTTTTCGCCCAGCTCGATGTTGTAGCTGCCCTCGTTGGGAATGCCCGCCGGATTGCCTCCATACGGTGCGGCGATGGCCTGGATGATCGGCTCGACGATGAACGAGGTCTTGCCTGGCCCGCCGCCGGTGACGAACGGCCAGCGCCAGTCGAGGCCAAGATACGGAATGCCGCGCGAGATGTAGTGGGTCCCGCTGGGCACATTCAGGAACAACGCCGGAAAGTTTGGATCGCTCAGATCGTTGTTCGTCACGCGATAAAGATCGCCGCGCGCATCGGCGCGCAGCGTGATCAGCTGGCCATTCGCGGTCACAAACGGAAGCTGCCAGCGCATTTCGGCCGTGGCGCGCTGATCGTCGGGACCGACACTGCGCTCGATCGCCGCGCTGTTGATGTCGAACCGGAAATCGCCGCCAAGAATCGGGCGCTCGGGTATGTAGGTATATTGGATCAGCGGCAGCACCAGTGGAATCTGCGCGGTCCTGATGAACAGCGGCGAAATCTGCGTCGTCGCGCAGACGGGCGGATTTATCGTCGTCAGCACGGGGCAAGCGCCGATGAGGCTCTGGAAGAAATATCCGGTGATAGCAAAGCGGCTGCGCCCGCTGATGCCTTGGACAAACAGATCGTTAAAGAGCTGACCGTCTTTATTGTAGAGGCTGTAGCGCTCCAGATAGGTCGGATTGGACGTGAGCTGCACGTCATAGCCAAAGCGCCACACATTACTGTCATCGACCGGTGTGCGGCCGGACCCGAACAGCGAAGAATAGGTTTGGTGCTGATTTTCGTTCACTCCGCCATTCGGATTGTTGGCGACGGTGCCCTGCAGCCACATGCCGCCATTGTTCCAGCGCTCGCGATATTCGCCTTCCAGAACCTGTCCGCCCTCGGTGGTCAAAATCGGCTCGATCGTCATGTCACGCGAGTCGGTGAACGAGATGTAGTAGGGCAGCTTGACGAAGGTGCCGAGCGTGCTCGACGAGCCGACATCCGGCGCCAGCAATCCCGTTTCGCGCTTCACCGTCGGATCGGATTGGCTGAAATAGGGCGTATAGGCGACGGGTATGCCGAACATATCGATGACGGCATCGCGATAGACAATCTTGTGCGCCGTCTGATCATAGACAACGTGATATGCCTTGACGTCCCACAACGGGGTGCGCTGGCCGGGTTTGTTGCAGATCTTGCAATGGGTGAAGACCGCGCGCTCCAGCGTTGTCACCGTGCCGTTCTTGCGCTGCGCCTGCACCGCGGAAAGGCGGCCGGATTTGCCGATCAGCGCGCGGAAGCCTTCCAGCACGCCGTCCTTCATCTCGTTGCTGAGCGTCACGCGCGGGCTGAAGATGACCGTTCCGTCTGGTGCCATCATCACGACGTTGCCGGAGGCGACGATGACGTCAGTCTCCTGATTGTAGGTGAGCGTGTCCGCCGTAACGATGCGGCCGTTGTGATCGACCTCGACATGACCACTCGCAGTGACGATCTTGCCCTTCACGTCATAGGTGACGTCATCGGCTTTCAACGCATAGTCGCCACCTGGAGGGCCGAGCAGCGCGTCTTTTCCACTCAGGTCCGACTCCGCATACGCCGACGCGCCGCCAAGCAGAAGCGCAGCGGTCAACAGGCCAATCAGTCCGGAACCGCGCATCAGCCGTCCTCCTGATGGAAGACGAGGGTCATCCCAAGAAGGATGGCCGCTGCAGCGGGCGCCGACGCGGCGAGCGCCGTGGGCAAGATGCCGGACTCGCCCAGAGCCTGCGTGACGTTGCCGAAGAAATAGACACCGAAACCGGCCAGCGCACTGTAGAGGATCACGCGCAGCATTCCGCCCATGCGCGCCAATCGCAAGGAGAAGCTCGCTGCCATGAACACCATCGCAGCGAACAGCGCGGGCATGACGAGCAGGGAGTCGAAGTAGAGAACATAGCGCACGGCGGAAAATCCGGCCTTGCGCGCGGTCGCGATGAAATAAGGCAGGTCCCAGAACGAGATCGTGGACGGCGAGGCGAAGCTCTCCTGGATCTGCGATGGCGTCAGAGTTGTCGGAAAACTGTAGACCGTGTGATGAACGGATTTGCCTTCCGGCCCGCTCACCCAGGCGTCCTGCATTGTCCAGGCTCCGGTTTCCAGCGCGGCGGAGCGCGCATTGATGCGCCCGAGGAAGCGGTCATTCGCGCCATAGAGAAACACGATCACATCTTCCAGCCGCAATCCCTGATTGGAAACACGCAAGGCATGGATCACCGATTGTGCCTGCGCATCGCCTTGCCGAAGCCACAGGCCATTGCGCGAAATGGCGAGCTGCGAGGCTTGCCCGCGCACATATTTCGCCTCCAGCTCGGAATATTGCACCAGCATGCGCGAGGTCAGCGGCGTCAGCGCAAGAACGGTGAAGGCGCCGAGCAAGACCGCGACCACAAGCGATGGCGCAAGGAGGTCCCATGCCGAGACACCGGCCGCGCGTATCGCGATCAGCTCCTGGCTGCGCGAAAGGCGCACGAAGGCGAACACCCCGCCCAGCAATACGGCGAACGCCAACAGTTTCAGGCCCAGATCCGGAAGCTGCAGCAGCGCCATGCCGATCACGACGTTGGTGGGAACATGCTTGGCGGCGGTGTGATCGGAGATGCCGACGATATCGATGGACAGCGCGAGAAACAGAAACCCGGCATAGACGGTGCCGACGCCGACGATGAACTGGCGCGCGAGATAGCGAAAAAGGGTCCACGACCAGGTCATGTAGCGGGCACTTCCGGCGTCGGACGAAACCGCCCAATGAAACGCGGCAGAAGGGTGCCCTCCAGTTCGAGCAGCGCCAGCGCCGCGCCCAGTATCGGCACGAGATAGAGCAGGAAGAGCATCGAGGGATTGCGCGCCGCCATGCTTTGCGCACCGTAGCCGATAATGCGCACCACCGCCGCGAATATCGATGCGATCGTGAGGCGCAGCGCATAGGCGCCACGTTGCCGCCGCCCGCTCGTCACAGCGGCGAGCGCTATGAGCGCGAAGGTGATGCAGTAAAGCGGCGCGGCAATGCGGTTGTTACCCTCCGCGAGGAAGATGTCGACGAGGTTCTTATTCTTGGGCGGCGTCTTGAACTGCGGCCAGAACAGTTCGTTCAGATAGCGGTCGCTGGCTTCGAGCTGTGTTTCCTGCTGGTGGCCTGAGAACTGGTCGAGGTCGAAAACGTAGCGCTTGAATTTCAGCACGGAAAGTTGCGCGCCGTTTCCGTTCGCCTGTTCGATCGTGCCATCCAGCATGATGAGACGTCCGCCGGCGGCGCTTTGCGCCAGAATTCCGCTCTCGGCGATGTAGGTGATAGGGTGTTGCGGGTCGCGATTGTTATGAACGAGGATGCCGCGGATGTTTCCGTCCGGCTCAAGCTCGCGGATGAACACCGTCAATCCATCGGCCGGCGTGTTGAAGTCGCCTTCGTTCAGCATGGCCGCGCCGATATCTGCGCGAATGTCCATCACCGCGCCCTTCATCGTGCGCTGGCCGAGTGGCATCAAATAGAGGCTGCATATGTAGGTCAGCGCCATCACCGCCACGGCGGCGATCATCACCGGCACGCCCAGTTGGAAGCGGCTGTAGCCGGACGCCTGCATGACGACGAGCTCGCTGTCGGCGTTCAGCTTGTGCAGGCCGTAGAGCGCGCCGGCAAAGAAGGCGATGGGCAGGATGATGACCAGCAGGCTCGGCAGCACCAGCAGGGTCAGATAGACGAAGGTCGGCGCCGATTGCCCCCGGTTGATCACCAGGTCCAGCAGCCGCAGCGATTGCGACAGCCACACCACGCCGGTCAGCAGGAAACCGAACAGCGCAATCGGTCCCGCGAGCTGGCTCAGGACATAGTTCGACAACCGCGGCAATCTTGCGTTCGCTGGCATTCCTGAAAGTCCTGGCCCGGCGCTTGGTCCAGCCCCCGGATTCGACCTAAGCTGAAACTAGCACTAACTAGCATTTTCCCGCCGCCACCCGGCAACCCGAAATCCGCGCATCCGACTGACTTGGCGCATTTTTTCGGATTAAAGGGCAGCAAACATTACCCGGAGGTATCCCCTATGCAGCTTTCCTTTGCCGCTCCGTCCCTGAACGCGGCCGGCGCCCTCGTTGTGGGCGTCCAGGTTGACGGCGTGTTCACGCCAGCAGCCGTTGAGGCCGACAAGGCCACTGGCGGAGCATTGAAGCGGGCGGTGGGTGCTTCCACCAAATTCACGGGAAAGACCGGACAGGTTGTCGAGGTTCTGGCGCCGCAGGGGCTCAAAGCATCGCGCGTCCTGCTGGTCGGTCTGGGCAAGGGCGAGGATTTCAAAACGGGCAGCGCCGAACGGCTGGGTGCCAGCGTTGTGGCGCGGCTCTACACCGCAGGTGTCGATGCGATCGTCTTCGCAGTCGATGCGCCGAAGGGTTCCAAGTTCAGGCCCGGCGTGTTGGCCTCGCACATCGCGATGGGCGCGAAACTGCGCAGCTACGGCTTCAACCACTACCGCACCAAGGCGCGCGACGAATATGAGTCGACGATCAACAGCGTTGCGATCGGCACAAAGGACGTTGCAGCCGCCAAGAAGACGTGGGCCGCGATGGACGCGGTGGCGGAGGGCGTCTTCCTCGCGCGCGATCTCGTCAACGAGCCGCCGAATGTTCTTTATCCCGCCGCCTTCGCGAACCGCGCCAAGCAGCTTTCGAAGCTTGGCCTGAAAGTCGAAGTGCTGGGCGAAGCGGAGATGAAGAAGCTCGGCATGGGTTCGCTGCTTGGTGTGGGGCAGGGCAGCGAGCGCGAGAGCCAGCTTGTCGTCCTGCGCTGGAACGGGGCGCGCAACAAGAATGAGGCGCCGGTCGCCTTCGTCGGCAAGGGCGTGTGCTTCGATTCCGGCGGCCTGTCGCTCAAGCCCGGCGCCTCGATGATGGGCATGAAGGGCGATATGGGCGGTGCGGCCGCCGTCACCGGCACGATGCGCGCGCTGGCGGTGCGCAAAGCGAAAGTGAACGCGGTGGGCGTGATCGGCCTTGTCGAGAACATGCCGGACGGTAACGCGCAGCGCCCGGATGATGTGGTGACGTCCATGTCGGGCCAGACCATCGAGGTTCTGAACACCGATGCCGAAGGCCGTCTGGTGCTGGCCGATGCGCTCACTTATACCCAGCGCACGTTCAAACCCAAATTCGTGATCGACCTGGCCACCTTGACCGGCGCGATCATGATAGCTCTGGGCCAGGATCACGCTGGCCTCTTCTCTAACAATGACCAGCTCGCGGCCCGCATCGCCGCCGCCGGCAAAGAGGTCGGCGAGGCGGTGTGGCGCCTGCCGCTGGGCGACGGCTACGACAAGCTGATCAAGTCCAAGATCGCCGACATGAAGAACATCGGCGGGCAATATGCCGGGTCGATCACCGCCGCGCAGTTCCTCCAGCGCTTCGTCGAGAACAAGACGCCGTGGGCGCATCTGGATATCGCTGGTGTCGCCTGGCAGGACGGCGAACAGAAG
>DASXHQ010000075.1:0-68091 GCA_036488415.1 Rhizomicrobium sp.
TACGACAACGAATGGGGCTTCTCCAACCGCATGGCCGACACCGCGGTGGCGATGGGGAAATTCCTCTAAGTCATGCCTGAGTTCAAAACGCTCGACGATCTCTCCGTCAAAGGAAAGCGCGTGCTGGTGCGCGCGGACCTGAACGTGCCGATGAAGGATGGCAAAGTCACCGACGCCTCGCGCATCGAGCGGCAGGCGCCGACGATCAAGGAGCTTTCCGACAAAGGCGCGCGCGTGATCGTGCTCTCGCATTTCGACCGCCCGAAGGGAAAGGTCGTGCCGGAAATGTCGCTGAAGCCGATCGCGCCGGCGCTGGCGAAAGAACTCGGCAAGCCGGTGGCATTCGCGTCCGATTGCGTGGGCGATGTGGCGAAGGACGCCGTCGCGAAGCTGAAAGACGGCGATATCGTCCTTCTGGAGAACACGCGCTTCCACAAGGGCGAAGAAGCCAACGACCCGGAATTCGCCAAAGAGGTCGCCAGCCTCGGCGACGTCTTCGTCAACGATGCCTTCAGCGCCGCGCATCGCGCGCATGCGACGACGACGGGCCTCGCCTATCTGCTGCCGAGCGCGGCGGGACGTTCGATGCAGGCGGAACTGGAGCATCTCGACAAGGCGCTGGGCCATCCCACGCATCCGGTGATGGCGGTGGTGGGTGGTGCGAAAGTTTCCACCAAGCTCGATCTGTTGCAGAACCTGATCGGCAAGGTCGACTATCTCGTCATCGGCGGCGCGATGGCAAACACGTTTTTCGTTGCCGAGGGGCGGCAGATCGGCAAGTCGCTCGCCGAACGCGACATGGTCGATACCGCGCTCGCCATCGTGCACAAGGCGTCGGAAACCGGCTGCGTGCTGATCCTGCCGACAGACGTTGTCGTGGCGAAGGAGTTCAAAGCGAACGCCGAGCATCGTACCGTCGAGATCGGCCAAGTGCATGCGGATGAGATGATCCTCGATGTCGGCCCGGCCAGCATCGAGGAGTTCAAGAACCGGCTGAAGGTGACCAAGACCGTGGTGTGGAACGGCCCCCTCGGCGCCTTCGAAATCCCGCCGTTCGACAGGGCCACGGTGGCCGCGGCCAAAGCCGTGGCGGCGGAGACCAAAGCCGGGAACCTGATCTCGGTGGCGGGCGGCGGCGACACGGTAGCAGCGCTCAATCATGCCGGCGTGGCAAGCGAATTCACCTATATTTCCACGGCCGGCGGGGCGTTCCTGGAGTGGCTTGAAGGCAAGACCTTGCCGGGGGTAGAAGCCCTCACGCATAGCAAGGGCTAGGACACGCCAGGCGGTACACCGGCGGCGGATGGTCTTCAGCCTCAACCACGGGGCCTGACACATGTATCTCGACGAACTGAACGCGATCGCCAAAAAGATGGTCGCGAAGGGCAAGGGCATTCTTGCCGCCGATGAATCCACCGGCACGATCCAGAAGCGTTTCGACAAGATCGGCGTCCAGAACACCGAGGAGAACCGCCGCGACTATCGCGAGCTGATGTTCCGCGCCGAAGGCGGCATGAAGCATGTTTCCGGCGTGATCCTGTATGACGAGACGATCCGCCAGAAGGCGAAAGACGGCACGCCGCTGGTGAAGCTGATCGAGCAGACTGGCGCAATACCAGGCATCAAGGTGGACAAGGGCGCCAAGCCGCTGGCGCTGGAGCCGGGCCAGACGGTGACGGAAGGCCTCGACGGACTGCGCGAGCGCTTCGTGGAGTATCACCAGCTTGGTGCCCGCTTTGCGAAATGGCGCGCGACCTACGATCCGACCAAGCCGTCCTGGAACGCGATCAACGCCAATGCGCAGGCGCTCGCGCGCTATGCGGCGCTGGCGCAGGAGAACGGCATCGTTCCCATCGTCGAGCCCGAAGTGCTGATGGACTACGACAATGATGTCGACGCCTGCGGCCGCATTACCGAGTGGGTGCTTAAGGAGACCTTCCAGCAGCTATATTACGCGAACGTCGCGCTCGAAGGCATGATCCTGAAGCCCAACATGGTGATCAGCGGCATGAAGGCATCCAAGCGCGCCGGCGTCGAAGAAGTCGCCGAGAAGACGGTGACGGTGCTGAAGCGCTGTGTGCCGCCGTCAGTGCCGGGCATCGCGTTCCTCTCCGGTGGACAATCGGATGAGGAAGCCACCGCGCATCTGAACGCGATGAACGCCGCGCATCCGGATCTGCCGTGGGCGCTCACCTTCTCCTATGGCCGCGCGCTGCAGGCCGCACCGCAGAAGGCATGGAGCGGCAAGGCGGACAACGTCTCGGCGGCGCAGGCCGCCTTCGCCCACCGCGCCAAGATGAACGGCCTCGCTGCCACCGGTGCGTGGAAGAAGGATTTGGAAAAAGCGGCGTGAGCAACTGCCGCCTTTACCTCATCACGCCGCCGAAGTTCGAGCCGCGCGGTTTTGCCGAGGAGCTGAAGCGAGCGCTCGATGGCGGCGATGTCGCCTCGCTGCAATTGCGCCTGAAAGATGTCAGCGACGGCGAGATCATGCGCGCTGCGGAAATCCTCATGCCCATCGCGCAGAAACACGACGTGGCCTTCATCGTCAACGACCGTCCTGATCTCGCGCATCTCATCCGCGCCGATGGCGTGCATATCGGGCAGGACGATGTGCCTTACGCCGAATCGCGCGAGATCATGGGCAAGGATGCCATCGTCGGCGTCACCTGCCACAACAGCCGCGATCTGGCCTTCGAGGCCGGTGAAGCGGGCGCAGACTATGTCGCCTTCGGTGCGTTCTTCCCGACGCAAACCAAAGAACCCAAGACCGTCGCCGAACTCGAATTGCTGCAATGGTGGGCCGAAACCATGACCGTCCCCGTCGTCGCCATTGGCGGTATTACGGTGGAGAACGCCAAGCCGCTGGTGGATGCCGGCGCGGACTTCCTCGCGGTATCGGCAGGCGTGTGGGCTTACAAAGATGGGCCGCAGGCTGCAGTGAAGGCGTTTAATGAATTATTTGGAGGCGAGGATAAGCCATGACCGATTTTCCTTCCGTATGGCTGTCCACTGATGAGCAATTTGAAGCATTCGATGAAGCATTCAAAAGCGCATCACTTCTCAGAAAGGTCTTGGGTTTATATCAAATCCGTAAAGGAGCCGCATACATTACGAATTTGCTTTCCCCGTGGATGCGCATTCCAATCGTCATGGTAGCGGCTGGAGAACTAGACGTTCGTGACTCGAAAATATCCTTTAGATCACGCAAGCAGTTTACTTTCGCATGGCGAAGGAAAAACCTTTGGTCAACGCTCGAATTCGATCTCAGCCCCGAACAGATACTTGCTGTAGAGAATTCTCCCCGCCGGTCCCCGGTCAGCTCAGTATTCGAGCTTGTTTGGACGCGGGTTCGCACTTCTGCCCCGGCACCGTTGGATAACTTTCTAGTCTCGGTCGGCGGCCAAAACTCGTTTGCTTTGCCCGAATATCGCAAAAAATCTCTTCAACTCCGCGATGAGATTTCCTCGCTAATGCCGGGAAACGGCAAAATTGCTAATCTGAGTTGAGCTCGCGGCCGAGCCCTGCTATCACCCGGTCCGCTCTTTGAACTCGACCCCAAAACAGGACCGCAGCCCGCGAAAAGCGGGTGCAGATAGCTTCTATGGCCAAGATCTCCGGTAACGACATCAAGCCCGGCACGATGATCGACTATGAGGGCGGCCTGTGGATGGCGGTGAAGACACAGAAGGTGAAGCCCGGCAAAGGCGGCGCCTATAACCAGGTCGAGCTCAAGAACGTCACCGTCGGCACCAAGCTGAATCAGCGCTTCCGCTCCGACGAGAGCGTCGAAGAAATCTATCTCGAAAAGAAAGATTTCCAGTTCCTGTTCGCGAACGGCGACATGCTGACCTTTATGGACATGGACACCTATGACCAGATCGAACTCTCCATTGAATTCGTGGGCGAGGATCAGGCGCGCTTTCTGCAGGACGGCATGAAGACCTTGGTGCAGATGTATGACGGCAAAGCCATCGGGATCGCGCTGCCGCAAAACGTCGTGCTGGAAGTGGCCGAAGCCGATGCGGTGATGCGCGGCGGCACGGCGGCGCCGTCTTACAAGGGTGCGACACTGTCGAACGGCATGAAGATCCAGGTGCCGCCTTTCATCGAAGCGGGCGAGAAGATCGTCGTCGCCACCGAAGATGGCTCCTATCTGCGCCGCGCGGACAAAGAGTAATGCCGTATCTGTCGCCCGCTCTTAACGTGATGACCACCGCTGCGCGCAAGGCGGGGCGCAGGCTCATCCGCGATTTCGGCGAAGTGGAGAATCTGCAGATCTCCGTGAAGGGCCCCGGCGATTTCGTCACCGTGGCGGACCAGCGCACAGAGAGCATCCTCATCGGCGAGTTGCAAAAGGCGCGCGCGGGTTATCCGATCTTGTCCGAGGAAGTCGGCCTGGTCGACGGGCCCGACAAATCGCACCGCTTCATCATCGATCCGCTCGATGGCACGACGAATTTCCTTCACGGCATTCCGCACTTCGCTATCTCCATCGGGCTGGAGCGCGACGGTGTGCTGGTGAGCGGCGTGATCTTCAATCCGATCACCGACGATATGTTCACCGCGGAGAGAGGCCACGGCGCCTATCTCAACGACAAGCGCCTGCGCGTCGCCGGCCGCAAGGATGTACGCACCGCGCTTTGCGCAACGGGCATCCCCTTCATCGGCAAGGATGGGCATGAGAAATTTCAGGCAGAGCTTGGCTCGATGATGGCCACGACAACCGGCGTGCGCCGCTTCGGTTCGGCAGCGCTGGATTTGGCTTGGCTCGCGGCGGGACGCTACGACATGTATTGGGAGCGCAATCTGAAGGCGTGGGACATCGCGGCCGGCATCCTCATGGTGCGCGAGGCCGGCGGCGTGGTGAGCGACCTCAACAACCAGCAGAAGATGCTGGAGACGGGCAACATCATCGCCTCGAACGAGGCGCTGCATGGCCAATTCCTGAAGCTTCTGAAAGATGCGGGGAAGAGTTGAGGCGATGGCCCGGCGACCCTATTCTCCCCGCCCGATGACCAAATCACTTGCTCTTTGCGCGCTCTCCGCGGCGCTTCTGGCCGCAACCGCGGCTTCCGCCCAGATGTATCCGGGACAGGGAATCTCCGTGAACCCCAACGCCGCCTATGGCCGCCCGTCCGGGCCGAACGGCCCTTACGCCGGCGTGATCCATCTGCACATGCCCGCGCCGCATAAGCGCCATGTGGCAAAGAAGGCCGCGCCATCAGCAGCCGATGTGAACACAGCGCTTAACGAGGCTCAGCCGCCCGCGCCGGAGCCTTCGGCGATGCCGGATGTCTCCCAATCCACGCCAGAGCAGACGGCGAGCACGCCGCCGCACAAGCCCAAAAAAGCAAAGAAGGTTGAAGTACTGGCGCCCACGCCGCAGCAAGCTGCATCGCGGGAGACGGCGCCGGAAGACGATGGCGGCATTCCGCTTTCGTTGGCTCCCGAGGAGTCGCATCCCGTCGCGCAGCCGAAACCGCACAAGCAAACGAAGACCGCCTCCACGGCGCCAGCACCCGCAACGGCAGCGCCGTCCACCACGAGCGCCGTCGTGGCGGCGCAAACGCCGGGCACCAAAAGCAATCTTTCCAAGCGCAGCGAGATTCTGTTTCCGCGCGGCGCAACCGATCCTGGCACCGAAACGATCAACGAGCTCCGCGGTGTGGCCAGCGAATTGAACACGCTTCTGGGCAGAGCCGGCGCACGCGTTCAGCTTGAGGCTTATGGCGGTGCGCGGGGCGACAAGTCGTCCGACGCGCGCCGGCTTTCGCTGAAGCGCGCGCTGGTGATCCGCCAGATCCTGATCGAGGACGGCGTGCCGAGCGAGCGTATCGACGTGCGCGCGATGGGCGGGATCGAGGACAGTGGCGCGCCCGATCGCGTCGATGTCTTCGTGAACGCAGGCTAACTCAGCTTTATGTCGCGCGCCTCGCGGCCGATGAGCGTCAGGACCACAATCGCGACTGCTGCCGCGATGGCCACACTGGCCAGCGCGAAGGAATAATTCTCGCCGCTCCGCGCCGCGATGCCGGTTTGCAAGACTGCATTGTAGGACGCGATGAAATTGCCCAGCTGATAGACCGTACCGGGAAAGGTACCGCGCGCATCGGCGGGCGACAGCTCGTTCAGATGCGCGGGGATCACGCCCCAGGCGCCCTGCACGAAGAATTGCATCAGGAACGCGCCGACGGTGAGCATCGCGGCGGTTTCGGAATAAGCCCACAGATAGGCCACTGGAATCGAAAGCAGCGCGCCCATGATGATGGTACGCCGGCGGCCCAACGACTGACTAAGGAACCCGAAGGACAACCCGCCGAGGATCGCGCCGATATTATAGATGATCGCGATGTTGCCGGTGGTGTGAGTGTCGAAATGATGCTGCACCTGCAGGAAGGTCGGATAGATGTCCTGCGTGCCGTGGCTGAAGAAGTTGAACGCCGTCATCAGCAGGATGGCGTAGATCGCCAGCTGCCAATGCCGCTTGAGCACATTGAGCACCGTGCCGGTCTTGGCATGTTCGGTGGACCAGCCCGGCGATTCCGGAACGTGGCGGCGGATATAGAGGATGAGCAACGCCGGGACGACGCCGATCAGGAACAGCGCGCGCCAGTTCTCAAGGCCGGTGAACGCATCAAGATGGTCGTAGAGATTGCGATAGACGAGCGAAGCCAGCAGATAGCCGGTGGGATACCCCGATTGCAGGAGGCCGGAGACGAATCCGCGCGATTCGGGACGCACGGTTTCCATCGTCAGCGATGCGCCGATCCCCCACTCGCCACCCATCGCGATGCCGAACATCGCACGGATCACGAGGAAGGCGATGAGGTTCGGCGAGAACGCCGTGGCGAAACCCAGCAGCGAATAGAGGCCCACATCGGCCATCAACACCGGGCGGCGGCCAAACCGATCCGCAAGTCGGCCGAAGATCAAGGCGCCAACGGGGCGCAACGCGAGGGTAAGCGTCAACGCCCAGGCGACATCTTCCTTGCCTGCGCCAAAGCTGTGCGCCACGTCCTTGATCACGAAGACCATCAGGAAGAAGTCGAACGCATCCAGCGTCCAGCCGAGATAACTGGCCGCGACCACATGCTTCTGCGCGGATGTCCAGCCCTTTAAAGCGTCGAACATGGCGATGCGATTCCCCAATGTTGGGGCATCATGCACGATATTCGCGCGTCCGCTACGGCTTAGGAAACCAGCGTCGCTTCGGTCTTGGAGCGGATTTCATCTTCCGTCACGCCCGGCGCGATCGCCGCGAAAGATAACCGAAGCGAGCCGGAATTGCCTTCAGTGCGGTATGCGCGCCCGAAACTCCTCCGTGGAGTTGGTTTTGGGAAACGGCGTTGCGGGTACCGCAACGTCCAGGAATCTGCACAGCGGTTCCCAACCCTGTGCTGCGTCGAGCACGAGCAGCCGCTCCTTCGGGATGGTACGACGTACCTCTTCATTGTGACGGTTGAAGACGTCGATCAGGTGGGCTTCGTCAAAGCGGCCGCCGAAGGTCTTCTGTCCCACCAGCAACGGCGCGAAATCGCCCGGCGGACCGACGCGCCTGCCGTCGGGAAGGATCATGGGGCCCTTGAAGCTCATCATGATGGTGTTGCTCACGCTTTTGAACCACGCCTTGGGATCACGAAGCGTGAGGATGACCTTGGCCTGCGGATAGCGCTCGGCAAGCTCCTTGTAGAAATAGCAGCTCGGCCAGTCGCAGCTCGAGCGGTAGTTGGCAAACATCTCTTCCCAGTCGACTTTTTCGCCGCGTGTTGCGCGCTCCCAGAAGCCGGCCTGCTCGGGGTGAATGATCACCTCGTACATATGATGACAGGGACCAAAGCCCAGTTGCTCAAGCGCGGTCTTGAGCGTCATGGTTCCCGTGCGCCCGAAGCCGGCGCCGATAACCTGTAAAGCCATGGAACGTCCCCTTCGCGGTTTCGGTTATGCTTGCGCGGATCGCGCGGCTTTCGCAAGCTTGGCGGCGGACAGGAGACCGGGCATGATTCCAACTCGCATCGGCTTAGCCACTATGTTTGGGTTGCTTGCGACCCAAGCATCCGCGATGAGCCTGAAGAGTGGCGACGTTGCGGAAGCAGGCTATTTCCCCGAGACGGAAATCTGCGCGCGTTATGGCGGCGGCGATGTCTCACCGGCGCTGTCCTGGAGCGGTGCGCCTGCGACCACCAAAAGTTTCGCCGTCACCATGTATGATCCCGATGCACATGGCGGCTGGTGGCACTGGCTGGTGGTGAACATTCCGCCGGGAACGACCTCTTTGGCGCAGGACGCGGGCCGCGGCGCGCTGCCGGACGGCGCGGTGGCACTGCAAAACTCCAACGGCAACGCGCGCTATGATGGCCCCTGCCCGCCGGCTGGCTCCGGCACCCATCACTACCAGATTACGCTATGGGCGTTGGACAGTCCGAAAGCCGCGATTGCAGGCGGCGATCCGCAAGCTGCAGCAGAGTGGCTTCAGAAGCACTCCATTAGCATGACGCGCATCACGCCGGTTTACCGGAAATAGGCTCGACATCGGTCAGGCGATCCACCGTCCGCAGCGGCGGGAATAGCCACATCCAGATCGCAACGATACCGAGCGTTCCAAGGCCGCCCAAGATGACGGCCGGAATGGTGCCGAACCAGGAGGCGGTGATTCCGGATTCGAATTCGCCCAGTTCGTTCGACGCACCGATGAACAACATGCTGACCGCACCGACGCGTCCGCGCATGGGATCGGGCGTGGCGAAATTGATGAGTGACTGGCGCACATTCACGCTCACCATGTCGGACGCGCCGGTGACGAACAACGCCGCCAGCGACAAAATGAAATTGTGCGAGAGACCGAACACGATGGTGGCAAGGCCGAAAATCGCGACGGCGGCGAACATGCGCGGACCCGAGCTGCGCGTGATCGGATAGCGCGAGAGCGTGAACGCGGTGAGCGCAGCGCCGATGGCGGGCGCGCTGCGCAGCAAGCCCAGGCCCGTAGGACCGACATGCAAAATGTCGCGCGCGAAGATCGGCAGCAACGCCACCGCGCCGCCAAGAAGCACCGCGAACAGATCCAGCGAGATGGCGCCAAATACGATGGGTCTGTCGCGCACGAAGCGAATGCCTTCGATCACCCGTGCAAGCCGCGATACACCCGCAAGGCCCGACCGATCGAAACGGCGGCCGCCGAATGTGGTGGTGAGAGCCGCGGCAGACATGAAACCCAAAAAACTGATGCTGTAGGTCGCGACGGGGCCGAGCGCGAAGAGGAAACCGCCCAGCGCCGGGCCGGCGATCACGGCGACGGTGAAGGCGGATGAACTGAGCGCAATGGATTTGGCGAGACGCTCCGGCGGAACGAGAAAGGCGAGCAACGACTGGCTAGACGGCCCAGCGAATCCGCGCGCAGCACCGAACAGCACGAGCACCGCGTAATAAGGAAGCGCATCGCGCGGATAGAGCAGACTGAAAACCAGAAAGAGCGCGGAGCAGACCCCCAACAAGGCCTGCGACAGCGCCAACACGCGGCGCTGATCGAAGCGGTCCGCGATTTCGCCCGCCGGAAGCGTCAAGAGAAACATCGGCACGAATTCGCAGAGGCCCACAAGGCCGAGCGATAGCGGCGTGCGCTCGATATCGTAGATCTGCCAGCCAATGGCGACGGACTGCACCTGCATGGCGGCTGTCGAAAGAAAACGGCTGGAGATGAAGAAGGAGAAATCGCGATCCCGATAGATCGCCGGCGAATTGATATCCGTCATGAAGACAAGTGGCGGGATCGGCGCGTCAAAATCAAGCCGCGCTTTGCCGCCTTAGCCATGCTTCGCGCGTAATGCCCCAAAGATCGACGGGATAGTCCTTGCCGCCGATGCGCAGATTGGCGCTCTCCCCCTTGGTTTCGCCAATACGTTTGGCCACCGCCTGCGAAGCGGTGTTGCCGGGATCGATGCAGGAGATCAGCCGATCCACCGGCTGGGTAAGAAAGCCGAAGCGCATCGCTGCTTCCGCGGCTTCGCTGGCGTAGCCCTGCCTCCAATATTGTTTGCCGAACGTCCAGCCCACTTCGAGTCCCGGCCAGCCTTCCGGGTTGATAAGACCGACGCGGCCCATCATCGCGCCATCGGATTTGCGCTCCACCGCCCATTTGCCGTAGCCGCGCAACACCCAGTGACCGGCGAGCCCCGCGAGCGCGCGCCAGGCGTCGTTCTTCTCCTGCACCCCGCCCAGAAAAGTCATGACGTCGACATCGCCGTGAATGGCGGCGAGCGGTTCGAAATCGCGTGGTTCCCAGCCGCGCAGGACGAGCCGTTCGGTTTCCAGGCGCGGAATCATGTTCATCCTCCATTCATCGCGGAAACGAGTTTTCGCACGAAAACGCGTCGCGACAAATCACGACAAAAGACAAATCCATCGCTCTGGAATTGCCGCATTCGATTGCGATGTCTGGATGGTCGGCGCGACAAGCGCAGACGGAAATGAGAGCCTCCGCGGGGCAAGCCCCTCCACCCGCGGAGGCTTTTCGTTGTGTCGAACAATCTTCGACGCGCGAAACCGCGCGCCGGATTGCTTCTCCTACGCGAGACGCGTGTCGAGTTTCTTGCAAGCGTCGATGAGGCCCTTCACCGAGTCTGCGGACTTCATCAGCGCCGCTTTCTCATCCGCGGTGAGATCGAGCTCGACGATGCGTTCCACACCCTTGGCGCCGATCACCGCCGGCACGCCGACATAGATGTCTTTCAAACCGTATTTGTTGTTCACATAGGCTGCGACGGGGAGCACGCGTTTCTTGTCGCGCAGATAGCTTTGCGCCATCTCGATGCCGGCCGTGGCGGGCGCATAGAAGGCCGAACCCGTCTTGAGCAGGCCGACGATTTCCGCGCCGCCATCGCGCGTGCGCTGCACGATCTGGTCGAGCTTGTCCTGCTTGATCCAGCCCATCTTGACCAACTCCGGCAGCGGAATACCCGACACCGTGGAGAAGCGTGGCACCGGAACCATCGTGTCGCCGTGACCGCCGAGCACGAACGCGGAGACGTCTTCCACCGACACGTTCATCTCCTCGGCGAGGAAGAAACGGAAGCGCGCGCTGTCGAGCACGCCCGCCATGCCGACGACCATGTGATGTGGCAGGCCCGAGAACTGGCGTAGCGCCCACACCATCGCGTCCAGCGGATTGGTGATGCAGACGACAAAGGCATTCGGTGCATGGGCCTTGATGCCCTCGCCCACCGCGCTCATGACCTTCAGATTGATGCCCAGAAGATCGTCACGACTCATGCCGGGTTTGCGCGGCACGCCGGCGGTGACGATCACCACATCCGCGTCCGCGATATCGGCATAGGAGTTGGTGCCCTTCAGTTTCGCGTCGAAACCTTCGATGGGACCGGCCTGCGAAAGGTCCAGCGCCTTGCCCTGCGGCAGGCCTTCCATGATGTCGAACAACACGACGTCGCCAAGTTCTTTGGTCGCGACGAGATGGGCGAGCGTGCCGCCGATCTGTCCGCCGCCGATAAGCGCGATTTTGCTGCGGGCCATGGGGATTTCCTTCTGGAATGGGTCGGGCGGTTCCTAGCGCGGAGGCAAAGGCCCGGCAAGGAAGCCGAAGGACGCAGGCCCGCGAAAGCCGGTCTCAGGGCTTGGCGATGTCGCCCAGACGGATGCGGCCATGCCGCGCAACCAGCGCGAAGGGAACGCAAGCCAGGCACAAGCCGATGGCGAACAGGATGCCGGTGGTGTCGGCGGCGGAATAAAGGACCAGTGTCGTTGCCTCCAGCACCAGCGCCACGATGGGCAGTGCAGGATAAAACAGCGCGCGATAGGGACGCGGCAGTTCCGGTTCTCGTCGGCGCAGGATGAACAACCCCACGATGATAATGACGCCGCCGAAAGCGTTCATCGTGCCAATCAGCCCGAACACGAGATTGAAAGTGCCGCTCAAGGTGACGCCGATGCTGAACAGCGCCGTCAGCAGCATCGCGCCGGTGGGCGAACCGCCCGCGTTCACGCTCTGAAGGATATTCGGCAGCAATCCGTCGCGTGCCATGGAGAAGATGATGCGCGGGCCACCCATGATGTTCGCGTTGGCACAGCTTGCGACCGTGATCATGGCGGTGAGCGCGAAGAGCACGGAGGCCGCGCCACCGAAGGTTTCAACCACGATGGTGAAGGGCAGCGGCGTCGAGGCGACGCCCTTTATGCCGAGCGCATACAGCAAGGCGGCGTTGACACCGATATAGAGAACGGCAGTGATCGCAATGCCGATGAACATGGCGCGCGGAATATCGCGGCCGGGATTGACGATCTCCTCGCCAAAGAAAAGCGGCGTATCCCAGCCCGCATAAGCCCCGCGAATAAGCTGATAGGCGCCAATAGCAGCCATCCATCCCAGCACCGGCGCGCCTGCCATTGCCACCAGCGGCGTGGGATGCGACGACGGAACGAACAGAACGGCGGCGACACAGAACAGAACCAGCATCGACGCCTTGATGAGGCTCGTCACTTCCTGCAGCGCGCGCCCTTCGCGCAGGCCCAGAATGTTTGCACCGAATAGCGCCAGCAGCATCGCCAGCGCCACGCCGACGGTGTGGCTCGCCGCCCAAGGCCAGATCAACGGCAGGAAATTGGCGAACGAAATCGCCGCGGCAGCGATGCCAGCCACGAAGGCGAGCCAACTCGCCCATCCGACGATGAGGCCGCCAATGTCGCCGAATACGCGCTGTGCATAGATATAAGCCCCGCCAGATCGCGGAAGCGCCGTTCCCATCTCGGCAAAGACATTCGCGGTGATTGCCATATGCACCGCGCCGAAGGTCCATAGCGCCATGATGAGGCCTATGTTGGGAACGCTGGCGGCGATAGAGCTGGGCGCACGTAGGATGCCGGAGCCGAGCATGTCGCCGACCGCAACCGCCACGCCGAATGTGAGACCCAGAATTTTGAGAAGATGATGGCGCGGCTGCGCCTCGGAAATCGCCATCATGCCCCCGTTGTGTTGGCGCGATGTTAGCGGTTTGTGTCCGGTACGGAAGACGTGGGCGTGCCTTGCGCTGGAATATTTCGAATTGCGAGACGTTGCCCCGGAACTTCAATGAAGCGCCAGCTAAGCGCGGCAAGGACTAGAACACAGAGAACATAGAGCAACGCGAGGGCATCGGCTTCAATGCCCGTGGCGGCGTGCAAGTCCAGCACCGACGCCATCGACGCGATCACGAACATCTGGACGAGATAGATCGCGTAGGACCACCGGCCCGATGTCTCGAACACCGGATGCGCCATCAGACGCGACAACGCCCCCGCGTCGGCGGCAAAAACGAGCACGAACATCGCGAAGACAGGCGGCGCGAGATATTCCAGCGGACGGTCGCCAGGAATGACGATCAGGAAGACGAGTGCGACGCACAGAGCCGCGATTTCCGCGAGCGAGCCGCTGAACCGTGCGAACCATTTGCGCGACCATGCTTCGTAAGTGAGCGCGCCTAAGAAGAACCCATAGATGCAGCGCGCGATACCCCAATCGAAAGTCTCGCGCATGCCATAGCGCGAATGCAGCGCGAGAATGGCGATAGATGCGGCGATCAGAATGACGGCGGCGACATTTCGCCAGCGTCCCGCGAGCAGCGCAGTGAGCGCGAAAACAATATAGGTCCAGAACTCCGTGCTCATTGCCCAGGCGGGTGTGTTCCAGGTGAGAAAGTTGTGCAGGCCGAGAGCCTGCGTGAGCGTGAGATTGGTCAGCAGTGCGAACAACGAGCGCTCTCCGGTGAAGCCGGTGCCGGTCGCCGCATAGCGATAAAGCTCTAGCCCAACGAAGGCCGCGAGCACACAGATATGCAGCGGCCAGAGCCGAAAGAAGCGGCGGATGGCGAAAGGCCTGAATTCGTTCGCGTGGGTGAGACGCTCGCCATAAGCAAAGGCAATGACGAAACCGGAGAGCACGAAGAAGAAATCGACCAGCAGCCAGGAATTGCGCACCAGCGGCAGATGATAAATGAAGCCCTGCGCGGGAAAATGATGCAGCGCGATCAGGAGCGCGCAGATGCCGCGCCAGCCATCGAGTGCGCGAAAACGACGAGCCTCAGCCATGCTGCATCGTCAGTTGTGCACGGCAATGAGGCAAGAAAAAACCGGGCAGACGCTTTCGCAACTGCCCGGCTTTTGAACTTCGTGAAGACCAAAGAGCTTAGATCGACTCTTTGAGCTCTTTCGCGGCGCGGAAGGCGACCTTTTTGCTCGCCTTGATCTTGATCGCTTCGCCGGTGGCCGGATTGCGGCCCATCCGGGCGGCGCGCTTGCGCACGACGAGAATGCCAAGACCGTTGAGGCGGATACGTGCGCCCTTCTTCAGGTGCTTGGTGATGGTGGCGATCGTGTCGTCGAGAAAGGCGTGCGCGGCCTTGTTCGACATTTCGTGTTTCTCAGCCAACTGCATCGCCAGCTGGCGCGTGCTGATCGTTTCGACTTTTGCTTTTGCGGCGGTTCCAGCCAGTGCCATTTGATTGCTCCTTCATGGCGAATCAGTTGATGCCTGATTTTACTGCACTTCCGAGAACACAAGCGATGGCCACGGCCAAGAAATGCTGATTTTTCAGGGTTTCATCGACTTGCCCACAAGAGACCCAAAAGTAAAACGCGCCGCCCGGTGGGGCAGCGCGTTTTCACAACCGTTCTAAAGCAGCGATCAGGCCTCGGCGGCGGCTTCGCTGGCGCGGTCGGCACGCTCGCCGATACGGGCGGACTTGCCGCGGCGGCCGCGCAGATAATAGAGCTTCGCGCGGCGGACCTTGCCCTTGCGCACCACCGACACGCTGTCGACCAGCGGGGAATAGACCGGGAAAACGCGCTCCACGCCTTCGCCATAGGAGATCTTGCGGACGGTGAAGCTCTCGTTGATGCCGGCACCTTGGCGCGCGATGCACACGCCTTCGAAGGCCTGCAGGCGCTCGCGCGTCTTCATCTGCTTGGCCTTCTCGTCATAGCTCTGCTCGACGACCTTCACGTTCACCTTCAGCGTGTCGCCGGGGCGGAACGCCGGGTGGGCCTTCTTGCGAAGGGTCTTCATCTGCTCGGCTTCGAGCTCTTGAATGAGGTTCATTGGTCTTACTCCGGTGCCGGGCAGGCTTGAATTCCATGGATTTTCGCGCCCGGACCGGACGCGAAGCCGGGCCGTATAGCCTAGTGTTTCTTCTTTTCAAAGAGGGTCCACAGATCGGGGCGGCGGGCCTTGGTGAGGCGTTCCGCCTCCCCTTGCCGCCATTTGGAAATTTCCTTGTGATTTCCGTTGGTTAGAACCTCCGGAATGTCCCGTCCTTCGAAGCTCTGGGGCCGGGTGAATTGCGGATATTCCAGAAGCCCGTGGGAGAAGCTTTCGTCCTCCGGCGAGGCCTCCGCGCCCAAGACGCCGGGGATCAGGCGAACCACGGCCTCGATCACGGCCTGTGCCGCAATCTCGCCACCCGCCAGCACGAAGTCACCGAGCGAAATCTCCTCCAGATTCCGTACCTCGATGGCGCGCTGGTCCAGTCCCTCGAAACGGCCGCAGAGCAGGATCGCGCCGGGACCGGCCGCGAGTTCCCGGACACGGGATTGCGTGAGCGGCGTGCCGCGCGGCGAGAGATAGATGGCCGGAACATCGGGATTGGAAATACGCGCGGCATCGATGGCGGCTGCCGCCACGTCGGCGCGCATGACCATGCCGGGGCCGCCGCCAGAGGGCGTGTCGTCGACGGTGCGGTGCTTGCCGAGGCCATGCTCGCGGATGTCACGCACGTCCAGTGACCAGATGTTTTTCTGGAGCGCCTTGCCGAGCAGCGAATGACCGAGCACACCCGGAAACATCTCCGGGAACAGGGTCAGCACCGTGGCGCGCCATGTCATGTCAGTTCTTTTTTGAATCCTGCGTGGCTCTGCACGAAACCGAGGCGGCGATAGAACAAGTGCGCGCGCGGACGGCGCAGGTCGGAATCGAGCTGGATCAATCCGCAGCCTCCTTCGCGCGCCAGCCGGATGGCTTCCTTCATCAGTGCGGTGCCGATGCTTTGGCCGCGTGACGCAGACCGCACACGGACGCTTTCGATAATCGCGCGCTTGGTGCCGTTGCGCGAGACGCCGGGCATGAAGACGATCTGCAGCGAGCCCACGATCTTTGCATCCTGCTCTGCAAGCAACATCTTGTTGAAGACTTCCTTGGCCATCGCGGCGAAAGCTTCGCGGTAGTGATCTGGCACGGAGGCGTTCTCGCGGCCCTCTGCAATATCGTCGTCGGCCAGCATGGCGACGATGGCCGGAAGATCGGCTTCCGTCGCCGTGCGGAAAGTGATGTCGCTCATTCCACGTTTCCTTTCTCGCCCGCTTCCACTTCCTCGGGCGCGGCGATCACGATGCGCCCGCCTTCGGTGTCGATTTCCCTGGCCACTTCGCGCGTGAACGGCAGGAACACTTCGTCGCCATCGTCGCGCGCCAGCTCGATCACGTCACCGGCACCAAAATTGTGGAGGGCGCGCACCGTGCCCATCGCGCGGCCTTCGGTGTCTTCCGCGCGCAGGCCGATGAGATCGGCATGATAGAACTCGTCGGCATCTTCTTTGGGAAGCGCCGAACGCGGAACGTAAAGCTCCGCGCCTTTCAGCGCTTCGGCGGCATTGCGGTCGTTCACGCCATCCAGCGCAACGACCGCGCCATCCTTGGCTTCGCGTACTGAGATCACGCGGAAGCTTTTTCCGTTCTTCATGTGCAGCGGGCCATAGGCGGCAAGATTCTCCGGGCTTTGGGTGAAGGCTTTCACCTTCAGCTCGCCCTTCAAACCCTGCGCGCCGATGATGACGCCGAGAAGAACCTCGCGGGCCATTACGCCTGCGCTTCGCCCTCGGCGGCCGGAGCGGCGGACGCCGCAGCAGCGGCTTGTGCGGCATCGGCAGCGGCCTTCGCGGCGGCGGCGGAGCGTTCCTGCGCTTTCTTCTTGGGCTGCATCTTCTGCGGACTGTGCTTCTTCAGCGGCTCAACGACGCCGGCATTGGCGAGGAAGCGGTGGACGCGGTCGGACGGAACGGCGCCCTTCTTCATCCAGTCCTTTGTCTTCTCGATGTCGAGCTTGAGGCGATCGGCGTGATCCTTAGGCAGCAGCGGATTGTGGAAGCCGAGCTTCTCGATGAAGCGGCCGTCGCGTGGCGAATGCGAATCCGCCACCACGATGGAGTAATGCGGGCGCTTCTTGGTGCCGCCGCGCGCCATTCTGATCTTCAAAGCCATTTTATTCTCTTTCCTTCGTTGAACCTGTTGACCTGTTATCGTTTTGGCAAACCGGGCGGCATTCCGCCGCTGCCACCAAACATCGAAGCGAGGCCCTGCATCGCACGGCCGCCCTTGCCCATCTTCTTCATCATGTCGGACATTTGACGGTGCATTTTCAGAAGCTTGTTCACGTCGGACACATCCACGCCCGCGCCGGCCGCAATGCGCTTTCTGCGCGAACCGTTGATAACGTCCGGGTTGGCGCGCTCCTGTTTGGTCATCGACGAGATGACGGCTTCCTGGCGCGTGAGAATCTTGTCGTCGAGGCCGGCGCCGGCGAGTTGGTCCTTCATCTTGCCGACGCCCGGCAGCATGGCGAGCACGCCGGACATGCCGCCGAGTTTTTTCATCTGCTGAAGCTGCTGGGCGAGATCGTTCATGTCGAACTCGCCTTTCTTCATTTTCTTGGCGAGCTTTTCGCTCTGTTCCTTGTCGAACGTCTCCGCCGCTTTCTCGACCAGCGAAACGACGTCGCCCATGTCGAGAATGCGCGAGGCTACGCGCGCCGGATGGAAGGCCTCGAGCGCATCCAGTTTTTCGCCCGTGCCGAGGAACTTGATGGGCGCGCCCGTGACGGCCCGCATCGACAGCGCCGCGCCGCCGCGCGCATCGCCATCCGAACGGGTGAGAATGATGCCCGACAGCTTGACGCGGTCGTTGAACGACTTGGCGATGTTCACCGCGTCCTGGCCCGTCAGCGAATCGGCGACGAGCAACGTTTCGTGCGGATTAGTCTGCGCCTTGACCTGCGCGACTTCCGTCATCAGCTGTTCGTCGATGTGCTGGCGACCCGCGGTGTCGAGGATGAGGACGTCGTAACCGCCGACTTTCGCTGCGGCCATCGCGCGCTTGGCGATATCGAGCGGCGTCTGGTTCGCCATGATCGGCAGCGTCGGCACGCCGGCCTGTTCGCCCAGAATCTTGAGCTGCTCCATCGCGGCGGGGCGATGCACGTCCAGCGATGCCATCAGCACACGCTTCTTCTCGCGCGTCTGCAACATCAGCGCGAGCTTGGCGGAAGTGGTGGTTTTACCCGAACCCTGCAAACCGACCATCAGGATGGGCGCGGGTGGCGAGCCGAGATCGAGCGAGGAATTTTCCGTGCCCAGCGTTTCGACCAGCTGGTCGTGGACGATCTTGACGATCTGCTGGCCAGGCGTGACGGAGCGAATGACACTTTCGCCGATGGCTTTGGGACGGACCTTGTCGATGAAATCCTTGACGACAGGCAGCGCCACATCGGCTTCGATCAGCGCCGTGCGGATGTCGGCCAAGCCTTCATCGACATCGCTCTCGCTGAGCGCACCGCGCCCTCTGAGCCTGTCGAATGTGGCGCCGAGGCGCTGTTGAAGACTGTCGAACATCAGTACCCAAATCCAAAAGCAGTGAAGCCCCAGAGGGCGCATCTGCGCTGTCTGGGGGCGATCCCTGGCCGCGCCAAGGACCGGAAAACCTGAGGCTTTCCGGAAACGGAGGGAGTTCTAGGCGTTGACCAAATGGGAGTCAACGCAAAGACTAAGTGCCCGATTTTCCTACCGTATGCCAAACCTTCCCGACACCACGAACCAATGACGGAGGTGGCAACATCACGTTGGGATACTAGCGGGAACATTGCTTGTCCGCCTTTCGCAAGACCAAGCGTTACGATCTGCTCGTGGCGTCGCCGCTCGGAGCCGCAGGACTTCTAGTCCGTATTGCAAACGAGTTCCAAGGGTCGCACCCCTTCACCTTCCTCAACGCCACCAACGCGATGGCCTTGCTCGCGGTCTTCGCGTTTGTGTGCACCGAGACTTATTGGCTGTTCGCCCGAAAAGTTCCTCGGCGATTTTCCGAAAACCTAATCTCCCGCGTCATTGCCATCACCGGCGCCAACATAGGGCTTTTGCTCGTGCTATTGCCGCCTATATCCATTTCACCTTCACTGCAGATCCTATCGTCGTTTCTGATGTTTATCGGGGCCTGCGCCTCCACTTACGTGACGGTCTGGCTTGGAAGTGGCTTCAGTGTGCTGCCGCAAGCCAGGCAATTGGTTGTATGCGGGCCTTACAGGTTCGTTCGACATCCGCTCTATTTGAGCGAAACAGTGATAAGTGTCGGCCTGATGCTTCAATATCGCGAACCTTGGGCGCTGCTGCTTACGATCGGCGCCACGGCCTTTCAATTCCTGCGCATGCACTATGAAGAACGCATTCTGGCGCTCGAATTCCCTGCTTATCGCGACTATGCGGCGCGAACGGCGCGGTTCCTGCCGGAAATTATTTGAAGAACCTTCCGACACAGCAAAATGGCCGCGCCTGCGCGCGGCCATTCGTGGCGTGGTCTATTTAGTGAGCTTCAGACGAAGCCTTGGCGCTTGGTTCTTCGAGACCAAGCTTTTCACCAAGATAGGCATATGACTGCGCCCAATATTCCGCCTCTTCCGCATGGGTTGAGCCGGGGCCGTGGCCGCCTTCGGGGGATTCATAGAACATCACGTCCTGTCCCATGCTTTCCATCTTGGCCGCCATCATGCGCGCCCAGATTGGCGTGACGCGATCATCGCTCGTCTCGGTGATAAAGAGGACCGGCGGATATTTCACGCCCGGCTTCAGGTTCTGATAGGGCGAGTACTTTTCGATATAGGCGCGCTCCGCCGGGATTGCCGGATCGCCATATTCGTCCACCCAGGACGCGCCGGCGCCGAACTGCGTGTAGCGCAGCATGTCGATCAGCGGGCGCTGGCAGACGACTGCGCCGATAAGGTCTGGCCGCTGCACCATCGTGGCGGAAACGAGCAGACCGCCATTCGAGGCACCCACGATGCCGATCTGCTTGGGCGTCGCAAACCCGCGATGCGCGATGTCCGCCGCCACCGCCTCGAAATCGTCGAAGGCGTGCTGGTGCTTTTCCTTCATCGCCGCCTGGTGCCAGGCCGGACCGAACTCACCGCCGCCGCGGATGTTCGCGACGACGATGGCGCCACCCTTGGAGAACCATGGATCGTAAGGTGCGATGGGGCGATGGCCATCGTTCCAGTACCACGGCTCCAGCGACAACTCGAAGCCGCCATAGGAATAGAGGATGGTCGGCGCCGGACCTTTGATGTCTTTGCGGTGGACGTAGAAGTAGGGAATCTTCGTTCCGTCCGCGGACGTCGCCCAGAACTGTTCCGAGACCATGTTGCTGGCGTCGAACCGCGCGGGTTCGGCTTTGATCTCTTTCGGATCGCCCTTGCCGTCATAGGCATAGAGCGTGACGGGCTTCAGGAAGCTTTCGAAGGTGAAATAGGCTTCCGGACCCCAATCGTTGGTCGAGACGATATGGGTCGATCCGCCGTCTGGCAGTTTGAGCGTGGTGTCGCTCCATTTACCGTCCTTCAGACGGAACTCGTGGATGGAGCCCATGACGTTGTGGAAGATGGACGCATAGACCGCGTCGCGGCCGGGGGAAACGTCTTCAATCGTGCTGCGCGCGTCCGGCGTGTAGAGCACGTCATAAGTCGGCAGCATTTTCTGCATCACGAAGGGCTTCACGGGGAACGCGACGAGAGAGCCTTGCGGAATTTCCTTGCCGCCCTCCGGCGTCCAGGCATTGCGCAGCGTGAAGAGCAGATTGCCCTGCGTGACGCCCTTGATGTCCGCGCCAACGGGCAGCGGAAGTTTCATCGTCGTGCCGTCGGGCATCACGTAATAATGCTCGCTGGTGAAGAAGGTAAGGCCGCGACTGACGAGCGGAATGGTGCCGTACGGACCGTGAAATACCGTGGCCCGCGCGGAGATGTCGGTTTCCTTGGCTTCATAGATAGTCTTCGCCGCCGTGATCGGCTCGCCGCGATGCCAGATCTTCACGATGCGCGGATAGCTGGACTTGGTCATTGTGCCCGGGCCGAAATCGGTGCCGAACAGGATGGTATCGGCATCCACATAGGTCGCATCGGATTTCGCAACCGGCAGCGTGAAGCCGTCCTTCAGGAAGGTCTTCGTGTTCGGATCGAATTCGCGGATCACCGCAGCATCGCTCCCGCCCGGCGACAACTTCACCAGACAGCGCTTGAATCCTGGCGCGCAATCCGCACCCTGCCAGACCCAAGGCTTGCCCTCGGCCTTGTCGAGCGCATCGACGTCGAGCAGTACATCCCAATTCGGATCGGCCTTCGCATAATCGGCGATGGTCGTTTTGCGCCACAGACCACGCACATGTCGCGCGTCCTGCCAGAAATTGAAGACGTCGCCGTGATCGAGATTGCCGAAGGCGATGCGGTCGTTGGCGTTCAGGATCTTCAGGATGGAATCGTAATCGCGCTGGTAGTTCGGATCGGCCTTCAGTGTGGCAAGAGTCTTGTCGGTGCGCTCCTTGGCCCAGGCGACAGCTTTGGCGCCGTGAATATCGGTAAGCCAGAGATTGGGATCGTTGTCGGTGGCGGCAGCAGGAGCAGCGTGGTGTCCCTTTTTGTGCGTCTTCACGCTGTCCGCTCCCATCGCGGTCCAACCGCCGGCGATTGCGCCCGCCAACATGACACCCAGAACCAGTCTGCCGAACTGCATTGCGAGGAACTCCGCTTTTGCCTCTTGCGAGGAGCGCTTTTTGGAAATTTGGCCGTTTTAGTCAAGCCACTGGCCCCTTCGCAGCGCAGCGCTTATATAGCGTCCAAATGACTACGTTCCTGAAAATGCACGGGCTGGGCAACGACTTCGCTGTTTTCGACGCGCGAAATCAATCGCTTGCGCTCGATGCTGCGGCTGCACGCGCGCTTGCGAACCGGCGCTTCGGTATCGGTTGCGATCAGGTCATCGTGATCGAACCTGCGACGAATAGCGCGGATGCGTTCATGCGCATCTACAATTCCGACGGCGGCGAAGTGGAAAGTTGCGGCAATGCCGCGCGCTGCGTCGCGCGCCTGCTGATGGATGAGAAAGGCGCAAGCGAAATCAAGCTCGACACGACGGGCGGCGCGCTCATCTGCAAGGCGGACGGTGCGAATGTCAGCATCGACATGGGCGCGCCGAAATTCGGCTGGCGCGACGTTCCGATGGCGCGCGAAACCGATACGCTGTCATTTGCCATCGCGGTCGAAGGCAACGATTTCCATCCCTTGAAGATCGCCAGCGCCGTGAATGTCGGCAATCCGCATGTCGTATTGTTCGTGCAAGATGCCGAACATGCGCCGGTCGCGGAATTGGGACCGAAGATTGAGCATCATCCGCTCTTCCCCCAACGCACCAATGTCGAGTTCGTGTCGCTCGCCGACGTAAACAAGCTGCGCATGCGGGTGTGGGAGCGCGGCGCGGGCGTCACCATGGCCTGTGGCACCGGCGCGTGTGCGGCAATGGTGGCTGCATATCGGCGCGGACTTGTCGGGCACAAAGCAGAAGTTATTCTTGATGGCGGGTCACTGACCCTGGAATGGGCGGGTGAAGGCAAGCCCGTGATCATGACCGGGCCGTGGGCGCAGGCTTACAAGGGCGATGTCGACCTGGCGGCGCTGGCGCGATGACGGAGATCGTGACCTTTGGTTGCCGCTTGAACGCCTATGAAAGCGAAGCCATCCGCGCGCGTGCCGGCGAAGCGGGACTTTCCAACGCCATCATCTTCAACACCTGCGCGGTGACGGGTGAAGCGGTGCGCCAATCGCGCCAGGCGATCCGCAAAGCACGCCGCGAAAATCCCCACAGCAAGATCATCGTTACCGGTTGCGCAGCACAGACCGAGCCGGGCACTTATGCCAGCATGAACGAAGTCGATCTGGTGCTCGGCAATGCTGAGAAGCTGGACGCGAAGAACTATTTCATCAACGAGCGCGTACGCGTGAACGACATCATGTCGGTGCGCGAAACCGCCTCGCAGATGGTGGACAGCTTCGACGGTCGCGCGCGTGCGTTCCTGCAAGTGCAGAACGGCTGCGATCATCGCTGTACCTTTTGCATCATCCCCTATGGCCGCGGAAATTCGCGCAGCGTCGGTGTCGGGGAAGTCATTGCCGAGGCGCGGCGGCTGACCGAAGCGGGATTTCCCGAGATCGTGCTGACCGGGGTGGACCTCACATCCTATGGCCATGACCTGCCGAGCTCACCCTCATTGGGTGCCTTGATGCGCAAGATTTTGAAACTGGTGCCGGAGCTGAAGCGCTTGCGCATTTCTTCCATCGACTCCATCGAGGCTGATGAGGAACTCCTGCGCGCTATCGCGGACGAAGAGCGGCTGATGCCGCATTTCCATCTCTCGGCGCAATCGGGCGACGACATGGTCCTCAAACGCATGAAGCGCCGCCATTCGCGAAAGGACACTATTGCCTTTTGTGATGCGGTACGCCGCTTGCGCCCTGACGTTGCTTTCGGCGCCGATCTGATCGCGGGATTCCCAACCGAAACCGACGAAATGTTCGAGAACACGCGCGCGCTGATCGATGATGCCGGGCTGTCCTATCTCCACGTTTTCCCGTTCAGTCCGCGCAAGGGAACGCCCGCCGCGCGCATGCCGCAGGTCGCCAAGCCGCTGGTGAAGGAGCGCGCCGCGAACCTGCGCGCGAAAGGCGAAGAAGCCTTGGCGGTCCGGCTGTCGTCACTTGTTGGCAGCGCACAGACGTTGCTGGTCGAGAAATCCGGTGCCGGGCGCACCGCCTGTTTCGCGCAGGCCCGCTTAACCGGCGAAGCGCAACCGGGCGAGATGATCGGCGTTCGGATAACAGGCGCGATGCCAACCCATCTGATCGCAGAACCCATCCAATGAGAGACTTCGGAGAAGCGCCGCCGCCGGAGACTTTCTTCGAGCGGCTGAAATCGGGCTTGTCGCGCAGCACCGCGGGGCTCTCCGACAGTATCACCAGTGTCTTCACCAAACGTCCGCTCGATAAGGATACGGTCGCGGAATTCGAGGAGGCGCTCATCCGGGCCGATCTTGGGGCCGCCTTCGCATCCAAGCTTGCCGCCGAGGTCGCCAATGGCCGCTACGATACGCTGATCTCCACCAAGGAGGTGCGCGACATCCTTTCGACGGAGATCGGCAAGGTTCTCAAGAAAGTTGAGCGGCCGCTCGCCATCGACAAGGACAAGAAGCCCTATGTCATTCTTGTCGCCGGGGTGAACGGCACCGGCAAAACCACAACCATTGGCAAGATCGCCAAGCGTCTGACCGATGCCGGACACAAAGTGGTGTTGGCCGCTGGCGACACCTTCCGCGCTGCCGCCATCGAGCAACTCACAATCTGGGGCGGGCGGACAAATTCTCAAGTCGTCTCGCGTCCCACCGGCAGCGATGCGGCGGGACTGGCGTTCGACGCCATCGAGCAAGCCCGCAAGACCGGCGCCGATGTGGTGCTGATCGACACAGCCGGGCGGCTTCAGAACAAAGCCGGGCTGATGGGGGAGCTGGAAAAGATTGTGCGTGTCATCAGAAAGCTGGATCCTTCGGCGCCGCATGCGACGCTGCTGGTTCTCGACGCCACGACGGGCCAGAACGCGTTGTCGCAGGTGGAAGCCTTCAAGGCCGCCGTGCCGCTGACGGGCCTTGTGATGACCAAGCTCGATGGAACAGCCAAAGGCGGCATTCTTGTCGCGCTTGCCGAGAAATTCGGATTGCCGGTGCATTTCATCGGCGTGGGCGAGGCCGCATCCGACCTGCAACCCTTTGATGCGCAAGCCTTCGCCAATGCGCTGACAGGCGCAGCATGAGTGAAGCGTCAAAAACCCGGCAATCGCCGCTTCTCAAGCTGGCGCTAGATCTGGGTCCGCTGATCCTGTTCTTCGCCGCCTTCAAGTTCGGCGACATCTTCAAGGCGACGGCCGTGTTCATGACCGCGTCCATTGCCTCGCTCGCGATCGGCTATGCAAGGACGCGGAAGATTTCGCCTATGCCGTTGGTAACCGCGATCATCGTCGTCGTGTTCGGCGGGCTGACGCTCTATCTGAAGAACGACACTTTCATCAAGATGAAGCCGACGGTTCTCTACGCGATCTTCGGCGCGATCCTCTTGGGCGGCCTCGCCTTCAATCGCCTTTTCATCAAGGCGGTATTCGCGCAAACCTTCGAGCTCGACGAAGTCGGTTGGCGCAGACTGACATGGCGCTGGGGATTTTTCGCGTTTGGGCTCGCGGCGCTCAACGAAATCGTCTGGCGCAATTTCTCGACCGACATCTGGGTCGATTTCAAAGTATGGGCGATCATCCCACTGATCATGCTGTTCGCGCTGGCGCAGACGCCGCTGGTGATGAAGCATCAGATCGAAGAAAAAGAAGAAGCCTAGGACCGTTTTCCGGCACCCAAATCGGGTTGGTGAAAGGGCTAAACCCTTCCAGATCCTTACTTTCCCTCCAGTGGTCCAGTGCCCATTTCACGCTGGGGAAAGCCAGTTCGCCCCACGGGATTTCATCCCATGCGAACAGCTTAACTTCCAGACTTTCCGGTCCTGCCGAAAAACCCGGCTGCGCAAGTTTTGCGCGATACATCAGATGCACCTGGCTGATATGTGGCACAGCATAAACCGCCAGCAATGAATCGATGGCGATGTGCGCGTTTGCTTCTTCGCGTGCTTCACGTATCGCGCCATCCTGCGGCGTCTCATGCTCTTCGAGATAGCCAGCCGGCAACGTCCAGAAATTTTTTCGTGGTTCGATCGCCCGGCGACACAACAGGATATGGTCGCCTTGCGTCACAACGGCACCGACAACGATTTTTGGATTGGCATAGTGAATGTATTCGCATTGCGTGCAGACATGGCGCTCATGCGTATCGCCATCGGGAACGCGCCGAACGAAGTTCGGTCCCGGCGGTGGCGGAGAAAGCCTGTCTCGTTCTGGCATCGCACTGACAAATCTGCCCGTTTGTCGCAAGGCATAAAAGCGGAAAAAATTTTCGCCACGCTGCGATTATCGGCGGCACGAAACTGTTGTCGCCGCGCGCGCATATGTCTAATGTCCTGCCTCCGCGAGGGGACCCGCGGCAAACACATTGTCGAAACCCCGGCGTTCCTCGGGCGTGTCAAAAAAGAAGACGTGCGCGGATCAAAAGTGCCGCATGCATGTTTGGGAATATCTGGGGTGACTCAATGACTTCGAAGGTGCAGCGCAAGGCGAATGGTGGCTTTGAGCTTGAGGATGCGCCTTCTTATCTGATGCGACGCTGCCAACAGCTGTTCGGCGATCTCTATGCGCGCGAGACGAATGGCCGCGACCTGACGCGCCAGCAATTCATGGTTCTGGCGGCGCTGGAACACAATGACGGCGTGAGCCAGACAGCGCTGGTCGAAATGACCAATATCGACCGCTCGACTCTGGCCGAAATGGTGCGCCGCATGCTGGAGCGTGGCCTGCTTTCTCGCGAGCGCACCGAGGAAGACGCGCGCGCCAATGCCGTCGCCATCACGCAGCTGGGACGCAAGGCTTTGAAATTCGCGCGCGCCGCTTCGGACCGCGCCGAGCGCGCGTTGCTGGAGGCGCTCCCCGCCGCCGAGCGCGGACGGTTCGTTAAGTCGCTGGCGACAATCGCTTCCGCCGCGGCAACGCTGGCCAATGGTGCGGAAAAACCGCGGCGCAAACTGATCCGCCGCCCGCGCGGCTAATTAGACACGAATATCGATCTGCGATCCCGGCCGGGCGAATGGCGCGGGTGCGGCGGCCTGAGCGGTTGCCGCAGATGGTTTTGCGTCGACCTTCCCGAAGAGTGGCTCAAACAGATCGTCGGCCTGCGGCTTGGCCTGTGTGCGCTGTGGCGCGGGCTGCGCACGGGCCTGCTGCGCTGCAAGAAGACTGGCGGAACTGATCTGCATGGCAGCAAACCTCGCAGATCATGGTTGGGAAAGTCTTAAGATGGCTCTTGCGCGCTTTGAATGGCCGGCAGGATCGTGTTCGCCAGGGCGTCCGCTGTGAGGGGCCCGGCGTAGCGCAGCCGGACAATACCATTGCGGTCGATAATGAAAGTCTCCGGCGCGCCGTAGACGCCCCATTCGATGGAGGCCCGTCCATTGGCGTCGAGGTCTATGCGACTATAGGGATTGCCGACGTCGGCGAGAAACGCGCGCGCCTTCTGCGGCGTATCCTTCTGCACCATGCCGTAGAGCGCCACACCTTTGAGCTGCGACAGGGCGCGCAACGCGGGCGCTTCTTCGCGGCAGGGCGCGCACCAGGAGGCGAAGACATTCACCACCGACACATGGCCACTGCGCAGATCGGCGGGGGTGAAAGCTTTCGCTTGTGCATCCAGCGCGGGAAGCGGTGTCAAAGGCGCGGACTTACCGACCAGCACGGATGGAAGTTCGTCCGGTGCCACCTGGGTACGCTCGCGAAGTCCGGCGAAAAAGAATGCGGCGATGGCGACGAACACCACGACCGGAACGATGTAGAGCAAGCGGTTCATTTGCCGCCTTCCAATTCTGCGAGACGTCTTTTCGCGCGTGCATAGGCGGAGAGCGTGAAGGCTACGGCGAGGCCGAGACCCACAAGGCTGGCGCCGTAAGCGGGCCAGACATAGGCCGCGTATTTGCCCATCGCGAAGAACGTTTCCATCACGCCAGTCCCAATTGGAACGCGCGGGCGCGGCGTTCGATGATCTCGGTGCGGATGCGGATCATCCAGAGCGTGAAGAACAGCGTCGTGTAACCGAGCGCCATCAAGCCCAGCGGCCACAGGAACACGGCGGAGATCAACGGGCCGCCGCTGCGGATGATGCTCTCGCCCTGATGCAGCGTGTTCCACCAGTCGACGGAGAATTCGATGATGGGAAGGTTCACGACACCAACGAGTGCCAGGATGGCGGCGGCGCGGGCGGCGCGGGTTTCATCCTCGATGGCGTTCCACAGCGCGATGTAACCCAGATAGAGAAACAAGAGCAGCAGGAACGATGTCAGCCGCGCGTCCCACACCCAATAGGCGCCCCACATCGGCTTGCCCCAGAGCGATCCGGTGATGAGCGCAAGCGCGGTGAATGTCGCGCCCAGCGGTGCTGCAGTCTTGGCAGCGACATCGGCGAGCGGGTGACGGTTCACCAGTCCCAGCAACGAGGCTGCGGCCATCAGGCCGTAGCACATCATCGCCACCCAGGCGGCGGGGACGTGGATGAACATGATCTTCACCGTGTCGCCTTGCTGGTAATCCGGCGGCGCCGTGAAGCCGAGATAAAGTCCTGCGATCAAGGACAGAACGCAAACCCCCGCGAGCCACGGCAGGATGGCGCCGCTCAAATTCATGAAGCGCTTGGGATTGGCGAATTCGAAGATCGAAGCCATGCCGCCGTCTAGTCCTTCGCCGGTGCCGCAACAAGCATCGCCATCATCCTGCGAGATTGAGCCGCACGGCGGCGGCGGCGGCAAAGGGGGCCAGCAGAACGGCCACCAGCGAGAAAGCGCCGAGCAACCAGAACGCGCCGTTGGACAGACCATCCAGCGCGGCGAGCACCGCGCCTGCGCCGAAGATGACGGCGGGCGCGAGAAGCGGAAACACGATGAAAGGCAGGATCAGGCCGCCGCGGCGGATGGAGAGCGTCAGCGCCGCGCCGATCGCGCCGATGGCGGAGACGGCGGGCGTTCCGACGGCCAGCGACAGCATTAAAGGTGCGTAACCAGCAGGCGGCAATCCGAACAGCACGCCGAGCACAGGTGACAACAGCGTGAGAGGAAGTCCTGTCGTTAGCCAATGCGCGAAGAGTTTGGCGAAGGACATCGATTCCAGCGACAGCGGCGAGAGGGCGATGATGTCGAGGCTGCCGTCTTCGAAGTCTGCCTGGAAAAGACGATCCAGCGACAGGAGCGCCGCCAGCACCGCCGCAATCCAAAGCACGCCGCCGGCGATGCGGGAGAGAAGACACGGGTCGCTGCCAACGCCGAGCGGCACCAAGGTTGCGACCGCGGCGAAGAAGGCCAGTGCCAGCGCGGCGCTTCCGCCCGCGCGGGTGGCGAGACGCATGTCGCGGAAGAGGAGTGCGGCGAACGGGTTCATGCCAGCGCCAGCCGCGGGCACTCGACGCCGAGCAGTTCATGGGTGGCGGCGATGGCGATGCCGCCGGATGCGCAGTGTGATTGGATGAAGTGTGCGGCCAATGCTTTGCCTGCCGTATCCAGCGCGGCGAGCGGTTCGTCGAGAAGCCAGAGCGGGCGGTTGCTCAGTTTGAGCCGCGCCAGCGCGAGGCGTTTCTTCTGACCGGCGGAAAGATATTGGCAGGGCAGATCGCGCGCGCGGCTCAAACCCACTTCTTCTAACGCCACATCGATATTAGCGGTCGTACTGTAGAGATCGGCGAAGAAGCGCAGCGTCTCGCGCGGGGTGAGTTGCGGCTTGGCGGCGTCGTGATGGCCGAGCCAGCCGATGAAATTTCCGCGCTCTTCGCTGTCGGAAATTTCCGCATCGCCGTCCCTCAAACGGATCGCGCCGGCGGCGGGTGCAAGAAACCCCGCGATCATGCGCAACAGTGACGATTTTCCCGCACCGTTCGGCCCTTCTAGCGACAGCGCCTGCTCCGCTTCGACGCGGAATCCCACATCGCGGAAGACCAGGCGGCCGCCGCGAATACAGGTGAGATTTTCGGCAAGAAGGGAGCGGAGCGTCATGCCCCGCTTCCTACATCAATACATATGCTGGCCGCCATTGATGGACATGGTGGAGCCGGTGACGAAGCCGGCGTCGTCGGCCACCAGGAAGAGCACGCCGCGGGCGATCTCCGATGCCTTGCCCAGGCGCCCCACGGGGATCTTGGCGACGATCTTCTCCAGCACATTGGGCGGCACGGCGGCGACCATGTCGGTGTCGATATAGCCGGGCGCGATAGCGTTGACCGTGATGCCCTTGGAGGCGCCTTCCTGCGACAAAGCCTTGGTGAAGCCGTGAATGCCGGACTTGGCGGCGGCGTAGTTCACCTGGCCATATTGCCCGGCCTGGCCATTGATGGAGCCGATGTTCACGACGCGGCCGAAGCCCCGCTCCAGCATCCCGTCCCACGCGGCTTTGCACATGTTGAAGCAGCCGCCGAGATTGGTATCGAGCACCTCGTCCCACCCGGCGCGGGCCATTTTCTTCATGGTGGCGTCGCGGGTGATGCCGGCATTGTTGACGATGATTTCCACGGGGCCGAGCGCTTCGGCGATCTTCTTCATCGCGGCACAAACGGCGTCGAAATCGGCGACGTCGAATTTGTAGATGGGGATATCGTGCTTTTCGCTGAACGCCTTGGCGCGCTCGTCATTGCCGCAATAATTGGCGGCGACTTTGTAGCCCGCATTTTTCAGCGCGACGGAGATGGCTTCTCCAATACCGCGCGTTCCACCCGTGACGACCGCTACCCGGCTCATATCTGGCGCTCCCTGAAGCGAAAAAGTTTTTTTATTGTTGGCCCGACCTTAAAACAAAAACCGGGCCGCGCGCGAGTGCGATCCCGCAAGATGCGGCATCACACCCGGCAAACGCGGCCCGGCGGAGTTCCGTTGCGAGGGCAGGCCGGCAAAATCCCACATGAAGGGCAGATCACACGGCACCGATCGCATCGGCCTTGGGCCTGGCGTGCGGAGCGCGCGGCGTTACATGGACGCCGCATTTCCTCCGCACGACCCGGATGCACGCGAGCTTGCATCCCGGCCCTGTATGGTCTCGCGCTATCGTCGGATCGGATGGGGACGGCGGGTGAAAAGCGGGGAATGGCGGAACATTGGGGGTAATCTCCAGTTAGAACTAAAAGAGAACATAGCAGGAGATTTTCCGATATCAATCCTAAATCGACGCTGAAATAGGATTTTTCTGTTCACGAAATGTTACAGACGCATCGCCGCGCCCTTTTCCGCCCTACGCAACTGTCATCCCCGGCCGAACGAACATCCGAGCGCCAGCGAGGATGTGAGCGAGGGTAAGGGGACCCAGGTGTCGAAACCTCCCCTTCTCGCAAGAAGAGAATCTCACCAACGCTGTTAGACTGTTCGCGTTGGACCGCCTGGGTCCCCTTCCCTTCGCGTCGCTGACGCGCCGCTCAGCCGGGGATGACAGTTGAGTGTGTGTAGCGAGCGCGCGAACATCTCGGCGCGAAGGAGATAGTGACGGCGGTGGAGCTTGAACTGATCCAGCTACAGAAGCTTTGGGAGTATTTGGGGCTGCCGAATTGAGAATTACAGATTTGCGAGGTAGGCCGCGAGTTTGTTGTATTCTACTCAAATCTCTTCTCAAGGCTGACTGACGTCGGCACTCACAATTGTTCTAACCACGCCCGATTAGTGTTTCTCGTCGCGGCGATTTGCACGCGGTGTCTTAATGAAACAGGAGATTTTGACTTGTTACATCGTCGCTCCAGCGAGCGCGAAACTCGCTACGTTGCAAAAAGTTCTTAGGCGGCACGACATTCATGTACTCGCTCCAGAATTTGATGCGGGATCCAATTGGCAAGCATCTAGCGCGTTGCGGCAAGCCGACCTCGTTATAGGCGTGCTTTCCAGCGAACGTCGGTCGCAATGGGTGTTGTTTGAATTGGGTATAGCCTCGGCGCTCAACAAGCGCCTTCTCTTATTCGCGCCTCCCAAGACCGAGCTACCCTCCATCCTTCAGCGCGTCCAGGTGCTTCGCACAGCGTTAAATAATGAGCAAGCCATCGATTTTGCGATATCGCAGTTAAAAGTTATTCCATCTTCAAACATCCAAAGGGATGAAAGTCCGGTTCGGCAAAGCTCCGCATATCCTAACATTGACGATTGGTTCGCTGAGCTGCGGACAGTAAGTGTTCGCGGAAAAGAGCGCGAATTGGAAACTTTCGTCGCTGGTATCCTGCGCAAATCAGGCGTTGAAGTTGTCAGCGAGTCGCCAGAAACCTCGGCCCGGGCTGATCTCGCGGTCTGGTCTGATGCTTTTCAGCCTTCGATTGGAAATCCCTTACTAATCGAAATCAAACGCGCCCTTCCTGATAAGCAAAATGCTAGAGACGCAATTCAGCGATTTTCAAAAGTCGTTGCAGCTTCAGGAGCGTATTGGGGACTACTTCTTTTCGCGGAAGAACCGGCGAGCAGCGCCGCATGGCTTTCAATGCCGTCGAACGTTCTTTCTATATCCATTCCCGAATTGCTCTCTCACATGCGCCATAGGCCATTCGAAGCAATTGTTCGCGATCTTCGAAATCGACGGGTACATGGGGACATTTTCTAATGGCCGCAATCGATCAAGCGACCGTTGCGAACTATATCCAAACTGGTTTGAACGGGAACACTACGAATATCAAAGGACGAGCCCTCGAAGACCTCGTAAGCTATGTGTTTGGTCTGGTTCCTGGCATTACGATCACACACCGTAACGCCTTGAATGTGTTCGATTCCGAAGAAGTAGATGTCGCGCTCTGGAACGAAATCGATCAACTTGGCTTCTTCTTCCCGCCGAACCTTATTTTGGTTGAATGTAAAAACTGGTCCAAAGCCGTCGGTAGTGCAGAGGTGAGCTGGTTCGACACAAAGCTGCGCAATCGTGGCTTGGATCTCGGAATTTTAGTGGCAGCGCGCGGGATTACAGGCGATGCAAACGACCTGACGGCTGCTCATACGGTTGTTGCAGCGGCTCTTCGAGAGCGAAGGCGATTAGTAGTTATCACCACCGATGAATTGGCTGGACTTGTCAGTACTGAAGAGCTAGCGACTCTGGTCAAGCGCAAGCTGTGCGACCTCATGGTAAAAGGCGCAATATAACAGCGGGAGTTGCGTTCCCATGTACATCACCAGCCTCGTCATTCCTGTCCCCGCGGAGAACATGGCGGCCTATCGCAAATGGGCGGAGATGAGTGCGGCGTTCTTCAAGGAGTATGGGTGCCTGGAGATCGTGGAGGCTTGGGAAGATTTCATTCCCGACGGCAAGACCACCGATTTCCGCAAAGCGGTGGCCGCCAGGCCGGGCGAGAAGATTGTGCTCACCTGGCAGATCTGGGCGGACAAACAGAGCTTCGAGGCCGCCGAACACAAGATGCATGACGACCCGCGCATGGACAGCGCCGGCGATCCGCCCTTCGATGCCAAGCGCCTCATCCTCGGTTGCTTCACGCCGATTTTGACGATGCGCAATAGCGCGGTTTAAGGCGCGCGGAACGCATCGCGCAGTTTCTTGACCCGCTCGTTGAGATCGAAGACGGCATCGACGCTCATGCCGGCCTTGCTGGACTTGTCGAACAAGGCATCGGCCAGCGTTCGCGTTTCCGCGCGCAGCGCACGGCCCCTGGGCGTGAGCGAGACCGTCACCTGCCGTTCGTCGTCAGGATTGCGCCGCCGCACCACATGGCCCGCCGCTTCCAGCCGCTTCATCAGCGGCGTGATCGTGCTGGGCTCCAGATCGAGCCGCTCGGCAATGCCGGAAATGGTCTGCCCGTCGTTTTCCCACAGCACGCAGAGCACCAGATATTGCGGATAGGTGAGGCCCAGTTTGTCGAGCCAGGGCTTGTAAGTCCGGCTCACGGCCATGTAGGCGCTGTAGAGGCCGAAGCCCAATTGCCGGTCCAACGGCGGGGGGAAAACGCGTTTTGCCAAGGGCTTAGCTTCGTTAGGTTACGATAATCATTATCGCGATAAAAAAGCTCTGGACAAGGCAATTCTTCGGGGCTAGCGTTTAGTTATCGCGATAATGATTATCGCGGATCAGATTTGGAGGGAATGAAATGTCGAACACCGGTAAATCTCTCGCTTCAGCCGCTGCGCTGGGGCTCGCGGTTGCGGCAGGCGGCGCGCAGGCGACGCCCGCGACCGAAATCAAGAATGTCGTTCTGGTTCACGGCGGCTTTGTGGACGGCTCCGGCTGGGAGGGCGTCTACAATATCCTCACCGCGGACGGCTATCACGTCACCGTCGTGCAGAACCCGACGCTCTCCTTGGCGGACGATGTCGCCGTCACCCGCCGCGCGCTGGCGGCGCAGGACGGTCCCGCCATTCTTGTGGGCCACTCCTATGGCGGCGCGGTCATCACCGAATCCGGCACCGATCCGAAAGTGGCAGGCCTCGTCTATATCGCGGCCTTCGCGCCGGATACGGGCGAGTCGGTCTCGAGCCTGCTCGCCAAACCGGTGCCGGGATATGCCGCGCCGCCGATCCTGCCGCCGGTGGACGGCTTTCTGTTTCTGGACCGCGCAAAATATGCGGCGGCGTTCGCGGCGGATGTGATGCCGGCGCAGGCGAAGTTCATGGCGGATTCGCAGGTGCCGTGGAATGTGGAATGCCTGAACGGCAAGATCACCGCGCCGGCATGGAAGGCAAAGCCGAGCTGGTATCTGCTGACGAAGGACGACCACATGATCCCGGCGCCGCTGCAGGCGATGATGTCCAAGCGCGCCGGCGCCCATGTCACCGAGACGGCGGGCAGCCACGCCATCTATGTGTCGAACCCCAAAGTGGTGGCGCACATCATCGAAGAAGCGGCAAAGGCGGCGTCGAAGTAATCCAGCTCACACCACCAATGTATGCGAAAGACCTCGAAGCCCCGCTTCCGGGGTCTTTTGCCAGATGGGGTTCGATCTCCCCTTCGGCGACACGGTTGTTGTTGGCGCGCATGGCGATAAGCTTCGCTCCAAGACAATATCCCGGAGAGAAACGCATGGCTGACGCAAACGAATATGTCCCGCCGAAGGTTTGGGTTTGGGACAAGGAGAATGGCGGGCGCTTCGCCAATATCAATCGCCCCATCGCCGGCGCCACGCACGACAAGGAATTGCAAGTCGGCAAGCATCCCTTCCAGCTTTATTCGCTGGCGACGCCCAATGGCGTGAAAGTCACCGTGATGTTCGAGGAGTTGCTGGCCGCGGGCCATAAAGGCGCGGAATATGATGCCTGGCTCATCAACATCTCGAACGGCGATCAGTTCGGCTCAGGCTTCGTCGCCATCAATCCCAATTCCAAGATTCCGGCGTTGATGGACCGTTCGGGACCCAAGCCCGTGCGCCTGTTCGAATCCGGTTCGATTCTTCTGCATCTGGCGGAAAAGTTCGGCGCCTTCTTGCCGAAGAACGCGGCCAAGCGCACCGAGGCGCTCAACTGGCTGTTCTGGCAGATGGGCAGCGCGCCTTATCTGGGCGGCGGCTTCGGGCATTTCTACGCCTATGCGCCCTTCAAGATGCAATATCCGATCGACCGCTTCGCGATGGAGGTGAAGCGCCAGCTCGATGTGCTCGATAAGCGTCTCGCCGAATCCGAATATCTGGCGGGCGACGAATACTCGATCGCCGATATGGCGGTGTGGCCGTGGTATGGCGGGCTCGTGAAAGGCGCGCTTTATGGCGCGGGCGAATTTCTCAGCGTTGACGAATACAAGAACGTGCTGCGCTGGACCAACCAGATCGGCGCGCGCCCCGCGGTGAAACGCGGACAGATGGTCAACCGCCCCTTCGGCGATCCCGCCGGGCAATTGCTCGAGCGCCACGACGCATCCGATTTCGACACCAAAACGATGGACAAGCTGCAAGCCAAGCAGGCATAGGCCCCGCGCCCGAAAAACCCAAAAAGCCTGGAATTGCAGGGGCGGCGAAAATCTCTTCGCCGCCCCTTGCATTTCCTTCTGTCATGTGTAAGTTATTTCTTACATGTGAACAACGGAGCTGTCGTTGCGCCTGACCGGGGATCAGTTGCTGGCCATGCTTTCGGCGCTCGCCAATCCGCACCGTTTGCGGATCGTGGGGGCGCTGACCAAGGACGGGCGCAACTATGTGAGCCAGCTGGCGCGCGAGGTCGGCATCAGCCGGCCGCTGCTGCATTTGCACCTTCAGAAACTCCAAGAAGCCGGGCTCGTCACCTCAAAGCTGGAGCTGTCGAGCGACGGCAAGGCGCTCAACTACTTCGAAGTCGCGAAATTCGAATTCGAAATCACACCGGCGGCCATCGCGGCTGCCGCCAAATCTCTCACCGATTCCGGGAAGTGAAAGGAAAAGCCATGTCTCCCACCATTTATTTCATCTCTATGGGCGCGATGCTTGGAACGGTCATCCTCGTCTTCGGCATCCGCTTTCTACAGGCCTCCGCCGTGGCGGGCGCCGATGCCGCGCACACGGACGCCTACCGAAAACTCGCTTCCGATGCCGTGACCGCGCAAGCCGGCAATGCCGCGACCTTGTCGGCGATACAGAGCGAGCTCGCCGAACTCAAGACGCGCATGGCGTCCGTCGAGAAAATCCTGAAGGAGGTCGAATAATGGTCGCGCTCTCGTTGACAAAGCCCGCGAGCCCACGAGCGGACGATATAATCGCCGTGTGGCGGCTCTACCCGCTCCGCGCCGGCTATCTTCTGATCGCGGTGGGCATGGGGATGCAGATCGTTCCCGCCTTCCTGCATCACGGACCATGGACACTCACCCACGGCGTGATGAACGCGATGCTGCTAGCGCTCGTGCTGCTCTCGGTTCTGGGACTGCGCTATCCCTTGAAGATGCTGCCGCTGTTGTTCTGGGAAATGACATGGAAAGCGACTTGGCTTCTCAGTATCTCACTGCCTGCCTGGCGGGCCGGCAAGATGGACGCCGACATCTCCGACACCACTTTCGCCTGCCTGATGAGCGTGATCTTCATCATCGTCGTGCCGTGGGATTATGCCTGGCGGAATTTCGTGGCCGCGCGTGGTGACTACTGGCACTAGCTCCGCGGCAGTTCGCGGATTTCGATAGTGCCCCCGCTTTCATAGACAGGATTGCCCTTGAGACAGTCCTTCGCGGCTTCGAGGTTTTCGGCACGCACGCGGATATAGCCGCCGAGCGTTTTGGAAATCTCTCCACCACCGGACTTGCGGAATGCTGCGCCATCTCCGATGGAGCTACCCCCGTCGGACACGCCGCGTTCGCGCAAGCTCCTCAAATAAGTCTCCCAATCGCCGCCCGCGGCAGCGACATCGTTGTGCATGAGAAGGATGAAATCCTTCACGCGCCTCAGCGCTCGACGCACATGGCGATTCCCATGCCGCCGCCGATGCAGAGGGTGGCGAGGCCTTTGTGGGCGTCGCGTTTGCCCATTTCGTAGAGCAAGGTGGTGAGCACGCGCGCGCCCGATGCGCCGATAGGATGGCCGATGGCGATGGCGCCGCCGTTCACATTCACTTTGCTTGTATCCCAGCACATGTCCTTGTTCACGGCGCAGGCCTGCGCGGCGAAGGCTTCGTTGGCTTCGACGAGATCCAGCTGCTCCGGCTTCCAGCCCGCGCGCTCCAAGGCTTTGCGCGAAGCGGGGATCGGGCCGGAGCCCATCACCGCCGGATCGACGCCGACCGTTGCCCAGCTTGCGATGCGCGCCAGCGGCTTGAGGCCACGCGCTTGCGCGTCCTTCGCCGTCATCAGCACCAGCGCGGCCGCACCGTCATTGATGCCCGATGCGTTGGCGGCGGTGACGGTGCCGTCTTTCTGGAAGGCAGGCTTCAGACCCTGAATGCCTTCCAGCGTGACGCCGTCGCGGATGAACTCGTCGCTATCGACGACCACATCGCCCTTGCGGCCTTTGATGGTGACGGGCGCGATCTCGTCCTTGAACTTGCCGGACTTGCGCGCCGCTTCCGCCTTGTTCTGCGAGGCAACGGCGAATTTGTCCTGCATCTCGCGTGTGATCTGCCATTCGCGCGCCACGTTCTCCGCCGTAACGCCCATGTGATAGCCGTGGAAGGCGTCGATCAAACCGTCCTTCAGCATGGTGTCGATGAATTCCAGATTGCCCATCTTCTGGCCGCTGCGCAGATAGGCGGCATGCGGCGCCTGGCTCATCGATTCCTGACCGCCCGCGACGATGATCTTCGCGTCGCCGTTGAGGATCGCCTGATAGCCGAGCGCCACCGCGCGCAATCCCGATCCGCAAAGCTGGTTCACGATCCACGCCGGCGTCTCATAAGGGATGCCGGCATTCACGCTGGCCTGACGCGCGGGGTTCTGGCCCTGCGCGGCGGTGAGAATCTGGCCCATGATGGTTTCGGAGACGTCCTTGCCGTCGACATCCGCGCGCTTCAGCGCCGCGGTGATCGCCGTCCTGCCCAACTCATGTGCCGGCACGTTCGCGAATGCGCCGTTGAAAGAGCCGACTGGCGTGCGCGCGGCGGAAACGATGACGACGTCTTCCATGGAATCCTCACCTGAATTTGTTTTTGTTGCTCTGCGTACGGAAAATGCCGCGAATGCGAGAGGCGGTAAACCGTCCCGGATTCGCCAGCAAAATCAGCCCGTTACGGTCTCATCCCCGTGACGCACTGCACAGAAAAGCGGCAAAAGGCACTGGACAGAGTGGAGAATTCAGTGCTGGACTAAATGCCACATGCGTCCCGAGAGGCGCGGGGGAAACGCCTTCGGGCATAGCAAAAAGCAGGTTGGACGTGGCGGAAGACAAGACGCACGAAGGCCCGGTCGTCATCAAGAAATACGCGAACCGGCGTCTCTACAACACACAGACATCCAGTTACGTGACGCTCGATCATCTGGCGCAGATGGTGAAAGAAGGCACCGAGTTTGAAGTGCATGACGCGCGCAGCGGCGAGGACATCACCCGCTCGGTACTGACGCAGATCATCTTCGAGGAAGAAGGCAAGGGTCAGAATCTCTTGCCGATCAAGTTCCTGCGCCAGCTCATCCGCTTTTATGGCGACAGCTTGCAAGCTTTCGTGCCGGGTTATCTCGATTTGTCGATGGACTCTTTCGCGAAGAACCAGGAAGCAATGAAGAGCCGCGTGGCTGAAGCCTTCGGCGGCGGTTCCTCCGCGCTGGAAGCGATGACGCGGCAGAACCTGCAGATGTTCGAGCGCGCGATGAAAATGTTCACGCCGTTCTCGATGCCGGGTGCGGCTTCTGCGGAAGAGTCGCCGAAAGCCGCCAACGGCGCCGGGGCCGCCAAGCAATCCGAAGAGATCAGCGAACTGAAGAACGAGCTGGAGGAAATGCGCAAGCAGCTTTCCGAACTCGCGCAGAACCGGAAATAGTCAGCTTCACATCGATCTCATTTGAATCCAAAATCGTCATGGCCGGGCCCGCGCGCGTTGCGCGCAATTGTTTAATTTGCGTGCGAAGCACGCAGGGCCGGCCATCCACGAACACGGACCATTGGCCTCTGGAAAATGGATGGCCGCCACATAGGCATGCACTCGGGCCGCGCGAAGCGCGGTCCCGGGTGGCGGCCATGACGATTGTTTGCGAGGAAAGACCATTCTAACCGCCTAAAACACGCCCATCATCTTGCGGCTTGGCGGATTGTTCGAGGTCATGCAGCTTTCGGCGTGCCAGATGACAGTGGTGCCGTTGCGGTCCTTGATCATGTGACCTTCCACCATCGGCAGAAGGTCCTTCTCGCAATTTACCAGCGCCGGGTGCTCCACCAGGAAATAGCCGTGGCTGCAACTGCCATGCAGCACGCACGCCATCGCCAGCATATAGACGTTCACACGCTTACCATTTCAGCTCGAAATCGGGCTCGCCGAAATGGAAGCCCTGGAAATAATCGATGCCGAAGCCTTCGAGCATCTTGGCGTCTTCATCCGAGCCGACCCACTCGGCCACGGTCTTCAGATTGAAGTTCTTCGCAAGGTCGACCAGCGTGCGCACGAAGATCTGGTTGTCGCGCGATTGCGCCAGGCCCTTCACGTAAGAGCCGTCGATCTTGACCATATCGACATGCAGCATCTGCAAATTGCGAAACGAGGTGTAGCCAGCACCGAAATCGTCGATGGCGACGCGGCAGCCCATCGCACGCAAATTGGAGACAAAGCGCGCGATCTCCTCGAAATCGTTCAGCGCTGCGGTTTCGGTCAACTCCACGATGATGCGGTTGGCAACTTGCGCATTGGCGCTCACATAATTGGCGAAGGACTGCAGCCACGCCGAATCGCCGGTCGTCGTGCCGGACACATTCACCGCCAGACTGGCGCGCGGGTTGGCATGGAGTTGCGCAATCGTCATCTCCAGCGCATGCCGGTCGACAAGGCGCACAAGACCAAGCTGCTCTGCGGCGGGTATGAACTGCCCGGCGCCCATTACTGAGCCGTCCGGCTTCTTCATCCGCAATAGGCATTCGTGATGCTTCACCTCGCGCGTCTTGGCGTCGATGATCGGCTGATAGGCGAAGACCAGGCGGTGTTCATTGAGCGCGGCCACAACTTCGTCGGCGATGCTCATCAGGCGCAAACGCGCCGTCTCGCGCTGCGGGGATTTCACATAAGTGTGGAAGCCGTCGCGGCCATTGGCGCGGGCGCGGTCAAGCGCTTCCTCGGCACGCAGCATCGCTTCTTGGCTGGTGGCGGCGCCGGACGGCAGCCACACTGCGCCGACGCTGATCGTGGCAGCGACGGTGCCGGTACGCGTGGAGATTACATCGCTGCGCACCGCGCCGCGCAGCCGCTCGGTAACCAGCGCGATCTCCCGTTCGCCGCAATTGCCCAGGATGACGCCCAGCTTGTTGCCAGCGATGCGGCCGATGATGTCGGTCTCGCGCAAGGAGGCGGTAAGACGTTCACCGACCGCGACAATCACTTCGTCCGCCGCGCCGAAACCATAGGCTTCGTTGATCATGGCAAGACGATCGACCGACGCGACGAGGTAGGCACAGGTGCGCCCTTCGGCCTTGGCGTTCTCGATGACGCGCGACAGCTCGGTGCGCAGCGAGGTGCGGTTGAGGAAGCCCGTCAGTTCGTCACGTGTTGCCAGATAAGTAAGCCGCTGCGCTTCGATCTTCTTGTCGGTGATCAACCTTAGCGTGCCGCTCAGGCGCTCGGCGCGGCCGTGAATGCCCGGAAGGCGGATGCCGCGCATCTCGAACCAGGCCGAACCCATCGCGGAGGCGCCTTCGAATTCGATCTCGAAAGAAGATTCCTGTGGCGCCGCATCGCTCAGGACCAGCGCCAGATGCTTGCGGCCCGCCTCGCCCATCCATTGGCGCAGACATTCGCCGCGCTTGAGGCGATCGATATCGGCATGGCCTTCGAGAAGCTCGGTTGCGCCGTCCCAAGTGATGCGGTCGTCCGCCATGGTCCAGTCGAAGACCGCTTCGCGCGCGCCGGCAACGGCAAGCCGCAGCCGCTCGGCGTCATGCGCCACAGCAAGACTACGGATGCTCTCCGACGGCTTCTTTGGAAGCGTCTGACCTTGCACTCACCACCACCCTTGGCCTTTTTGGCCTTATGGACGGGATCATGCGGTTGTACCGATTAAAAAAGCCGAAACTTGTAGCGGTCTGCGGCACGATGGAGCTTACGGCCCGCGGTTTGCGTTAAGTGAGCGTTATGCCGCTCGTGAAGCCTTTCGCGAATACCTCTTCCGCCGCCGTTCCTGTGGTGTGGAAGGGCACCGCGCGTGTCGAAAAGGTCCGTCTTTCCAACACACTCGATGGTGAACGCCGCGACGCGCCGCAGAGGCGAGACTTTGCGTCCGCGAAATCGGCGCGCGCGAGTTTGTCCCGCAATGAGACAATTGAAGCTCTGCCAGAGCGCCGCCTTGTCCCGACATTCGTGACTCAGGTGCTCGCACAGGCGATGCCAGGACAGTCCGCCGACCTGCCCTCAGCCCTTCAGGCCTATCGCAGCGGGGCCACGAAGATCGCGCTGGTTTACGACCGCGATCTGTGAGCGACGCACCAGCGCCAGCGTGAATCCGAGCAGCGCAGCAGCCGAAAACAGCATCAGCGCCGTCCGTCCATTTTCGCCGCCGCTAAGCATGGCTGCCGCGCCGCACAGCAAACCGCAGGCGGAAAGGAACGCATAAGCGGTCGCGCGCTTTTCCGTGCGCCAGTCCGTGCGCCAGCGCCGAGCGCACAAGGCCAGCATCACCAGCACGCAGGCCGACAGCGGCGCCAGCGACAACATAGCCGTTCCGCTTGCGGCGGCGGCAATTCCCGCCAGACATGCCAGCACAAGAAAAACCGTGGTGACGATGGACGATGGCGGATATTCGAACGCGGCGAACAGCGCGAAGGTCAGCGCCAGAGGGGCCAGTGCGCAGACGACGAGCATCACCGCATCCAAAAAGACCAGCGCGGTTGCGCCCGGCAGCACGGCAGCGAGTGCGTTGCAGAGAGCAAGCGCCAGATAGAGCGCGGCGGCGAAGCGCAGATAATCCCGCGAAGCGGGGCGCGCGCGGCCGGCGAGCAACGCGGCGATGATCGCGGAGCAAGCGAGCACCAAAGCGAACGCGACGGCGACCGGATTCACGCACCGCGCTCCTTGAGCAGCGCCTTGAGCGCGGCGATCTCCGCTTCCACGCGCTCCAGCCGCGCAGAAAGATCGGCGAGCGATGGCGTGTTTGTCGCTTTCGGCGTCGGCGTAGAAATGCCGGCATGATGCGCGATCTCCTGTGGTGTAACAGCCAGTAGCGCCGCAAGCGTGGCCACATCGCGCGCGGAAAGTTCGCGCTGATCCTTCCAGACTTCCGCAATCTCTGCATCGGACAGGTCCAGCGTGCGGGCAACATCGCCATGCGTCAGATGCGCGGAGGCGAGCCGCGCATCGAACCAGGATGTGTCGAAGAAAAGCGCCATGACGCGAATCTATGGAGATTCTCGCAGCGCGGAAAGGCGACGCGGCTTAACGAGCTGTGTCCAAAACCGTGTGTTCGAGCATGGCCGCGCCCAGAATGCGGCCATAGCCGCCCTGCTGCACCACCACCACGATGGAATCATGCGACCCGCCCAGCAATTCCGCGCGTGGCAGATCGAGCGAGAAGGACTGGCCCTTCCACATGCCGAGCGCGCGGATCTCGCGGACGATGTTGTGATAGGTGTAGGTGTGGCCCTTGTTCTCGCCGTCGGTGATGGCGACGCTGGCAAGCGGCTGCACGCGGAAGAGCCAGATTGTGGCGTTGGCGTCCTTCACGTCGGCCGCGCCGACACCCACATGCACCGCCCGCTTGTCAGCAGAAATCAAAACCGGGACATCCTGCTGATCACCGGCGCGCGCAGCGATCATGGCTTCGATCTGCGCATCGCGCCCGCCCACAACGTCATTCACGCCATCGACGATGATCTGCGGCGTGTAGACGCCGCCGCGCCACATCGTTTGCGCATAGGCTTTCTGGCGCTTGGTGTCGGCGTCGCTGGCGAGCGTGTCTTTCCAGCCCAGCATGTCCCAATAGGTGATGGGCAGGCTCATCGCGATCACGTCCTTGCGCGTCGCAAGCTGACCGAGAATGGCATCGGCGGGCGGACAGGAATCGCAGCCCTGGCTGGTAAAGAGTTCCACCACGACCGGGCGCTTGGCGCCGCCCGCGTCGGCGATGGCAAACGGGTACAGCGTCGCCGCGGCTGCCGCGACGAGCGCCACGGCATTCAGGAACGTGAACCGACGCAATGACATAGCCGGCACCATAAGTCCCGCGCCCCGCCCCTTCCATTCACAGTGGCTTGAAGCCCCCAAGTGGAGACATCTTGCCCGGAATTGTCCCATAACAAAGGACATTTTCCGGCAACCGACGCGTTAACATTCCGCCACGGCGAAGATGAACGGCTTGCTGGCCTATGCCGCCAGCAGGTTGCGCAGCACGTAAGGCAGGATGCCGCCGTTTTCGAAGTAAGCGACTTCGTCGGCCGTCATGATCATCAGGGTGAGCGGAAGTTCCGCTGTCTTGCCGTCCGGATAGTGGATCGTCGCCGTCACCCGCATCTTGGGCGTGAGCTTTCCGGAGAGGCCCGGAATATCGATCACCTCGCGGCCGGTGAACTGATAGTCGTTGCGCGTCTTGCCGGCGTCGAAACAGAACGGCGCGATACCCATGCCGATCAGGTTCGAGCGGTGGATGCGCTCGAAGCTTTCGGTGATGACGGCGCGAATGCCTTGCAGCTTGGGGCCTTTCGCGGCCCAGTCGCGCGACGAGCCGGTGCCGTATTCCTTGCCGCCGACGACGACAGTCTGGAATCCATCCTTGTGATAGGCCATCGCAGCGTCGAAGATCGACATCTCCTGACCGCTGGGATAGGCGTCGGAATAATAGATCGTGTTGCCGCCTTCCTTTCCGCCCATCATCTCGTTGCGGATGCGGATATTGGCGAAGGTGCCGCGCACCATCACTTCATGATTGCCGCGGCGCGAGCCGTAAGAGTTGAAATCCTGCTGGCGAATCTGATGCTCCGACAGATAAACGCCGGCCGGCGATGTCGCCTTGATCGAACCGGCCGGTGAAATGTGATCGGTGGTTATGCTATCGCCGAACAGCGCCAGCACGCGCGCGCCCTTCACTTCCTCGACCGGTGACGGCTTCACGGCCATGCCTTCGAAATAGGGCGGGTGTTTCACATAAGTGGAGCCGATGTCCCATTGATAGGTCTGGCCTTTCTTGACCTTCACCTTCTTCCAGTTGGAATCGCCTTCGAACACATTCGCGTAGCGCTTGCGGAACGAAGCCGGTGTCACCGCCTTGCGGATCGTTTCGGCGATTTCCTTCGGCGACGGCCAGATGTCTTTCAGATAGACCGGATTGTTTTTCTTGTCGTAGCCCAGCGGATCGCGCGTGAGATTGACGTTCAGCGATCCCGCTAGCGCATAAGCCACGACGAGCATCGGCGAGGCGAGGTAGTTCGCACGCACCTGTTGATGCACGCGGCCTTCGAAATTGCGGTTGCCCGACAGCACCGCGCCGACGACAAGATCGCCTTCGGTGACGGCATTGCCGACGGCTTCCGGCAGCGGACCGGAATTGCCGATGCAGGTGGTGCAGCCATAACCGACAAGATCGAAGCCCAACTTGTCGAGCGGCTTGTTCAATCCAGCCTTCGCCAGATAATCGGTCACGACCTGCGAACCCGGCGCCAGCGAAGTCTTTACCCAGGGCTGTACGGTAAGGCCCTTCGCGACAGCGTTGCGCGCAATCAGGCCCGCGCCGATCATCACATTCGGATTGGAGGTGTTGGTGCAGGAGGTGATCGCGGCGATCACCACGTCGCCGTGGCCGATGGAATATTCCGTGCCTTCGACCTTCACGCGTTTGCGCGCTTCGCTTTCCTTCTTGAAGGTGTCGATCAGGGCGGTGGCGAATTCGGCAGAGGCATTGGCCAGCGAAACACGATCCTGCGGGCGGCGCGGCCCGGCAAGGCTCGGCTCCACGGTGGAAAGATCGAGAGACAACGTGTCAGTGAACACCGGATCGGGCGATTTCTTGGTGCGGAAGAGACCCTGCGCCTTGGCATATTTCTCGACCAGCGCGACGCGCGCGGATTTGCGGCCCGTCGCCTTGAGATAGCGGACGGTCTCCGCGTCAATCGGGAAGAAGCCGCAAGTCGCGCCATATTCGGGCGCCATGTTGGCGATGGTGGCGCGATCTTCCAGCGCCATCTCGTCGAGGCCGGGGCCGTAGAACTCCACGAACTTTCCGACCACGCCTTTCTTGCGCAGCATCTGCGTGACGGTGAGCACCAGATCGGTGGCGGTGACGCCTTCGCGCAGCTTGCCCGAAACCTTGAAGCCGATGACTTCGGGAATGAGCATGGAGATCGGCTGGCCCAGCATCGCCGCTTCCGCTTCGATGCCGCCGACGCCCCAGCCGAGCACGGACAGACCGTTCACCATCGTGGTGTGGCTATCAGTGCCTACCAGCGTATCGGGAAAGGCATATTCGACGGTCTTCTTGCCTTCCTTCTTTTTGCGCGTCCAAACCGTCTGCGCCAGATATTCGAGATTCACCTGATGGCAGATGCCGGTGCCCGGCGGCACGACGCGGAAATTCGCGAACGCCTGCTGGCCCCAGCGCAGGAACTGATAGCGCTCGGTGTTGCGCTCATATTCGATTTCGACGTTCTTCTTGAACGAGGTCTTGTGACCGAAATTGTCGACCATCACCGAATGGTCGATGACCAGATCGACTTCGGCGAGCGGATTGATCTTTTCGGCGTCGCCGCCCAAGGCCTTCATCGCATCGCGCATGGCCGCCAGATCGACCACGGCAGGAACGCCGGTCAGATCCTGCATCAGGACGCGCGCGGGGCGGAACGCGATCTCACGGTCCGATTTGCGGTCCTTCACCCAGGCCGCAATCGCCTTGATGTCTTCGGCCTTCACCGTCTTGCCGTCTTCATGGCGCAGGAGGTTCTCAAGCAGCACGCGCATCGAATAGGGAAGCTTGGCGATGTTCTTGAGGCCCGCCTTTTCCGCAGCGGCGAGGCTGAAATAGGCATAGGCTTTGCCACCCACCGTCATCGTGCGGCGGGATTTGAAACTGTCGAGATTGCTGGTCACGGGGAAGTCCTCTCGCGGGGAAAAGCGAAGGCTGGAATTTGCCCGTGGTTTAGTCAGATTCACCCTTCCTGCCAAGGAGAAACGGTTATGAGCGACAACATGCTCGCGCGTGTGGAACGCGACGGTCCGGTGACGACGGTCATCATCAATCGGCCAAAGGCGCGCAATGCTGTGGACCGGCCCACGGCGGACGCGTTGGCTGCTGCGTTCTTGGAATTCGAGAACGATAACAATGCCCGCGTTGCGGTCTTGTGCGGCGAAGGCGGCACCTTCTGCGCCGGCGCCGATCTGAAAGGCGTGGCCGACGGACGCGGCAATCAGGTGACGCGGATCGATCCGGAAAAGATGGAGGCACTCGCGAGCGATGGCCCGATAGGACCGACGCGGATGCGTTTGTCCAAGCCTGTGATCGCGGCAGTGTCCGGTTACGCCGTCGCGGGTGGATTGGAGTTGGCGCTGTGGTGCGACATGCGCGTCGCGGAAGACGATGCGGTGTTCGGCGCGTTCTGCCGCCGCTGGGGCGTGCCGTTGATCGATGGCGGCACGGTGCGCCTGCCGCGCCTCATCGGGCAAAGCCGCGCGCTCGACATGATCCTCACCGGACGGCCCGTGGGTGCGATGGAAGCCTTCGCGATGGGGCTTGCCAATCGCGTTGTGCCCAAGGGCGATGCGCGCATGGAAGCGGAGAAGCTCGCGCACGAGATCGCGCGCTTTCCGCAAACCTGCATGACGGGCGACCGGTCGTCCGTGTACGAACAATTCGATCTCGATTACGTCCGCGCGATGGCGAATGAGCTGAAATACGGCATGGAAACCTTGCGCAGCGGCGAAGCAATGAAGGGCGCAAGCCGTTTCGCCGAAGGAAAAGGCCGTAGTGGCCGCTTTGACGATCTGTAAGTTTTACCTCCTTATTATTGCCCTATTCATTTTCGATATTGCGCCGGGCCTGCGGGGGCATGTGCGGGAAGTTCCCGCGCGAGGCGGATAGTAAAGAGAAACAACCGGCGCAATGGCCAGGCTTTGCATTGCCATCCTGACGCTTCTTCTTGGGAGCGCGCTCATGCCGGCGCGCGCACAAGATTTGTTTGGCGGACGGCTATCGCTTGAGCGTCTGGGAGAAGTAAAGCCCGGCACTTATCTTGCCGGTGACAATGTGCGCTTCACGCTGGTCAATGACGGCGACAATTTCCTGCTGCGCTTCGACAACAATCCGGAAGTGTTCGTGCTCTACACCGGTCACGCATCGCTCGGGGGGCGCATTCTCAAGTATGATTCCGGCGAGACCGCGCTGCAGGTAGCGGGCTGGGGCGGCATGACGCTCTATACCGACACGGCGCCGACGGGATTGCCAGCCGTGCGCACCGGAGATGCGACGGACCCGGCGCCACCGCCGGTCTCGCTCTCCGACATGCAAAACGCGGCAGAAGATGAGTCCCAGCATCTGGCCTATACGCGCGGATTGCGCCTTGGCGTTTCCGCAGATTGGCAAGCGCTTTCCGGCAACGGCGCGATGCGCGCACTCGCCTTCGACACGATGGAAAACGCGGTGCGCGGGCTGGACCGGTTCAGTTACAATGCCGCCGGGCGCGAGACACTCGCACATCACGTCGATTCTCTGATGGTCGAGCCATCCGGCAAGCCCACGCTGATGCTCAGGACAAAGACGCTAATCGTGACGTTCAATCCCGCGCGCGGATATGAAGGCCGCGCCTCTTCGCGTGCGGTCGCGCGGGCTTTGGGCTCGCTTTTTCCCAAGCATTAGGCATTTCGCCGAGTTCGAATTTCTCGAACAGAAATCCGGGTGCCACGGTGCAGCCGACAAGCGTGTAAGGGCCGAGCGACCGCGCTGCCTGCCAATGTTTCGCGGGAACGACGATTTGCGGACGCTCCCCTTTCGCCAGATCGTTTCCAAGAATATGGCGCGCTGTTTTTGTCCGGTCTTTCCCGATCAGCAGTTCCAGCGGCGCGCCGCCATACCAGTGCCAGATTTCGGCCGCGTCAATGCGATGCCAGACTGAAGCCTGTCCTTTCTCCAACAGAAAATAAATTGCGGTGGAATGCGCGCGCTTGCCTTTGAGGTCGCGAAACGTCTCGCGAAACCAGCCGCCCTCCGGATGCGGTTTGAGCTTCAGGAGGCGGATGATCTTGTCGGCATCGCTCATGCACTTTCATCCAGAAACATGTTGCGCGCGCCCTTCGCGATCAGCGCGCGCGAACCCGCCAGCAACGAGCGTGCATCGTCGAGCGCATCATGGGCGCGGCCTTCGAATGCGACACCGCACAAGCGCGCCACGTCGCTGGAATGGCGGCCTTTCGTCATCACGCCGTTTTGGTTCAGCCACGGGACGATGTTGCGATGAACCGGCAACGAAAGCGCATCATGGATTCCATAAAGCGCAAGATTGGCCGTCAGCACGACATCGTCGCGTCCGAAGGACAGGATAGGACCTGCACCCGCAAAGGCCACGAAGCGACTGTAAGCTTCACGGAAATCGACGCCGTGTTCGGCAAGCATCGCATTGGTGATGCCGGTCAACTCTTCGAAATAGGCGGACAGGACCTTGTTGATGCGCGGCCGCAATAGCACGTTGAGCTCAGCGATGGTTTCGAGCGTCGCGGCATCGATCTTCACGGCGCCGATTTGTACGACCTCGCGGAATTCGCCGGGCTCCAGCCAGCGCCGGGCCATCGAGCCTTCCCAAGCCGTGAATTCCAAATCGTAGAGAATGGCAGTTTGCATTGGCCGCCCATCACAGGAAATGTCGCACGGCAAAACCGGGAACGAAACGACGTGTTAAGCGTGATTAACACAATCTTAAGGCTGAGAGCGGAGCTTAAGCCCGTCGCGGCCCTATCTGCGAGATGCCAATGGCCCTGCCTCTGAACGCCCCCCATCACGAAGCCAAATTCGGCGCTCCGAGGCCCCGCGAAAATCTGGCACAGCCTCAAACGGGCCTCGCGCAATTGGCGCTGTTACACGACGAAGCGCGCGAGACCGCGCTACTCGCCAATCTTCTCGGCAAGACATCCTATGCTGCGGGTGCACTCGCCATCGCCGCATTGGCAGTGGTTTTGTCCGCGCGCGGCACCATGCCGGTTGTCGAACCGGCGGTGTGGCTGGTGCTGATCTTGATCGGCGTCGGTGCGATGGCGCGCAATTACGCGCGCGCGATCCACCAACCTTTCGAGCGCGGTGTGCTGCGCGAATTTGCCTATGATTTGAACGCCATCGCGGTCTATGCGGGCTTTGCCTGGGGTGCCGGCGCGTTCCTGGCGCTTGGTCCGCAGACCTCGGCTTTGGAGATCACGGCCTTCGCCGCCATCGTCCCGGCAATCATGGCTGTGACATTGCGCACACGGGAAATTTCGCCGGGCTTTCTGGCCCCGTCGGCGGCGCTCTGCGCCCTGGCCGCCATGCTGCGGCCACTTCCGCAAGGCCCGGTGGCTGTGGCTTTTGTGCTTATTGCCTGCGCAGCGGTTGGCGGCGCAATTTTCTGGGCGGACCGTTTTTCCGTGTCCGTTCCGGCCTCTGCGAAACTGGCGCACACCTCCCTCGCTTAAGTCATATTTCCGCCTTCCGGCGCGTTCATTCCGGGCCTAAGTTGCGTTCGCGCGAACCGGCCGGTGGTAACACCATTGTTTTGCATCGCCGCTAGGTTTGCGAGCCGCGTTCCCCGCGCGATGTTCCGCGCTCGCCCTATGGATGATCATGAGCTCTAAAGCCCTCAAAGAGGTCGGCGCGGACTCCGCCGACGCCGCGCGCGTGTCGCAAACCGACGAAAACAACGCGCATAGCCGCATTGCCGCCGGCCGCAAGCTGCTCAAGGCAAACGATCCGATGCTGGGGCAGTTCTACGACGCGCTCTTTGCGGGCGCGCCGCCGGAAGATGTCGCGCGCTATGCACCGGAGTCACTGGCCGCGCTGGCTTCGCTGGTGTTCCAGCATTCCGCCAAGCGCATGCCGGACGCGACACTAGTCGACATCTTCTCCTTCAACGCGCTGGACGAAAACGGCGCACGGAGCGAAAGCGTGCTCGTTGCGGTGAACGACGATATGCCGTTCCTGTTCGATTCGCTGACGGCGGCCTTGAACGCGCAGGGCGTGCGCGTCACCTCGTTGTTCCATCCCATCGTGACGGTCACCCGCGACGCGAGCGGCGCGCGCAGCGGCAAAGGCAAGGCGGTCCATGAAAGCATCATCGTGATGGTGCTGGACGGCGTGGTTGAAGGCGAGCGCGCCGCGACGATCATCGAAAATGTGCAAGGCGTGTTCGTGCAGGTACGTCTGGCCGTGCGCGACTGGAAGAAGATGCGCGCCCATCTCGCCGACACCGTGGCGGCACTGCGCGCACAACCGCTCCAAACGAACAGCGAAGAGGTGAAGGAGAGCCTCGCCTTCCTCGACTGGTTGGGCAATAACCATTTCACCTTCCTGGGCGCGCGCGATTACGCCTATAGCGCCGGGGAGAACGGCAAGCTCGAGCCGATCGAGCACAGCGGGCTTGGCGTCTTGTCGGATGCCAGCGCGCGCGTGGTGCAGCGCGGCGAGAGCCGCTCCACGCTGACTCCGGAAATCCGCGCTTTTCTGGAACAGGCGACGCCGCTCATCATCACCAAATCCAACGAGCGCAGCGTCGTGCATCGCCGCGTGCATATGGACTATGTCGGCGTGAAGATGTTCGGCGCCGACGGCAAGCTCGCCGGCGAGCATCGCTTTGTCGGCTTGTTTACCTCCGGCGCCTATAGCCGCCGGCCCACAGAGATTCCGCTGCTGCGCGCGAAGGTAAAGCATGTGCTGGACCGCGCGGGATTTGCGCCGGATAGCCATGACGGCAAGGCGCTGGCGCATATCCTCGACAACTATCCGCGCGACGAGCTCTTCCAGGTGAGCGAAGACGAGCTCTACGCCACCGCGCTGGGCATATTGCAGCTCGGCGAGCGGCCCAAGGTGCGCGTGTTCCTGCGCTTCGACCGCTTCGACCGCTTCGTCTCCGCGCTCGTCTTCGTTCCGCGCGACCGCTACGACACCCATTCGCGCGAACGCATTCATGCCATCCTCGCCAAGGCGTTCAACGGACGCATGTCGGCCGCAACACCGACTCTGGACGATTCATTGCTAGCGCGCGTGCATTTTATCGTCGGCCGAAACGAAGGCCCGCGCCCGCATGTCGATGTGCATGCGCTGGAAGCGCAGATCCGCGACGCGATCCGCACCTGGGATGATGGATTTGCCGGTGCGCTGATGGCGCGTCATGGAGAAGCCGACGGCCACCGCATGTTCCAGCGCCATGCCAATGGCTTCCCGGCGCGCTACCGGGATGCGTTCTCGCCGGAAACGGCCGTGACCGATTTGGCGGAACTGGAAGCACTTGCCCGCGCCGATCTTGATCCGCCGATCCAGGCCCGCGCCTACCGGCTGCCGCGCGACGCGCACAATGCGCTGCGGCTGAAGCTGTATGTGCTCGGTCCTGTGCTGCCGCTTTCCGCCTCGTTGCCGGTGTTTGAGAATCTCGGCTTCCGCGTGATCGCGGAAGATTCCTATCCTGTGGCGCTCGAAACCAGCGACGGCTGGAACGGCGATGCAGCGGTGCTCGACTTCCTGATGGAACGCGCTGACGACGGCCCGGCCGATCTTTCGAGCCAAAAGGCGCCGCTGGAAGATGCGTTCCAGGCGATCATGTGCGGCGCTGCCGAAAGCGACGGGTTGAACAAGCTTGTCATCGCGGCCGGGCTTTCATGGCGCGACGTGACGATACTGCGCACGGCCGCCAAATATCTGCGCCAGGCGGGATTCAATTTCAGCCAGGATTATATCGAGCAAGCGCTATTCCGGAATCCCGACATCGCCAATCTCTTGGTCGAACTCTTCGCCATTCGCAACGACCCGAAGCAACGGGGCGGCGAGGAGGCCGCCAAAGCGATCCACGCACGCATCGACGCGGCACTGAACGATGTGCCGATCCTCGATGACGACCGCATCATCCGCCGCCTGCGCAACATCATCGATAGTACCTTGCGAACGAATTTTTATCAGCCGGACAACAACGGCAACCAGAAGAATTACGTCGCCATCAAGCTGGACTCGCAGAAGCTGGAAGAGCTTCCGGCGCCGCGTCCGCTGGTAGAGATCTTCGTCTATTCGCCGGAAGTGGAAGGCGTGCACCTCCGCTTCGGGCGCGTTGCGCGCGGCGGCATCCGCTGGTCGGACCGGCGCGAAGACTTCCGCACGGAGGTGCTTGGCCTGGTGAAGGCGCAGCAAGTGAAGAATGCCGTGATTGTGCCCGTAGGCTCGAAAGGCGGGTTTTATCCCAAGCAGCTTCCCACCAACGCCACGCGCGAAGACGTGCAGGCGGCAGGCGTCAGCGCCTACAAAGTTTTCATCAACGGATTGCTGGATCTGACCGACAATATCCTCCCCGATGGTAGTATCGTTCCGCCGGAGCATGTCGTGCGTCACGACAATGACGATCCTTATCTCGTCGTCGCCGCCGACAAAGGCACGGCAACCTTCTCCGATATCGCCAACGGCATCGCCGAAGAGCACGGCTTCTGGCTGGGCGATGCGTTCGCCTCCGGCGGCAGCCACGGCTATGACCACAAGAAAATGGGCATCACGGCCAAGGGCGCGTGGGAAGCGGTGAAGCGCCATTTCCGCGAACAGGGCCGCGACATCCAGAGCGAGCCGTTCACGGTGGTCGGCGTGGGCGACATGTCGGGCGATGTGTTCGGCAATGGCATGCTGCTCTCCAAGCAGACCGAGCTCGTCGCTGCATTCGATCACCGCCACATCTTCATCGACCCCGATCCGGATGTAGAGGGTTCGTGGAAAGAGCGCGCGCGCATGTTCGACCTGCCGCGTTCCAGCTGGGCCGATTACAACAAATCGCTCATCTCCGAAGGCGGCGGCGTTTTTGCCCGCTCGATGAAGGAAATTCCGCTCTCGCCCCAGATGAAACAGCTTGCGGGCATCGCCAAAGACAAGGCGACACCGGCGGAATTGATGAAGGCGCTGCTGAAGGCGGACGTCGATCTTCTGTGGTTCGGCGGCATCGGCACCTATGTGAAAGCAGCTTCGCAGACCAATCTCGATGTCGGCGACCGTGCCAACGATGCGATCCGAGTCAACGGCGCCGATATCCGCGCCAAGGTCGTGGGCGAAGGCGCCAATCTCGGCGCGACGCAGCTGGGCCGCGTGGAATATGCATTGAAAGGCGGGCGCATCAACACCGACGCCATCGACAATTCGGCAGGTGTCGACACTTCCGACCATGAGGTGAACCTCAAAATTCTTCTGAGCAATCCGCTTCGCCGCGGCGAACTTACCGCGCAGGCGCGTGACGAATTGCTCACACAGATGACCGACGATGTGGCGGCGTTGGTCCTCGACGACAATTACGAGCAGACCAAGGCGCTGTCGGTATCGCAATCGCGGGGCACCAAAGACCTCGATGCGCAGGCGCGCTTCATGCGCGATCTGGAAAAACGCGGAAAGCTGGACCGGGCGGTGGAATTCCTGCCGACCGACGAAGAGATGCGCAAACGCGGACAGGAAGGCAAAGGGCTCACGCGCCCCGAGCTCGCGGTGCTGCTCGCTTATGCCAAGCTCGATCTCGATGCCGAGATCCAGGCGAGCGATCTGCCCGACGATCCCTATTTCGAGACGACGCTAGCCGCTTACTTCCCCAAAGCTGTCGTCGAACGCTTCCCCGAAGAGCTGAAGCAGCATCGGCTGCGCCGAGAAATCATTTCGACGGTGCTAGCGAACCGCATCGTCAACCTCGCGGGGCCAGTGTTCATCCATCGCGTGAAGGAAGTCTCCAGCGCTCCGGCGGCGCGCGTGGCCCGCGCCTTCGTGATCGCGGAGGGGGCCTTCAATCTGGAAGCGCTCAACGCGCGCATCGATGGGTTGGACAAGAAGGTTCACGCCGATGTGCAGACCACGATGTATGCCAGCGTGGCGGAATTGCTTCGCCGTCTGGGCCTGTGGTTCCTGGTGAACGTGCCGGCGAACGCAACCATCGGTGAAACCGTCGACCGCTATCGCAAGGGCGTGGAGTCGTTACGGGGTACCTATTCCTCGCTGGTCTCGCCTTACGAGATGGACGACACCGTCGCGCACATCAAGGAACTGACCCACGCCGGCGTGCCGGAAGACATCGCCGACGACGTTGCGGCGCTCTCCTTGTGGAATACAGCGCCGGAGATCGTGCAGCTTGCCAACACCCGCTCGCTCGATGTCGACCTGGTGGCGGGCGCTTACTTCGCCATCGGCGCGATTGTCGGCATCGACCGGCTGCGCGGTCTGGCGCAGCGTATCACCGCCACGGAGCATTGGGACCGCCTTGCCATCCGCCGGATCATCGACGACCTCTTTGCCGGCCAGCGTTCGCTCACCGCGCATGTTCTGGAAGGCTTCGAGAACGACAAGATCGACCGCACGCGCGCCGAAGGCTCGCAAGCGGCGGACGAATGGGCGCAGAACCATGCCGACGCGCTGGCGCGCACAAAATCGTTCCTCGACGAATTGGAGCGCCACGGCGATCTCTCCATCGCCAAACTCACGCTGGCGAACAGCCAGATCCACGAGCTATCAGCGCACTAAAGGTCAGTCGGTCCGGCCTTGCTCAATCATAGTTTGCAGCATCGTATCATTTACGATCTGGCGGATTGGCATTTTGCTTTGATCGGATGTGAGTGGTCCGACGCACCATTCTTTCTTGCCATCCCAAAGCCACCAGGTTTCGACTTTTCCGCTCTTCGGGTCTTCGACGCCATCTCGGAAAATCGGGAAAGCGCTCAGTTTTTCGGGCACTCCGACATTGGCGACGATGGTGACAAGTTCTCGCGCGACAGCGGCGTTCAGTGGAAAGAATGTTGAAAACTGAACTGGCTCCGCAATCAGCGGAACCAGTTCTGGCGGCCGTTTCTTATGTTGGCCCACTAGCACTCTCAGCAGCGCACCGAATTGCGGGTGCTGGTGTGTGAAAAGAGCATAAGCGAATCCCTTGGCGATTTTGATCTCAACAAGATCGCCTACCTTGGGACTCGCCATTGCTCTACCGCGGCGCCATGCGGATGGCGCCGTCGAGGCGCACGCATTCGCCGTTGAAATAGCCATTGGTGATCATCTGCAGCGCGAGCGAGGCGTATTCCGGCGGGTTGCCCAGACGCGGCGGGAACGGCACTTGCGCACCCAGCGCCTGTTTCACCTGCTCCGGCGCACCGGCCAGAAGCGGGGTATTGAAGAGACCCGGCATGATCGTGTTGCAGCGAATGCCTTCTTGCGCGAGATCGCGCGCGACAACGAGCGTGAGGCCGTTGATGCCCGCTTTCGACGCCGTGTAGGACGCTTGGCCGATCTGGCCATCCTGCGCCGCGACCGACGCGGTGTTGACGATGGCGCCGCGCTCGCCGCCGTCCAGCGGATCGAGCGTCAGCATGCCCGCCGCGCTCATCGCGATGCAGCGATAGGTGCCGACGAGATTGATCTGGATGATGCGGTCAAAGTCTTTCGCGTGGAAGAACTTGATCTCGCCCGTTTTCTTGTCGCGGCCCGCAGTCTTCTGGGCGTTGCCAGTGCCGGCGCAGTTGACGAGGATGCGTTCTTGGCCCTGAGCATCGCGCGCTTTTTTGAATCCGGCTTCGACGCTTTCATCGCTCGTGACGTTCACTTCGCAGAACATGCCGCCGATTTCGGAGGCGACTTTCTCGCCCTTGTCCTTCTGCATATCGAAGATCGCGACCTTCACGCCGTTCTTAGCGAGCAGGCGCGAAGTCGCTTCGCCGAGACCCGATGCGCCGCCGGTGACGACGGCGGAAATGTTGGAATTGAGTTCCATATTCTGTCCTTTCCTGAATCCTTGGCCCTGAAAGCTGGCGGACTCTTAGCGGGTATCCCCTGCTCGCGCCTAGTCTGACGTGACGGAAACGCTCAGGTCAGGACCATCTGGGTTTGCGTCACCACCGCGACGAGCTTGCCATCTTCGCGCAAGATCTTGGTCTGCCACACCGAGCTGCGCTTGCCGATGTGAAAAGGCGTGGATTCCGCCGTGACGGTCGAGCCTTCCCTCGCGGCACCGATGAAGTTCGTCTTGCTTTCGATGGTCGTGGTGAGCGCGCCATCGGGCAGGTTGAGCCACGCACCGATGGCGCCCAGCGTGTCCGCGAAGGCCATGATGGCGCCGCCGTGCAGGATGTTCGCCGCGGTGCACAGGTCGGGCCGCACGACGAGGCGGGCGGACACTTTTTCTTTCGTGGCTTCCACGATCTCCACGCCCATCAGGCGTGGAAAAGGCTGATTGCTCAGGATTTCCGAGCTTTGTTCGGGCATGCGAACCCCTTTCCAATTCCGGCTATCGACCCGATATTACGCGTTATGACGTCCAAAACAGACCTGACCGATCCAGCGACCTATCAATTGCCCGCAATCATCGCGCGCAACGAGCGCATCGTCGAGAAAAGCTTCTGGCGGAAACTGCGCAAGCTCGCCGGGCACGTCCCGTTCGCCGAAGACCTCGCCGCCGCCTATTATTGCGCCGTCGATCCGGCAACACCCTCTCGGGTAAAGGGCGTTCTGTTCGCGGCCCTCGCCTATTTCGTCATACCGTTCGACGCCATTCCCGATTTCATCGCGGGATTGGGCTTCACCGACGACGCGGCGGTGCTGGCGATGGCGATCGGCATTGTCTCGCGCCACATCACCGACGATCACCGCAGCCGCGCGCGCCACGCGCTCGGCATCGCGGAGCTGAAGAAGTGACCTACAAAGAGGTCGAGAAATTTCTGAAATCGCTCAAGCATACGACCATGGTCGTGCAATGGGGCGATCATCAGGTCTACAAGATCGGCCGAAAGGTGTTCGCGGTTGTCGGCGGCTCAGGCGACGCCGAACCGGGGCTGACGTTCAAGGCCGGTGAAACCAGCTTCGACATCCTCACCAAGCAGAAAGGCATCGTTCAGGCGCCTTACATGGCGCGCAATCAATGGGTGAGGCTGGAAAGGCTGTCGGCGCTGAAAGACAGCGAACTCAAGGCCTATCTGGAGCGCTCCTACAACATGATCGCGTCCGGCCTGACGAAGAAGATGCGCGTAAGCCTCGGGTTCGAGGAAGCGCCGAAGCCAAAACCAAAAAAGACAAAAGCGAAAAAGAAGAAAGCCTAGCGCGCGACGAAGAGCTTGGGCTTCGCCGGCTCGGGCGCGGCGGCTTTTTCCTGCGCCACGAATTCGATACCGATGCCGGTTTCGTGATGGCGCGCGACACGGCCCGCCATCTGTCCGATGAGCACGAACTCGCCAACCGGCGGGCGAACATCCGTCGCCAGCGATACGCCGGACAGAGAAAGGTCCAGCACCTCGCAATTGACGACATCGCCATTGGCGCGGGTGAAGCGCGCAAGGCCCTTGGTCGGCTCGCGGTCATGACGGCGCAAGCTGGATTCGCTGAGATTGCCGCCGTTGAGATAGAGCGTGAGCTGTTCCGCCACGCGCTCGCGTTTGTGCTGCGAGCAATTGAATTGAATGCCGAACGCCCCTTCGGCGGGACGCGCAACAACACCTTCGAAGCGGCCGAAGCCATCGATATAGACGACGACATGCGCGCCTTGCGGCGGAACGATCTCGCAGACGATATGCGCGCCGCCAGGTGACATATCGGCAATCTTGCAATGGGCTTCGCGGCTTTCAGCGGGAACGAAAAGACGGCCCGACAGCGCGACCGGCACGCGTTTGTAGCGCCGGCGCTCCGCGCGGGCTTTTGCGACCAGTTCGTCTTTGTCTGCCGCCATGCTCAACGCCACCCAAAAAAGGCGGACCCCGGGGATCAACCACGTTGTTGTAAGCTCTAACGGTCAACAGGAGGTTACCGAGGCGTTCCGCCGTCATCCTTAAAAAGGAGTTATCAGCCGGGGCTTAACCTCTGGGGCGGCGCAGGTTATAGGATCGGCCGGCAATTCTACGCGGGTTCCGTCCGGAACCAATTCTTACCCGTATCAGCAGGAGAATACCGGCAATGACGCTCGCCTCATCCCGCACCGGCCTTATCCGCATCGCCGTTGTGGCCGCAGCGCTCGCCCTGTCCGCCTGCGCCGGCAATGGCTTGCTGGACGATCTGGACCGGGCCCAGCCGACGGGATCGGATTTCTCCAAGGAGCTGTATAAGGACTATTCCTATCTCGCGCACTCCTTCGGCGACGAAGGCAGTTCCGCCAGCACGGCCTTCGATGCCAACAGCGGCTCCGACGACAATTCGCCGATGGATGTCGGCGATCTGGCGACGGCCTATGCGCAGAAGGGGATCGACGCGGCGCAGGGACAGGAAGTGCTTCCCGAACCGGCACCGGACGGAAACGCGGACGCAGCCACGATACGCGATCGTCTGCTCAAGGCGTTGGAAGACGGGCGCGGCAAATTCCCCGCCGACGCCGCCCGCGCGCAGGTTCAGTACGACTGCCGGATCATGGACGCACGCGTCGAGAGCCTGCGCAACGCGTCCGCGCAATGCCGCCGCGGCCTCGACGCAGCGCTCACCCAGCTTGAGCACGAACTCAATCCGGTGATCATCACAACGACGACGACCACAATCACGACGCCCGCGGATTATCAGGTCTATTTCGATCTTAACTCCTGGGACCTGAAAGCCGAGCAGCTGACGACTCTGCAGCAGGCGATCGCCACGGCGCGCGCCGGCGGTCAGTCGCGCATCACCATCGTCGGCCATACCGACACTTCCGGCACCGCCGCCTATAATCAGCGCCTCTCGGTGAAGCGGGCCAATGTGGTGGAGGAAGCCCTGGTCGACATGGGCGCGCGGCGCGAGGCCATCAGCACCTCCGGCGTCGGCGAAACCGACCTGGCGGTGCAGACCGGCGACGGCGTGAAAGAGCCCAAAAACCGTCGCGCGGTGGTGACGCTCGTTCCGTAAGGGCAGGCGCACGGAAAGCGCGACACAGGCGTCATCTTTGCGCTAATCTCGGTCCCAAGAAGAATGGGGACCGGGAAGCGATCCATGAAAGCGTTCGACTACATCATCATCGGCGCGGGCAGCGCGGGCTGCGTGCTCGCCAATCGTCTCTCCGCTGATCCCAACAACCAGGTCCTCTTGATAGAGGCCGGTCCGCGCGACAAGTCGATGATGATCCACATGCCGGCGGGCATTCCCGCCCTCATCGGCAAGAAGAACCCGCACAACTGGTACTACGACACCGAAGGCCAGCTGCATCTCAACAACCGCAAGCTCTATTGGCCACGCGGACGCGGCTGGGGCGGATCGTCTTCGATCAACGGCATGATCTATATCCGCGGCCACGCGCGCGACTACGATCACTGGCGGCAGATGGGCAATGAAGGCTGGTCCTTCGCGGACGTGCTGCCCTATTTCAAACGCGCCGAGACGAACGAGAACGGCAGCGACGAATTTCACGGCGGCGATGGGCCGCTGCATGTCTCGGACGGGCGTTCGTCGAACCCGCTGTTCGGCGCCTTCATCCAGGCGGGCGTTGATGCGGGCTATCGCGAGACGCAGGACTTCAACGGTTATCAGCAGGAGGGCTTCGGGCCCTATCAGCTGACCATCAGAAACGGCAAACGCTGGAGCGCGGCGGCCGCTTACCTGACGCCCATCCTGTCGCGCCCGAACCTAACCATCGAATCCAACGCGCATGTCAGCCGCATCCTGTTCGAGGGCAAACGCGCCACCGGCGTCGAATACGTCCAGGACAAGAAAAAAGTTCAGGCGGGTGCGACGCGCGAAGTGCTGCTATCGGGCGGCGCGGTGAACACGCCGCAGGTGCTTCTGCTCTCCGGCGTCGGCGATGCCGACATTCTCAAGCGCTTCGACATTCCGGTTGTGCTCGATCTCAAAGGCGTCGGCAAGAACCTGCAAGATCATTTGGACTGCTCAATCCAATATGAATCCAGCCAGCCAATAACCCTCTACAGTCAGGCCAACCCGCTCAACGCGCTGAAGACGGGTTTGCAATACATGCTGCTCGGCACCGGTCTGGCGACGGGACAGGGTCTTGAGTCCGGCGGCTTCGTAAAGAGCCGCCCGGACCTGGAAACGCCGGACCTGCAATATCACTTCATCACCGCGTTGATGTACGATCACACACGCAAGAAGGCCGACCGCCACGGCTTCATGGCGCATGTCTGCCAGCTTCGCCCGGAAAGCCGCGGCTACATCTCGATCAAATCCGCCGATCCGCTGGCCGCGCCAGTGATCCAGCCGAACTATCTGGAAGCGGAGGAAGATCGCCGCGCTTTGCGCGAAGGCGTGAAGATCGCGCGCGAGCTTTTCGCCACCAAGGCCTTCGACGCCTATCGCGGCCCGGAATTGATGCCCGGCGCGCATGTGACCAAGGACGAGCAGATCGACGCCTTCATCCGCAAGACGGCGGAGACGATCTATCATCCGGTCGGCAGCGCCAAGATGGGACATGACAGGGACGCCGTGGTCGATCCGCAGCTCAGGGTCCATGGAATCGAAGGGCTTCGCGTGGTCGATGCCTCCGTGATGCCCTCGCTGGTATCCGGGAATACCAACGCGCCCACCATCATGATCGCGGAAAAGGCGTCCGATATGATCTTGGGCAAGGCCGCTCCTCTGCCGGAGCATGTGCGCGTCGCCGAAGACAATTCGCAAGCTGTGGCGGCGGAATAGGCTCACGCAAAAACGTGACAACCACGCAATGCAATCCGGCCCGATTGTTGTGTGAAATCTGTCTCGACGTGTCTTCAAACCAAGCCACGCGCAACCCACGGCGCTTCCGCGACGTTTGTTTCAGGCGTAGGGTGCTGGGCGAGGTGGTATTATGACAGTCAAAGTTCGTTCGCTCGCCTTTGCCTTCGCCGCGACGGTTTCAATAAGCTACGCGCAGGCGCAGACCGCCGGCACCGTTCCACTCACCAACATGAATTTCGACATGTGGTGCCAGGAAGAACGTCATCTGCCGCCGGATCGTTGCGACAAGCGGCTGCCGGATGACGATGCGGCATTCGAGGCTTACACCGCTAAGATCCAGGGCTACGAAGTCCCCTATCTCCAGCAGCGCCAGGACAAGGCGAACATGAACCGGGTCATCCTGCACAATGATCCGGTCGATCATCCGACCAAGCCGGAGAATGCGCCGGCCCAGACTCAGGCGCCGCCGGATTCGCCGCCCTCAAACTGATTTCGACACCACGTTGAGATTGGCCGGCTTGGCGACGATCTCCAGCGCCGCGATCAGCTTCAACATGGCGTCATCCATCTCGCAGCGAACCGCTTCCGGGCTCGGATGCGAAACGACCAGGCGCAGATGCGGCGCGCGCGGATGGCTACGCAGGCTTTGCAGCGGTCGGGCGGGCGGAGGCGGTGGAGGATTGTCGCGAACCGAAATCGGCTCGTTCTCGGAAACCACTTGCGAGGCAACCAGACGCTCGAACGCGATGGCGCGGCCGCCAAGCACGGAAATATCGCTCAGCACCTGAACCATGCCGAGAAAACGTGTCGGACCGTCATCGCCGAAACTCACCGGCGCGAGGATCGTTTCAAGCTCGACCATGCCGCAATCGGCCGTGGAGGCGATGGAGGAGAGGCAGATTGGTGAGCGCGTCGCCAGCGACTGGCGCATCAGCGCGGCGAGCGCATTGCGGCTCTGGCCATCCCAATGCGACAAGAAATTGGTGCCCTTGAGCTCGCTGCCATAACGCTCGCAGAGCGATGTGCCGGCAAGACGATAGATCGGGTGCGCCGCATTCGACGCCTCGAGAATAAACACATGCGAGAGCATGCGCTTGATGGAGCGCGGATCGATATCGGTCTGATCCGGAACATCGCGGCCTTTGCGCAAGCGGCTCCAATATCCCACCAGCAGATGGCTGTTTCTGTGCTTCATGACCGCGATGTGCTCCGGCGTTCGATTTGGGCCGCGTCTCGCAGTGAGACGAAACGCAACCTTGCTGCCGGGTAATCAGCACGGCCCATGCCAGACGGAACGACTGAGTGATTTCTTCAACGATGCCGTGCGCTTACACGTGAGGCTTAGCCCCAAGGGCCTCTGCGCACATCGCCAAACAGCCGGAACTGGCTCGATTTAAGGGCGGGCGTGAGAACAAGTCCCGCCGCGAAGCCGCCGACATGCGCCCAGAACGCAACGCCGGGCTGGCCCAATGGAGTAAATGCGGCGCTGATCAATTGCAGCACGAACCAAAAGCCGATCACCCACATCGCGCTGATGACCATTGGATAGAAGATGATGCCCAGCGGTACGATAACGGTGACGCGGGCGCGGGGAAATAGAAGCAGATAGGCGGCAAGCACGCCCGAGATCGCGCCCGATGCGCCGACCATCGGTATCTGCGAATGAGGATCGACGTACGCCATGGTGAGTGCAGCGATGACGCCGCAAACAAGATAGAAGAGCAGATAGCGCACATGCCCCATCGCGTCTTCGATGTTGTTACCGAATATCCAGAGGTAAAGCATGTTGCCGGCGATGTGCAGCCAGCCGCCATGCAGGAACATCGAGGTTAATATCGTGGCCGGTCCCGGAACGGTCAGGTAACCCGGCATGCGATGCGGAGGACTGGACAACGCATCCGGCGTGAAGCCCAAGATCATGATCGCGGCATCCATCTGATGCCCCAACGAAATCTCCCAGAGAAAGGCCGCCACACAAGCCAGGATGATGGCCCAGTTCACAATCGCCGTAGTGCGGGTGGGATTGTCGTCTGAGATCGGGATCACGACTTGCAACCGCAGCGGTATGGGGCCTCAGAAACTGTCTCGTTCTGGATCAAATCCCGGTCCCCGCAAACCAGCGCTCGTGGCATGGTTCGTGAAGCATTGACGGTCTGACATTAAGGCTTTGTCAATGTTCAAGGCAGCGTCTCAGAGGAGCGCGGCTAGCATGGCAAGGCCAAGGAGCATGCCATGACGTTGAAGCCACTGATCGTTTTTGTGACGTCCTTCGCCCTTCTCACCGCGACGGCGCCGATTGTCCCGGCCTTCGCCGGTGGCAGCAGCGGCTATGGCGGCATGAGCGGCGGCCCCGGCTGCAAGAACGGAGGCAGCCATGGCGGCATCAACATCAACAAGCCGGTGTTCATCAACAAGAACATCAACGTGTTCAAGCCGGTAAACATCAACAACAACATCAACAACGTCAAAAACATCAACATCAATAACAACATCAACAATATCAAGAACATCAATATCAACAAGAACATCAACGACAACAAAAACATCAATGTGAACAACAACATCAACATCAACAAAAACGTCAACATCAACAAGAATGTGAACATCAATAAGAACATCAACGACAACAAGAACATCAGCATCAACAAGAACATCGTCATCGTGAAAGGCGGCGGTGGCGGAAATGCTGAGGCAGAAGCGTTTGCAGCGGCATTGGCGCAGGCCAGCGCCAGCTCGAATTCGCAGGCGAATGTCTCTGTATCGAGCGGCTCCTATTCGGAATCCACGACGATCAACCAGGGCGGCGGCTATGTCGGCGGCGCGGTGGCGGTCGAAGCGCAACAGACCTGCCAGATGACCGAAGCCAGCGTCGTCAAAGCGATCCATGCGGTGTGCATCGCGCAGGGCCAAGAATTCGGCGCCTCACACATGACGCGCGATACCTGGATCGAATCCGCTTACGAAGGCGAAGTGGCGCGCTGCATTCCGGGCGCAACTCTAAAGGTTGTCATCGGCGACATGGTCCAGTCCGATCAGGGCATGGCCGGCGCTTATGCCAACGGCACGGTTTTGAACTGCGGCCCGGGTGAAGCGCTGCGCCACTACAAGGACGGCATGCTGAAATGCGCGCCGGCGGTTCCGGTGAAGGACTGCACCGAGCGTACCAATTTGCGCCTCTTCGGCACAGGAGACTTCTTCTTCTCCTTCCGCACGCAAGTCTGCGCCACCTCGTCCCGCCTATCGCAATCCTCGGCCTCGGACGCCGAAGTCTCCGGCATGTCGATGGATGGCGGCGTGGGCACCAGCAGCTACTAAGTCTTAAAGGCTACACGCGCAAAATCCGGCTTTCCCGAAAGGAAGGCCGGATTTTTGCGTTTTTGGGAGCACATCCGCGAAGGCGATGGGGTGACATTGGAGCGCGCCCGGCTTTGGGCGAGCGCATTGCTCATCGGCTATGCCGTCGTCATCGCGTTCCTGTTCCTGACCGCGCACGGGCTGAACGACTATCAAGGCCGTCCGTTGGGATCGGATTTCTCGAACATCTACACGGCGGGGATGGAGGCCAACGCCGGGCATGTCACGGACATCTATGTTCCGGCAAAACATCTCGCCGCCGAGCGCGCGATCTTCGGCGCGAAGACGCCCTTCTATGGCTGGCACTATCCGCCGTTTCTTCTGCTTATCGCTGCGCCGCTCGCACAGCTTCCCTATTTCGCGGCGCTGTTCGTCTGGCAGGCGGTGACTTTCGCGCTTTATCTCGGCGCAATGGCGCTGATGTTGCGCAATGCAGGCACAAAATTCGAAGCCTCGTCGTGGATATTGTTCGCTGTCGCTTTCCCCGCCGTGTTCGCCAATCTGCTCGCCGGTCACAATGGATTTCTCACGGCTGCATTGCTGGCCGGTGCGCTAGCACTTCTGGACAGACGACCCGTAATCGCCGGATTGCTCTTCGGACTCCTCGCCTACAAGCCGCAATTCGGTTTGATGATCCCACTGGTCCTTCTCATCACCGGGCGCTGGCGCGTGATCGGCGGCGCGGCGCTCTCGGTCGTCACACTCGTTGTTCTCTGCACCGCGTTCTTCGGGACGGACATCTGGCGCGCGTTCTCGTCCTCGGAAGAGTTCACGCGTACGGTGGTGCTCGAACAGGGCAGCACCGGCTTCTATCGAATCCAGAGCGTGTTCGCCTGGGTGCGCATGTGGAGCGGACCCATTCCACTCGCTTACATCGCGCAGGGACTCGTCACGCTTCTTTGCGGGGTGTCGCTGTTCCGCATCTGGCGCAGCGATGTCTCGCAATCCGTCAAAGGCGCGGCGCTCTGCATCGCCGCGATTCTGGCGACGCCCTACAGTCTCGACTACGACCTGATGGCGCTGGCGCCTGCCATTGCACTGCTGGCCGCCGACGGTATCGTGCAGGGTTTCCGTCCCTGTGAGAAAGCGATGATCGCGGCGCTGTGGCTGATGCCCTTTCTTGCCCGCGCTCTGCCCGCGCTCACGCTCGTCCCCATCGCCGTTCCGGTGATGCTCGCGGCACTTGCGCTGACGCTGCGTTATGCGACGTTGGAAAACTCCGGCGTGCTATTCGCAAAAGCCTGATTTTTCGGCTGGAATAGCTGCGACTTCGCCTTCCTTGCACGGGCAGGCTGCCTTGCTATTGTGCGGCCCGATCCTTCATTTCCGGCATTTCGGAGTCTCCATGAACATCCACGAATATCAGGCCAAGGAAGTCCTGCGCGGCTTCGGCGTTCCCGTTCCCAAAGGCATCGCTGCCTTCACGGTGGAGGAAGCGGTCGCCGCGGCGAAGCAATTGCCCGGTCCGGTGTGGGTGGTGAAGGCACAGATCCATGCGGGTGGACGCGGCAAGGGCGGCGGCGTGAAGGTGGTCAAATCCATCGAGGACGTGGAGAAAGAAGCCAAGCGCATGTTGGGCATGACGCTGGTCACGCACCAGACCGGCCCGCATGGCCGCGTCGTGAAACGCCTCTATATTGAAGATGGTTCGGCCATCGACCGCGAGCTTTATCTCTCCGCGCTGGTCGATCGCGAGACCTCCCGCATCGCGTTCATCGTCTCCACCGAAGGCGGCATGGACATCGAGGCCGTCGCGCATGACACGCCGGAGAAAATCCAGACCTTCCAGATCGAACCCGCTGTCGGTTATTCGCCTTATGTCGGCCTCGACATCGCGACCGCGCTGAAGCTGAAGGGCGATCAGGCCAAGCAATGCGGCAAGGTCGTGCAGTCCCTCTACAACGCGTTCCTCGCCAAGGACATGAGCCTTCTGGAAATCAATCCCTTCGTGGTGACGAAAGACGGCAACATCATCTGCCTCGATGCCAAGATGAACTTCGACGACAACGCGTTGTTCCGCCACAAGGACATCCGGGAACTGCGCGATCTGGACGAAGAAGACCCGATGGAGGTCGAAGCATCGAAATACGATCTCAATTATGTGAAGCTCGACGGCGAAATCGGCTGCATGGTGAACGGCGCTGGTCTGGCGATGGCGACCATGGACATCATCAAGCTCTATGGCAGCGAGCCCGCCAACTTCCTCGATGTCGGCGGCGGCGCGACGAAAGAGAAAGTCACCGCGGCTTTCAAGATCATCGTCTCCGATCCGCATGTGAAAGGCATTCTGGTCAACATCTTCGGCGGCATCATGAAATGCGACATCATCGCGGAAGGCATCGTGGCCGCCGCGCGCGAGATTTCGCTGAAGGTGCCGCTGGTCGTGCGCCTGGAAGGCACCAATGTCGAACTCGGCAAGAAGATTCTCGCCGATAGCGGCCTTCCCATCGTCTCCGGCAACGACCTCGCCGACGCCGCGCAGAAAATCGTGCATGCCGTGAAGGGCTAAAGAAATATGTCCATCCTCGTCGACAAAAATACCAAGGTCATTTGCCAGGGCTTCACCGGCAATCAGGGCACCTTCCATTCCGAGCAGGCCATCGCTTACGGCACCAAGATGGTCGGCGGCACCTCGCCCGGCAAAGGTGGCACCACGCATTTGAACCTTCCGGTGTTCGACACCGTGCGGCAGGCGAAGGAAGTGACGGGCTGCGATGCCTCCGTGATCTATGTCCCGCCGCCCTTCGCAGCCGATGCGATCCTCGAAGCGATCGATGCGGAGATTCCGCTGATCGTCTGCATCACCGAAGGCATTCCGGTGCTGGACATGGTGAAGGTGAAGCGCGCACTTGGCGGATCGAAGTCGCGCTTGATCGGCCCCAACTGCCCTGGCGTCATCACGCCCGGCGAATGCAAGATCGGCATCATGCCGGGACACATACACAAGCGCGGCTCGGTCGGCATTGTCTCGCGCTCCGGCACGCTCACTTATGAAGCGGTCGCGCAGACCACCGCCGTCGGCCTTGGCCAGACAACCTGTGTCGGCATCGGCGGCGATCCGGTGAAGGGCACCGAGCATATCGAAGTGCTCGACATGTTCCTGAAGGACCCCGAGACGACGAGCATCATCATGATCGGCGAGATCGGCGGCAGCGCCGAAGAAGACGCGGCCGACTTCCTCAAGCACAACAAGACCAAGAAGCCGACGGTCGGCTTCATCGCGGGCGTCACCGCACCGCCGGGCCGCCGCATGGGCCATGCCGGCGCCATCATCTCCGGCGGCAAGGGCGACGCGAATTCCAAGATCGAGGCGATGAAAAGCGCAGGCATCCGCGTGTCGCCCAATCCCGCGGCACTCGGCACCACGCTGGTGGAATTGCTGAAAGGCTGAGCGGTTTTTGTCGAATTGCGACGGCGCGATGACAGAAATGTCACGCGCCGTTTGCGTATTCGGCGATCACACCCCACGCCGGCTTGCACGTCTTTCATGGCACCGGAATCCAACTGCCGCGTTTGTCTAGGTAGCGGGGGATTGGATATGCGAAAGATCATTGTTTTTGCTTCGTTATTGGCATTGACCGGTTGCGGGACGATGGATTTCTTCTCCTCGGCCCCGCCGGTGTACGTCGTGTTCTTCCCGGATCGCCAGACAACACTGACCGCGGACGGCGCGGATATCGTTCGCCATGCCGCAACCGATGCGAAGCTAAAAGGCATGGAGATGGTGCAG